>CAZGSW010000223.1:0-6832 GCA_964528635.1 uncultured Rhodoplanes sp. | reverse complement strand
AGGTGAGGGGGCTCGCGCCGGTGCCGCCCTCACCTCGCTCAAGCACGCCGGCTCGCCATGGGAGATCGGGCTCGCCGAAACCCATCAGACTCTGGTGGCGAACCGGCTGCGCAGCCGCATCGCCGTGCAGGCTGACGGCGGATTCCGCACCGGGCGCGACGTGGTGATCGGCGCGTTGCTCGGCGCCGACGAGTTCGGCTTCTCGACCGCCCCGCTGATCGCGGCGGGCTGCATCATGATGCGCAAGTGCCATCTCAACACCTGCCCGGTCGGCGTGGCCACTCAGGACCCGGTGCTGCGTGCGCGCTTCACCGGCCAGCCCGAACACGTCATCAACTATTTCTTCTTCGTGGCCGAAGAGGTCCGCGAGATCATGGCGTCGATGGGCTATCGCACCTTCGACGAGATGATCGGCCAGATGCAGATGCTGGACCAGCGCAAGGTGATCGAACACTGGAAGGCCAAGGGTCTCGACTTCTCCAGGCTCTTCACCAAGCCGGTGGCGCCGAAGGGCGTGGGCATCTACCGCTCCGAGTCACAGGGCCACAAGATCCACGACATCCTCGACCGCAAGCTGATCGCAGAGGCGATGCCATCGCTGGAAAGCGGCGCGCCGGTCAGGATCCGAACCGGCATCCGCAACATCGATCGCACCGCCGGGGCCATGCTGTCCGGCGAAGTGGCCAAGCGCTACGGTCACGAGGGTCTGCCCGACGACACCATCCACGTCAGTCTGACCGGCACCGCCGGCCAGAGCTTCGCGGCCTTCCTTGCCAAGGGCGTGACGTTCGAACTCGAAGGCGAAGGCAACGACTACGTCGGCAAGGGTCTGTCCGGCGGGCGCGTGATCATCCGTCCGGCCACCGACGCCGGCATCGTTCCCGAGCAGTCCATCATCGTGGGCAACACGGTGCTGTACGGTGCGATCGCCGGAGAAGCGTATTTCCGCGGTGTGGCCGGCGAGCGCTTTGCGGTTCGCAACTCAGGCGCAACAGCCGTGATCGAGGGCGCCGGCGACCATTGCTGCGAATACATGACCGGCGGCATCGTCGTCGTCCTGGGGTCGACCGGACGCAACTTCGCGGCCGGCATGTCCGGCGGTATCGCTTACGTGCTCGATGAGGACGGAACGTTCGCGCAGCGCTGCAACCGCGCGATGGTCGAGCTTCAGGAGATGCCGGAGTGGATCGAAGGCGAGATGCATGGCGATCTCACTGACATGACCCGTTACGACAACGAACGGCTGCATATCCTGATCACCCGCCACGGCCGCTTCTCGGGATCGAAGCGCGCGGCCGAAATTCTTGCCAACTGGCGCGAATATCTGCCTAAGTTCCGCAAGGTGATGCCGCTCGAATTCAGCCGGGCGCTCGCAGAAATGGACAGGGCCCGCGCAATGCAGGCCGCCGAGTAAGAGCGGATGGGCAAGGTCACCGGTTTTCTCGAGTACGAGAAGGACGACCGCGACTATCAGCCGGTCGCGGAACGGATTCGGCATTGGCACGAGTTCGTGCTGCCGCTCTCGGACGAAGAGACCAGGACGCAGGCCGCCCGCTGCATGGATTGCGGCGTGCCCTATTGTCACGGCACCCACGCAATCACCCAGCAGCCGACCGGCTGCCCCGTGAACAACCAGATTCCCGACTGGAACGATCTGGTCTATCGCGGCAAGTGGCGAGAGGCCGCGGTCAATCTCCAATCCACGAACAATTTCCCCGAGGTCACCGGCCGCATCTGCCCGGCGCCTTGCGAAGCGTCCTGCACGCTCAACATCGACGACAATCCGGTCTCGATCAAAACCATCGAGTGCGCCATCGCCGATCGCGCGTTCGAGAGCGGCTGGATCAAGCCGGAACCGGCGTCTCGCAAGACCGGCAAGAAGGTTGCCGTGGTCGGATCGGGACCGGCCGGCATGGCCTGCGCGCAACAACTGGCGCGCGCGGGTCACGAGGTCCATGTCTTCGAAAAATTCGCCAAGGCCGGCGGCCTGATGCGTTACGGCATTCCCGACTTCAAGATGGAGAAGGGCATCATCGACGTTCGCGTCCAGCAGATGCAGGGCGAAGGCGTGGTGTTCCACTACAATGCGAACGTCGGGGTCAACCTGCCGGCCGAACGGCTTCTGAAGGACTACGATGCGGTCGCGTTGACGGGAGGCTCCGAGACTCCGCGCGATCTGCCGATCCCCGGCCGCGACCTCAAAGGCATCCATTTCGCGATGGACTTCCTGCCGCAGCAGAACCGCCGCGTCAGCGGTGAGGCCCTCGGCAAGGTCGAGCCCATCCTCGCCACTGGCAAGCATGTTGTGGTGATTGGAGGCGGCGACACGGGCTCGGACTGCATCGGGACCTCGATCCGGCAGGGCGCCAGATCCGTGGTCAACTTCGAGATCATGCCGAAGCCGCCGGAGCACGAGCACAAGCCCCTTGTGTGGCCCCTGTGGCCGCTGAAACTGCGGACCTCCTCAAGCCACGAAGAGGGCGTCGAACGCGACTTCGCTGTGATGACACAGGAATTCTTCGGCGAGAACGGCGCAGTGAAGAGGCTTCAGTGCGTGCGGATCGATCCGCAATTCAAGCCGATCGCCGGCACCGAATTCGAGTTGCCCGCCGACCTTGTTCTGCTCGCCATGGGCTTCGTGCATCCGGTGCACGAAGGCATGCTCAAGTCGCTCGATGTCGCGCTCGACCCCCGCGGTAACGTCAGCGCCGATCAGTTCGCCTATCAGACGTCGGTGCCCAAGGTTTTCGCCGCGGGTGACATGCGGCGTGGCCAGTCGCTGGTGGTCTGGGCGATCCGTGAAGGGCGTCAATGCGCGCACGCGATCGACAAGTTCCTGATGGGCGCGACAATACTGCCGCGCTGACCCGCATTATCTGCCGAAGAACGGAAAGAAGAACGGCCGGAACGCCGGTTCCTGCCTGGGCGGCTGCGGCCGAGCAGCCCGCCGGGGCGGTGCGGCGACCGTGGCCGGCGGCGCGTCGGCGCTTGGCGCCAGGACGGTCTTGGCCGGCGCCGCCTGCATCACGGGGATGGGCAGCGTCGTGGTCGCCACCACCGGATCGGCGCCGAACGGCGCAACGTCCCGGCGCGGCCACGCGAAATCGTCGCCCCGCCCCGCCGGAGAATTGACCGCCTCACCCTTCACCAGAACGCGGCTGACCGTGACATGATCGGTCAACGGAGATGCATTGGCGGCGCCAAGCAAACCGTTCTCCGAGATGTTGGCAGTGGCCGTGAGCGGCATCACGGGACCGGCCAGCGGGCGCGTCTGCGGTCCGCCCGGACTGGCGCTCGGCGACTGCGGCTGCGGTTCGCTGGTGGGAAGCGCCACGGCCACCGGACCTCGGGCGGCAAACCGCCTGATCTCGCGCTCGACATAGTGCGCCAGTTTTCGCGCGCCCGACTTCGTGAAGTAGACGCCGTCGGACGACCGCAGCCTGCGACTCTGGCCGTCCACGTCGGCGCCCTGCATGACGAAGCGTCCGTTCTCGTCGACAAAGCCGTCCCAGACGTCAACGAAAACGATTCCCGCCTTCTCCGCACGGGCGCGGAACAGCTCGTTGAGATAGACCATATCACTGGTGGAGCGCGGCCCGCGGATCGAAGGCAAGCCGATCCAGAACACCGGCACACCGCTCGCCTTGAGCGCCTCGATGGTATCGTCGATGTGCCTGGCGTATGCCTCCGACCACTTCTCCGACCGGAATTCGTAGATGTGGGTGACGCGCTGAACCTGAGGCTGCTTCTGCGCCGCCTGAGGGGGCTTGGCTGGCTTGGCCTGACGGTCCGGTTGCTGGCCATCGTCCTGCTGAGCCGGGGCGGCATCGTCTGCCGCTGCCGCAGCCGGCGCATTGCCCCGTGCGCCCTTCGGCTGCGTCGACGGAGTAATGACCTCGCGGATCTGCTGGCGATCGTGCAGGCCGACCATCATGACGATGTAGCCCGGCTTCTCGGCCGCAATCGCCTCGCGCGCGGCACTCGCCCAACTCTGGTCGTCGTTGCGCGGATCGTACCGCAGCAGGCCGGATACCGTGCGGTGCTTGCGGATCACGCCAAGATCGTTTGTCTCGGAAAGGACGTCCTCAAGGCCGTAAGCCAGCCAGTCGGCCATGGCGTCGCCGAGCACCAGGATCGTGCTTTCAGGCGTCGGTGCATCCGCCGCCTTGCGCGCCGGAGGGGGCGCCCGGGAAAAATCGGCGGGAGCTTGCGGGCGGGCGGCAGGAGTCCGGTTCTGCGGCACTCCGAACCAGTCGAAAAAGCCTTGCTGCGGCCGGTAGTTCTGCGACCAGACCGGACCGGTCACCACTAATGCCGCCGCGGCCCCGATCAGGAGCAACGCACCAAACCATTGAATACGCGAGTGTTTTCTCGCCATCACAACAACCGGTCGGACCTCCGCGGCCCGCCGCCAGGACCGCGCGCACCGCTATCGGCCAGTAGCCCGACGATCTTGTCAACCGAAGGGCGGACGGGATGGTTACCGCCGCAGCCGGGCCAGGATCGCCGTCGACGGGAAGCCGTCCGGCACCATCCCGATCGATATCTGGTAGTCCCGCAGGGCTGCCCGCGTCCGGGGACCGAAAATGCCGGTCGCGGTGCCGAGATTGAATCCCTTGCGGTTGAGCAGCTCCTGCAGCTCGCGGCGCTCGGTCAACGAAAGCGAAGCCTCATGCCGCGGCCACGGCTGCACGAACGGCCCGCCGCCACGCAACCGGTCGGCGAGATGTCCGATCGCCATCGCATAGGCTTCCGCCGGATTGTACCGCATGATGACGCGGAAGTTGTGCGTCATCAGGAAACCGGGGCCCTGGTGTCCGCCGGGAAGCAGCAGATACGCCTTGTCGTCGGGCCGCGGAAACGATTGTCCGGCAACGCGACGCATACCCAGCCGCTCCCATTCGGCCAGTGTCTTCTGGTTCTTCCGGTCGGCCAGCATGTAGTTGAACCCCTTGGGCACGATCACCTCGTAGCCCCAGGTCTCGCCGGGCGCCCAGCCGTCACGCTTGAGATTGTTGGCCGTCGACGCAATCAGGTCTGTCGGATTTGAGACCACGTCACGGCGCCCGTCGCCGTCGCCGTCGACCGCGTAGCGCTTGAACGAGGTGGGCATGAACTGGGTCGGGCCGAATGCACCCGCCCACGATCCGATCAGTTGCTCCGGCCGCAGGTCGCCGCGATGCAGGATTTCCAGCGCCGCGAGAAACTCATCGCGGAAATAGGCCTGCCGGCGTCCAACGCAGGCGAGCGTCGCGGTCGAGCGCAGGACCGAGCGGTCGCCGCCAAGCGTGCCATAGTTCGACTCGACGCCCCATATCGCGGTGATGACGTAGCGGTCGACGCCGTAGGACTTCTCCACCTTGTCGAAAATGTCCTTGTGACGCGCCAGCATGTCCTGCCCGTTCCTGATGCGCGCGTCGTTGACGAGAATATCCAGGTATTCCCAGATCGTTTTGGAAAACTCCGGCTGGGAATCCATCAGATCCATGATGCGAAGGTCAGGCGTCAGCCCTTTCACGGCCTTGTCGAACGAGGCGCGCGAGACTTTGCGCTTGGCAGCAAGCGGCCACATCCGCTCGAGACAGCCCTCGAAGTTGGCAGCAGCCGCGCGGATCGCGGATGCCCTCATCGACGGATGCCCGGAGGCTCCGTCCTGCCCGGTCCATTCCTTGACGGGTGCCGGTGCGGGCGGCGGCGGAGTCACCGCGGCGGACGGTGCGCCCGGACCGGGAGCCGCGCTCTGCGCCAGAGCGGATCCTGCCATTCCAATCGCGACCGCAGCCGCAAAAATCGATTTCACATGCCGTGCCATGCTGCTCGTCTCCCGCCACACCGGGTTTGCACGCCATTGGGGCAACATATGGTTGAGCCCGTGTTAACGACCCTTTTTTGACTTGTTGCGGCCGGTCAGCGCGTACTCCTGAGCCGCGCGATCAGCTCTTCGGTCGGGTAGGAATCGGCCGGCAGACCGACCTTGACCTGCGCCTGCTTGGTTGCGGCGCGGGTCATCGCTCCGACCAGACCATCGGCCTCGCCTTCCAGGAACCGGCGGGCAATCAGCAGCCGCTGCAACTCCAGCACCTGCTCGGTGGTCAGCACCACCGGCTGGCCGTTGCCCGGGCTGACCACGGGGGCGCCTGCCAACCGCGTACCGAAGTAGGCGGCGGTGATGGCATAGACCATGGCGGCATTCCATTCCGTGTAGGACTTGAAGTTCGGATAGGCGAGGAATGCCGGCCCAAGGCGGCCCATCGGAAGCAGCAGCGACGCCGAAAGGTTGTCAGCCGGCAGCTTGCCCTGTCTCGCGGTCACGCCCAGCTTGACCCACTGAGAACGCGGATGGTTCGCATCGAGACCGGACTCCTGCCAGGGCAACTGCTGCGGGACACGCACCTCCTGAAGCCACGGCTGGCCTTTCCGCCAGCCGAAGCTCTTCATCAGGTTTGCGGCCGAGGCCAGCGCATCGGGCAGGCTGTTGATCATGTCGACTCGCCCGTCGCCGTCGAAATCCAGCCCGTGCCGGAAGTAATCGGCGGGTGTGAATTGTGTGGGGCCCAGTTCACCAGCCCAGTTGCCGATCATCTGGTCGGCGCGCAAATCGCCCCGCTGCACCAGGCGAAGCGCGCCCATCAACTGCTCGCGGAAAAAGTCCGGCCGCCGGCAGTCATAGGCCAGCGTCGCCACCGACCGGATGATGTTGTACTTGCCACCCTTGTAGGCACCGTAATCGCTTTCCAGGCCCCACAGCGCGACCACCACCGGTGGCGGCACGCCGGTGGCCTGCTCGATTTTGGCAAGCAGCGGCGCCTGCGCCTTGAGCTGTTTCAGACCG
>CAZGSW010000222.1:0-6836 GCA_964528635.1 uncultured Rhodoplanes sp. | reverse complement strand
CGTAATAGATCATCTGCGCGAAGGCGAGCGTGATCATGATGAAATAGACGCCGCGGGTGCGCAGGCTCAGCGCGCCGACGCCGAGCGCGAACAGGCCCGAGAGCAGAAGCGCCAGCGGCCATTGCACGAAGCCCGAGCCGATCCCCTCCTTGGCAAGGATGCCGACCACGTAACCGCCGATGCCGAGGTAGGCGGCGTGGCCGAAGCTGACCATGCCGCCGAAACCCATGATCAGGTTCAGGCTCACGGCGGCGATCGCCAGGATCACGATGCGGGTGAACAGCGTGGTCACGAAGGTGTCGCCGGTCATGGTCGAATAGACCGGCAGCAGCGCGAGAAACAGCAGCAGCGCCGCCACAAGGATATTTCGCGGAGTGAGCGACACGTTCATTTGCTGGTGGCCGGAAAGAGGCCCTCGGGCCGGAAGATCAGAACCAGCGCCATCAGGGTGTAGATCAGCATCGACGACAGCGCCGGCCCCGCACTCGATCCGGCGCTGTAGCTCAGGAAATGGCGCACCAGGTCGGGCAGGAAGGCGCGCCCCATGGTGTCGATCATGCCGACCAGGATGGCCGCAACGAACGCGCCGCGGATCGAGCCGATGCCGCCGATGATGATGACCACGAACGCCAGAATAAGGATGTTCTCGCCCATCCCGATCTGCACGAACGACAGCGGCGCCTGGATCATGCCGGCAAATCCGGCCAGCGCGGCGCCAAGACCGAACACCAGCGTGTAGAGCAGCTTGATGTTGATGCCGAGCGCGCTGACCATCTCGCGGTTGGACGCGCCGGCCCGGATCAGCATGCCGACGCGGGTTCTCATCACCAGCAGATAGAGCAGCAGGGCGATCGCCAGCGTGGCTCCGATGATGACCAGCCGGTACAGCGGATAGTAGACGCCTGGAATGACCTGAACCGCGGTGAGCATCTCCGACGGCAGCGAGATCGTCAGGCCCGCCGGCCCCCAGATCAGGCGGACCAGTTCGTTGAAGAAGATCAGGAGCCCGAACGTGCCCAGCACATGGTCGAGATGGTCGCGCCCGTACAACGGCCTTATCGCAATCAGCTCGAGCACCACCCCGGCGATGAAGGTGGCCACCACACCCAGCGCGATGCCGATCACGAAGCTCTCGGTGACCTCCACGAACGTGGCGGCGAAATAGGCACCGAGCATGTAAAGCGAGCCGTGCGCGAGATTGACGAAGTCCATGATGCCGAAAATCAGGGTCAGCCCCGCGGCCAGCAGGAACAGCAGCATGCCGAGCTGCATGCCGTTGAGACCTTGTTCGATCAGGTAGAGCATCGTCCCCTTCCCGCCCCGAGCCTGCAAATCCCGGGCCCAACCACGCAACAACTGCCGCCCGGCCTCATGCCGAGAAGGCCGCAAAGCGGCCGTCTCGAAGCATGGGGCCGCCTCGATCCTTCGAGACGCAGTCCTGCGGACCGCCCCTCAGGACGAGGCCGAGAGACGCCACGGCGCTGATCCCCCCTGCACGAATGAGGCCCCAGCCCCTCCCAAAAAACAAGACGGCAGAAGAGCGCTCTTCTGCCGTCCGTTTTGCGGGCTCCGGAATTGCTTGCAGTTGCAAGCATTCCGGAATGACGCACGATGCCGTCAGTTCGGCATCTTGCACTTCTGCCAGTGCTTGTCCTGGTCATTCTCGACGATCGTTGCAACCGTCTTCATGCGGTACTCGCTGCCGTCCTTGACCGCTTCCTGCAGATAGAAGTTCTGGATCGGAATGTGGTTCGGCCCGAACTTGAAGTTGCCGCGCACCGACTTGAAGTCGGCCTTCTCGGCGGCGCGCCGCATCTCGTCCTTCTTGGTCAGGTCGCCCTTGACCGCCTTCACCACGCTGTCGAGCAGGGGCACGGCGTCATAGGTCTGCGAACCGTAGAACGACGGGTCGGTCTTGTGCTTGGCGCGGAAATCGCTGACGAACTTCTTGTTCGCCTCGTTGGGGAGGTCGCGCACCCACTGCTGCGCGCCGGGGATGCCGAGGCCGAGGTCCTTCAGCCGCGGCAGCGACAGCGAGTCGATGGTGAAGGCGGTGTAGAGCGGAATCTGACCCTTCAGGCCGGACTGCGCGTACTGGGTGATGAACTGGATGCCCGGACCACCCGGATAGAACGCGAAGATCGCGTCGGGCTTGGCGTTGCGGGCCTTCGACAGTTCGGCCTGGAAGTCGACCTGGGTGGGCCAGGTGGTCAGTTCGCGGCCGACGATCTTGCCCTTGTAGGTGGCGGCGACGCCTTCCAGCATGTCCTTGCCGGCCGCGTAGTTCGGGCCGATCAGGAAGGCGGTCTTGACGCCCTTCTGGTTCATGTAGGTGCCGATCGCCTGCGGCGTCTGGTCGTTGTTCCACGATGTGGAGAACACGTACGGGGAGCACATCTCGCCGGAAAGCTGCGAGGCGCCGGCGTTGGTGACGATCGTGAAGGTCTTGGAGTCGATGATCGGCTTGAGCGAGGCCAGCAGCACGTTCGACCAGATGATGCCGACGATGAAATCGACCTTGTCCGACTCGATCAGCTTCTGCACCTTCTGGACGCCGACCTCCGGCTTGACCTGGTCGTCCTCGTAGATCACCTCGACCGGGATGCCGCCGAGCTTGCGGCCATGATGGTCGAGCGCCAGCTCGAACGAGTTGCGCATGTCGTTGCCGATCGCGGCCACCGGGCCGCTGAACGTGGCGACAAATCCGATTTTGATGGATTTCTGCTGCGCCGCCGCCGGCGCAATGGCCAGCGCAAGCGCGCAGCCTGCAAGCAAGAGCCTCTTCATACCTGTTCCTCCTCTGGGTGGTTGGAGAAACCTTAGCGCGACGGCCCCTCGGCGCGCAATTTGAAACGCTGAATCTTGCCGGTCGCGGTCTTCGGCAGGTCGCGGCGGAATTCGATCCAGCGCGGATATTTGTAGGGAGCCAGCTTCTGCTTGACGTGGTCCTGGAGCGCCCGCGACATCGCGTCACCGGCTCCGGCCGGAGTGGAATATTCCTGGGATTTGAGGACCACGAAGGCTTTCGGCTTGATGAGGTTGTCGCCGTCCGGCCAGGCCACAACCGCCGCTTCTAGAACATCAGGATGGCTTTGCAGCGCAGCCTCCACCTCGAACGGCGAAACGTAGAGGCCCGACACCTTGAGCATGTCGTCGCGCCGGCCGCAGTAGACGAAGTAGCCGTCTTCGTCCTCGACGTATTTGTCGCCCGACCGGGTCCACTCGCCCAGGAACGTGTTCCGCGATTGCTCGCGGTTGTTCCAGTACATGATCGCGCTGGTCGGTCCGCTGACCAGCAACTCTCCCATCTCGCCCCGCTTCACCGGCAGGCCGTCGTCATCGACCAGCTTGACGCCATAGCCAGGCACCGGCTTGCCGGTGGTGCCGTACTTCACCTCGCCGGCGCGGTTGGACAGGAAGATGTGCAGCATCTCGGTCGAACCGATGCCGTCGAGAATATCGACGCCGTATCGGCCGACCCAGCGCTTGCCGACGTCCTCCGGCAACGCCTCGCCGGCGGAGACGCAACAGCGCAGCTTCAGTTCGCTTCGCTGCGGCGCATTGGGGCTGGCAAGGAACGCGGCATAGAAGGTCGGCACCGCGTAGAACACCGTGACCGGATGCTGGCGCAGCAGCGCCGCCACCCCGTCGGGCGTCGGCCGGTCCGGCAGCAGCACCGTGCAGGCCCCTGCCGACATCGGGAACGTCAGCGCATTGCCCAGCCCGTAGGCGAAGAACAGCTTGGCGACCGAGTAGCACACATCGTTCTCGCCGATGGCGAGATACGGCCCGCCGTACAGATCGTCGGTCAGCTTCAGGTCGGCGTGGACGTGGACCGCGCCCTTCGGCTTGCCGGTCGAGCCGGACGTATAGAGCCAGAATGCAATGTCGTCGCGCGTGGTGGGAGCCGGCTCCGGATCGGGCGGCGTGGCTTCGATCAGCGCCTCGAAGTTGCGGCAGCCCTGCACCTCCTGGCCCGACACCACGACGTGCGAGAGGTCGGGGCAGCCGGCAATCAGCGCGGCGAACCTCGGATGGATGGCGTCCGACACCACCAGCATCCGGGCGCGGCTATCCGCCAGCATGAAGCGGTAATCGTCCTCGGTCATCAGCGTGTTGACCGGCACGGCGACCACGCCGGCCTTGAGGCAGCCCAGGAACGCGGTCGGCCAGTCGATCGTATCGAGCAGCGCGATCAGCACCCGCTCCTCGCGCTGCACACCAAGCGCACGCAGCGCGCCTGCAAAGCGATCGACACGGTCGGCGAGTTGTCCGTAGGTCCAGGACCCGCGCGGATCGATGAACACGGGCCTGGCTGCACGGCCGGCCTTGAGATTGCGGTCGAGAATATCGACGGCGAAATTGTACTGTCGGGGGATTGCGCCCACCCCGCTCTGCGTGGGCATCGTTGAATCCGCCACAACCATTCGCTTCTCCCGGAAGGTTTGAACTATTATGCCGCCCGGTCCATAGAGCCGCAACGCGCCAACGCCTGCCGGGAGTTTGTTCATGATCTTCAGCCGCGACCGTATCCTGACCACCCATGTCGGCAGCCTGCCGCGCAACGAAACGCTGTCCGACCTGCTGATGGCCCAGGACGAGGGCAAGAGCTATGACGCCAGGGTCATGGCCGACGAGATGGACAAGGCCGTGCGCCATGTCGTCAGGCAGCAGATGGACGCCGGCATCGACGTCGGCAACGACGGCGAGCAGGGCCGGGTCGGCTTCCAGACCTACGTCCCGCAGCGCATGACCGGCTTTGCCGGCATCTCGAAGCGCCGCCGCGGCCGCGAGTTCGAGGAGTTTCCCGACCTGCTGTCCTACCTGATGCGGCGCTTCCCCACCCCGACCAAGAGCCAGCAGGGCGCGCCGGAGGCGCAGGCCGACATCAAGTACGTCGATCTCAAGCCGATCACCGAGGAGACCACGCGGTTCAACCGGATCGCCGGCGAGCTGGGCGCGTTCTCCGAGCGCTTCATGACCGCGGCATCGCCCGGCATCATCTCCACGACGATGCTCAACGCCCACTACGACTCCCACGACAGCTATCTCGATGCGATCGCGCGCGAGATGAGCAAGGAGTACCAGGCCGTGCACAAGGCCGGGCTGATCCTGCAGATCGACGCGCCGGACCTCGCGATGGATCGCGTCATGATGTACCGCGACCTGTCCGACAGCGAGTTCATCAAGCGCTGCGAGCGCCATGTCGCCGCGATCAACAAGGGCATCGAGGGCATTCCGCGCGACCGCGTCCGCCTCCACGTCTGCTTCGGCAACTGGGAGGGACCGCACATCTACGACATCGCGCTGGAGAAGATCCTGCCCGCGCTCTACACCGCCAACGTCGGCGCGCTGTCGATCGAATTCTCCAATCCGCGCCACGCCCACGAATACACGGCACTGAAGAAGCACCCGCTGCCATCACACATGATGCTGCTGCCCGGCGTGGTGGAGACCACGTCGAACTTCGTCGAGCACCCCGAAGTGGTGGCGCGGCGCGTCGAGGAGGCAGTCGCAGCGGTCGGCGATCGCGAGCGGGTGATCGCCTCCACCGACTGCGGCTTCGGCACCTTCACCAAGCGCGAATGGGTGATCGAGCAGGTGGTGTGGCTGAAGCTGAAGGCGGTTCGCGAAGGGGCCGACATCGCGTCGGCGCGGCTGTGGGGAAAGAAGGTGGCTTGACGCGGGGGCGTCGGACCTGCCGAACCGCTATGCTGCGGATTCGATACGCGCCGGAGCCGTGCTGTCCTCGGCTTCGGCGAGGTTCAGATAAAGCCGCTCAAGGCGGATGTAACGGCGGCGGGCTTCCTCGTCCTGGGTCTGCCGGGCGAGCGCGGCACAACGGTCCGCCTGCTTCTTCAGCCGCCTTGCAGTCGCCATCACTGCTGCCCCCGACGTGGAACTATTGCAATGCAACACGGAACTTTATGCGATGCAACAAAATTGTGACAGCCGCGAACGGGACAGTTTGGCGCAGCCCCGAAAAGCAGCGAATGAACGCACGGCCTGCATTTGAGGGCAGGCGGCGCACGACCTCGCTGCAAGCTATAATGGCCGAAACCGGCCTGCGGGCTGGACGGCCGCGGCCACGGATAAGGGAGTTCCCAATGGACGACATCACCAAGCGCGAACCGGTGCAGATTCGCGCCGAGGACATCAACCCGCGCTACAACTGGGGCCGCGCCCTGCCCGCGCTCGGAACCATGGGCGTCGACTTCGAGGAGCGCGTCGACTACCGCCGCCTCCACAGGTACCGGATCGGGCGCGCCCGGCAGGCGCTCGACAAGTCCGAGCTTGGCGCGCTGCTCGTCTTCGACGTCAACAACATCCGCTACCTGACCTCGACCAAGATCGGCGAATGGGAGCGCGACAAGCTCTCGCGCTGGGCGCTGCTGCCGCGCAACGGCGAACCCATCATCTGGGACTTCGGTTCGGCCGCGGTGCATCACAAGCTCTATTCGCCGTGGCTCAAGCCGGAGAACTGCCTCGCCGGTCTCGTCGGCCTGCGCGGCACGGTGGCGCCGCAATTCGGCCTGATGGAGCGTCACGCCAAGGAGATCGCGTCGATCCTCAAGGAGCACGGCGTTGCCAACATGCCGGTCGGTGTCGACATCATCGAACCGCCGATGATGTTCGAGCTGGAAAAGGCCGGGCTCAAGGTCAAGGATGGCCAGCAGACCATGCTGGAGGCGCGCGAACTCAAGTCAGCCGACGAGATCGCGCTGCTCAACCGCGCCGCCGCGATGGTGGATGGTGCCTATCAGCTCGTCAACGAGCAGCTCAAGCCGGGGGTTCGCGAGAACGACATCGTCGCCGAGGTGAACAAGTTCCTCTAC
>CAZGSW010000221.1:1798-6837 GCA_964528635.1 uncultured Rhodoplanes sp. | reverse complement strand
TCTTGGCCGCCGAGCGGATCATCGCCGGGCCGCCGATGTCGATGTTCTCGACGCAATCGTCGTAGTCTGCGCCCTTCGCCACCGTCGCTTCGAACGGATAAAGGTTCACCACCACCAGATCGATCGGCTTGATGCCGTGCGCCGCCATCGCGGCGGCGTGCTCGCGGTTGTCGCGGATCGCCAGCAGGCCGCCGTGCACCTTCGGATGCAGCGTCTTGACCCGGCCGTCCATCATCTCGGGGAAGCCGGTCAGTTCGGAGACGTCGACGACCGCAAGCCCGGCGTCCTTCAGCGCCTTCGCCGTGCCGCCGGTCGAAACCAGCTCGATGCCGTGACCGGCCAGCGCGCGCGCGAACTCGGCGAGTCCCGTCTTGTCGGAAACGGAAATGAGGGCGCGGGAAACCTTGCGCAATTCTGTCATGTCGGGCCTGGCGCTAGACCGTCATTCCGGGGCGGCCCGAAGGGCCGAACCCGGAATCCAGAGCCGCAGCCACCGCCGCGTGTCGCTCCTGGATTCCGGGTTCGCCGCTGCGCGGCGCCCCGGAATGACCGTAAACCAATCAACCGGAGCAGCTTGTCGGAACGTAACGACGCCCCGCGTCGCACTTCCATGCCGTTGCCGACGATATCAACCGCAAAATCAGGTCAGCGGCAATTCCGGAGATTCGTCGCGGCCCCGCGGCCTCGCGCCGCCGGCCGGTGTCACGTAGGCGAAGCTCCAGTGCACCCGCGGAACCTTGCGGGCGCGGCCGTAGATCACGAGCTGCACGGTGCGGCGCGGCCCGTCGCTGCCGGACAGGAACACGCTCTCCTCCAGCTCCACGCGGTCTTCGTGGGCGTTGAAGGTCCACACCTCGCGGTTCGGCAGCATCAGCATGACGCCGCGGCCGTCGGTCAGTTTGTTGGCCTTGATGGTCGGATGCAGGTGGAACCGGATGGCGAATTCGTCCGGCACGTCGGTCGGCAGCAGGTCGCTGTCCACCGGCACGAACAGATCCTCGCCGTCGAGCCGGTGTCCGTCGGCGGACAGCCGCAGCGCACGCTGATGCACCACGCTGTAGCGGTCGCCGTAGCCGTCGTGGGAGGCGCGCAGCAGAGTGGCGTCGGCACGGTCCTCGCGCGCAACCGGAATCTGGACGGGTCCGTCGACGATCGGCGTGCCGATCAGGCTCCGGAAAGCCGGCGACTCGAGGAAGCGGCACGACGAGGTGTCGTTGAACACGACGGTGGAGTGCGCGGCGGTGGCGCGCGCCACCTGCCGCCAGGTGTCGCGGCTGGTGCCCGGCAGTCCGCAATTGATCACAATGCGCTGCTGCCCGGACGACATCTCGAACGCCAGGCAGCTCGCATGCGCCTCCTGACTCAGCACAAGCGGAGGCGGCTGCCCGGTGTCCATGATCACCAGCATGTCGCGGACCTCGACGCGCTGGTAGCCGGAGTGCGGCGCGTTGGCGAGCGGCGTGCCGCGTGCGTCGTCGTAGGCGAGGATGGTGGCGATCAGGTCGGGCTGGGTCGGTCCCATGCCGTTGAACTGCGCGAAGTTGCCGTCGGCATGCCGGAAGAACCGCAGCATGGGCATCATGCGGTCGATCGCGTTGTTGAGCTGCTGCGGCGGCGGAATGTTGCAGGCGGCGAATGCCTGCCGCAGCGGCAGCAGCTCCAGCAGCATCTCGATCAGCGCGCCGGGATTGCGGCTGACGTGGCCGCCGTCGGGCAGGATCTGCGCCTCCACCTCGTCGATCAGACTGCGGATCGCGTTGCGCAGATGGCGGGTCTGCCCGGCCATGCAGAGTGCGGCGTAGGTCAGCGCAACCAGCGCCTGCAGCCGCGGCACGCCATCGCGGGCATCGTGCGCAGTGTGCCGGAGGTAGCGCACCTGGCGCTGCAGGCTGCGGATGAAACGCCGGTAGAACACGTCGTCGGCATCGTGCAGCACCAGCGGTGCCTGGCACAGCCACGAGATGATGCGCCGCGCCATGATGTCGGGCTGCCAGGCGACCGGATGGTACGAGCCCTGCAGGGTGATCCACTCGTCGACCAGGGCGCGGGCGTTGGCGCGGGTGATGCCGGACTCCGCGGCGCGCAGATGGCGCAGCCAGCCGAAGCCGAGCAGCGCCGCCGCCCATTCCTCCGAGGGCGGGACAATGTCGAACGGCGAGCGGCCGTCGCAGACCACAACCTTGCCCGCAAAGGCGAAGCGGCCGGCATAGATCTCGCCGGCACGGGTGCCGTCCGCGGTGCGCAGGTCCTGCGGCGCGATGATCAGCCGGTCGGTCTTGTTCGGCAGGACATTCCAGCGGATCAGCGGATGTCCGCGCAGCCGTCCGGCGGTCTTGCGCACGCCACGGCGCGCAAGCTGCAGCGAAAGCCGGATGCGTTCTGCCAAAGACAGTCCGGCCATGAACTCATCCGCCTCTCGGTTGTGAAACTGCGGCGGCCGGACGGCGCCGTCATCCCCGTGCAACATATAGCCGAAGGGAGTCACAGCGGCCAACAGCCGCAAAATCTTCTAATCCCTGACAATTCGGGCGGCAAAGAAGCCGTCGAGGCCGCTCATCCGGGGCTCGGGATCGGGCCAGTGGCAGGGCAGTGTGCGCAGGTCGCCCTGCGGTGTCAGGCAACCGGCGATCCCGGCGATCTCGTCCGCCGCGATCGGCCGCCGCGAAAGCCGCGGATTGCGGGCCAGCAGCTTTTCGACGGCCTGTTCGCCCTCCTCGGGTTCGAGCGAACAGGTGCAGTACACCAGCGTGCCGCCGGGCTTCACGAGGTCGGCGGCACGGTCCAGCAGGCGCTCCTGCAGGGCGGTGAGCTTGGCAAGCTCGGCCTCCTGCTTGAGCCACGGGATGTCCGGATGGCGGCGGATCGTGCCGGTGGCGAGGCAGGGCGCATCGACCAGCACGGCATCGAACGGCCCGCCCTGCCATTGCGTGGCGTCGGCGCGGACCACCTCGGCGTCGAGGCGAAGCCGCGCCAGATTTTCGCGCAGCCGCCTGAGCCGGGGCTCCGAGCGGTCGACCGCGGTGACCCGCGCCCCGGCCGCGGCAAGCTGGGCGGTCTTGCCGCCCGGCGCGGCGCAGAGATCGGCGGCGGCCTTTCCGGCGACATCGCCGAGCAGCTTCACCGGCAAGGCGGCGGCCGCGTCCTGCACCCACCATGCGCCGTCGGCGAAGCCCGGCAGCCGCGTTACCGGCCCGTGCGCGGCGACGCGCACCGTTCCCGTCGGCATCACGCGGCCGTCGAGCCGCGCCGCCCACTGCTGCGGATCGGCTTTCACCGAAAGGTCGAGCGCGGGCTCGTGGGCGTTGGCGCCCGCGATCGCGCGCGCGGTCGCTTCGCCGAAATGATTCTTCCAGCGCGACAGCAGCCAGTCCGGCGTGTCGAGCGCGACGGTGTCGAGGCCTTCGAGCGGTGCGGCGCCCTCGCGCGCCACACGGCGCAGCACCGCGTTGGCCAGCGGCGCATAGTGGCGGGCGAACTTGTCCTCCCGCAGCAGCCGCACCGACAGGTCGACGGCAGCGTGATCGGGCACATCCAGCCACAGGATCTGCGCCATGCCTGTCAGCAGCGCGCTTTCCACCCGTGGCGCGCTGGGCGGCAGGCCGCGCTCCAGGAACGTGCCGAGCAGATGCCGCAACGTGCCGAGCCGGCGCGCCACCGTGGCGACGATGACGCGCACCAGCGCGCGGTCGCGGTCCTCTTCGAGGCTCGCGAGATCGCCGGCATCCAGCAGTTCGTCGAGCGGCCGTTTGCGCCGGATCAGGCCGTCGACGATGTCGGCGGCGATACGGCGTGCGGGCAGCCCGGGAACGTCGGTCTCGGAAGGGATTGCTTGCGCCATCGTCTCGGTGTCATCGCCCGCGAAAGCGGGCGATCCAGTGGTCACGAAAGCAGATGTGACGCACGGCCGTCGAACAATCGCAAGTGGGCCGCGCCGGATGCCCCGCTTTCGCGGGGCATGACAAGACGGCGGCCTGCCTTGGGGCGAAGCCGGTCAGCCCCACGGGCCGCTGCGGCGGCCGCCGCTGCCCCATGGACCGTGCGAGGGCGTCGGCTGCGCCTGGGCCGGACGCAGTCCGCCGAAGCCGCTCGATCCGCCCTGGCCCGAACCTCCCTGACCCGAACCTCCCTGACCCATGTGCTGCGCCTGCTCCATCAGGGCGGCGACCCGGTTCTCGGTGTTGGGGTGGGTCGAGAACAGGTTGTCCATCCGCGCCCCGCTCAGCGGGTTGACGATGAACATGTGCGCGGTGGCCGGGTTGTGCTCCGCCATGTCGTTCGGGATGCGGTGCGCGGCCGCCTCCAGCCGGCGCAGCGCCGAAGCGAGGTAGTCGGGCCGGCCCACGATCTGGCCGCCGAGCTTGTCGGCGGAGTACTCGCGGGTGCGGCTGATCGCCATCTGCACCAGCATCGCGGCGATCGGAGCGAGGATCACCATCGCCAGCGTGCCGATGATGCCGAACCCGTTGTTGTTGTCGCGATTGCCGCCGAAGAACATGCCGAACTGCGCGAGCATGGAGATCGCACCGGCAATGGTGGCGGTGATGGTCATGATCAGGGTGTCGTGATTCTTGATGTGCGCCAGCTCGTGCGCGATCACGCCGGCCACCTCCTCGCGGCTGAGGTGCTGCAGCAGGCCGGACGTCACCGCGACCGCGGCGTTCTCCGGATTGCGCCCGGTGGCGAACGCGTTCGGCTGCGGGTTGTCCATCAGGAAGACGCGCGGCATCGGCAGCTCGGCGCGCTGCGCCAACTCGGCGACCATGCGGTAGAGGTCGGGCGCGGCGCGCTCCTCGATCTCGTGCGCGCCGGTCATGGACAGCACGGCCTTGTCGGAGTTCCAGTACGCGAAGATGTTCATCGCGCCGGCAACCAGCAGCGCGATCATCGCGCCGCTCTGACCGCCGATCAGGAAGCCGACGCCCATGAACAGGGCGGTCAGCCCTGCCAGCAGAATGGCCGTCCGGAAGTAGTTCATCGCTTCGTTGTGCCTCCAGCACCAGGCGGAGAAACCGCCAGTGGAAAAATGGGAAGGCCGGACC
>CAZGSW010000221.1:0-1698 GCA_964528635.1 uncultured Rhodoplanes sp. | reverse complement strand
GCAACGGGACCGGCCTGGCAGCGGGGCCGGTTTGGCAACGGGACGGCTTGACCCCGCCGCAGGGAAGCGTACCTCAGAACCATGCCGGACACTCCGCCTCCCGGGGCCAGAAAGCCCCTTGCACCCGCCGCCGAACGGGCGCTTGCCGAAGCCGCGGCGCGGCGCGCCGAAATGGACCGCGAGGCCGCCGCCCGGCCGAAGGAAACGGGGCGGAAGGGTCTGGACCCGGCCCGCTACGGCGACTGGGAAAGCAAAGGCATCGCCTCGGATTTCTGATCGCTTTGCCGGTGCACGCGCAAAAGATTGTGCTTGCGCGGGGCCGTATTGCGATTTATTCCTAGGCATATGATCCTTAAGCGCAGATTTCTGTCCCACTCACGAACGCTGCTGCTGGCGGCCTTCGTGTTCGTGCTGGGCATCGGTATCGGCGCCGGGATCGCCCCCGGCACCGCGGCGCGCAAGGAGATTGCTGCGGTTACGCCTCCGCCGCCCGCCGCCGCGCCATCGCTCGCTCATCGGACCGAAGTTCTGAAGGTGATCGACGGCGACACGTTCGACGCCCGCGTTCACCTGTGGCCGGGGCTCAGCATCACCACCCGGGTCCGCCTGCGCGGCATCGACGCGCCAGAGATGAAGGCCCGGTGCCCGGAAGAGCGGATGAAAGCCGAGGCGGCGCGCGATGCGCTGCGTGCGGTTCTGGATCAGGGCGAGGTGACGATCGCCCGCGTCACGCTCGACAAGTACGGCGGGCGCGTGCTTGCGGATGTGGCGACATACTTCACCGCGGACGTGGCGGCGTCTCTGCTGGAGGCCAATCATGCGCGCCGCTATCAGTCGCGGCGCGCAGGCTGGTGCTCCTGAAATCCAGATGCGGCGCGGATTCTCAACGCGTCACGATCACCGGCGTGCCGACGCTGACCCGGTCGTACAGATCCACGATGTCCTGATTGTACATGCGGATGCAGCCAGCCGACACGAAGCCGCCGATCGAGCCCGGGCTGTTGGTGCCATGAATGGCATAGTCGCCACCCGACAGCGTCAGCGCGGCGGCACCCATCGGATTGCCCGGCGCTCCCGGAGGGTAGTAAGCGGGCATCCCCGGCTTGCGGAGATCCTTCGGCGGCGCCCAGGCCGGGCGAACGTGCTTGCCGTCGATGTGCGCGCGGCCCGCCCATTGCCGGCCGGCGCGGCCGACGCCCACGGTGTAGCGCAGTGCGCGGCCGTCGCGCAGCACCAGATAGAGCTTGCGCTCGTTGGTGCGGACCACGATCGTGCCGGGCGCGGCGTTGCTGTTGAAGGCAACGACCTCGCGCGCCGCGGCCGGCGTCTGGCTTGCGGAAAAAGAGAGAAATGACGCGACAACGGCCGCGACTGCGGCGATACGCGGAGACAGGTTACTCATGACGCAACGTCCAACTAACGTTGCCGCATCATTAACCTCTTATTAACCATATTGGCGGTTGAGGGCAAGACCCCTTAAAATATTGATTTACATGGGAAATATCGGCGCGGCTTTTGCCGGCGCCCGCACGCAGCCAGGTGCATGCGGCCGCGCCAGCGACGGCGCGCTCCTCGGCATGAGGCGGTCCGGTGGAACGGACTATGCGCTCGCTTTCGCTCCGGCCTTCTTGTTCTGCCGGTTGCTCACCAGATCGTCGACCACGGTCGGATCGGCCAGCGTCGAGATGTCGCCGAGCG
>CAZGSW010000220.1:0-6858 GCA_964528635.1 uncultured Rhodoplanes sp. | reverse complement strand
CTAACGGCCGGGTGGCGGCTCAAGCTGCAGACGCGGCGACCGGGCGGGCCGGGTTCGTTGCGTCGCGCGCCCGCTCCATCATCAGTTCCAGCGACGCGACCTCGACCCGGTTTCGGCCGCGTTCCTTGGCGCAGTAGAGCGCCTCGTCCGCCTGCGCCAGCAGCGCAGCGACGTCGAGCAGCCCGTCTTCCGAGATTGCGATTCCGATGCTGACGGTGCCGCAGATGTCACGGCCCTCGATTTCGACGGCAGCCTCGGCGTAGGCGACGCGGATGCGGTCGGCGGTCGCAACCGCCTCGTCGTGCTGCACGTCGCCCAGCACAATCGCAAACTCCTCGCCGCCGAGCCGGCCGATCAGGTCGTTCTCGCCCAGAATTCCGCTGGTGCTGGCGGTGAATATCTGCAGCACCTGGTCTCCGACCGCGTGACCGAACCGGTCGTTGATCGACTTGAAATGATCGAGGTCCGCAAGCAGCACGGCGGCCGGACGGACAGTGCCGTTCTGCCGCCTGCCCAGCGCAGCGGCGCCTTCCATGAAGGCCCGGCGGTTGGCAATCCCGGTCAACGGATCGACCAGCGACGCCGTCTTGTGGCGCAACTCGGTGCGCTCCTTGGCCATGGCGAGAAGGATGAACGAGATCGCGATGGTGAAGAGCAGCGCCTCGAACGACAGCACCGACAGCCACACGCTGTTGAACATGTGATTGGCCGGCGACCACGGCAACACCTGCGCCAGCGGCGTCCGCAGCAGGAAGAGAGCACCGTGAGTAAACAGCATGAAAATGGCCGGCCAGCGCGAGACCAGCGGCTCGCTGCGTCCGCGCCAGAACTCGTAGGCGGCGGCCCAGGTGTAGGCGGTGATGAGACTCGACGAAAGCAGCGTGCGCGCCTCGATCGACTGCTGGAACAGCGGCATCCGGCAGGCGATCAGCCAGACGATTGCGCCGCCCACGAGGTACACCGGCTGTACGCTGCGGCCGTCGAACACGCGCGCGCCGGTCCACAGCGCCGCAAACGAGGTGAACAGGATCACGTTGGCCAGATCGATCGAAATGACGTCGGAGACCTCCCCGTACATGCCGAACAGCATGATCGAGCCGGCGCGCAACAGATGGGCGCAACCCCACCAGGCCACTGCATGGATGCCTGCGTTCTGGATCCAGGCAAACAGCAGCAGAAGGCCGAGCATCGCCTCGACGTAAATCGTGACGAGAAACAGCGTGTTGACGTCGAGGTCCATATTTCGCCTTCCGCGATGCCGCGGTCAGGAACAGCCCGTCCCAGCGGGGAAACCTGCCAGAACCACCGGAAACAATGCGTGAATGCCGCAGGAGGGCGCGTCTCCATGCGGGGATATGGTTTCGGCAACCTTTCCAGCGGACAGCCGATTGGAAACAATGCGGTCCGGCCGGGTCGCCTTGTGGCATGACCGGCGCTCGACTAGGTTCGCGTAGCTCAATAACTGGTTTGCCCGCCATGCAAATGCGCGACGGAGTGGTGGAAGCGATCGGCGACACGCCGCTGGTCAAGCTCAGGCGTGCGTCGGAGGCGACCGGCTGTCTCATTCTGGGCAAGGCCGAGTTCATGAACCCCGGCGGTTCGGTCAAGGACCGGCCGGCGCGGCAGATGATCCTCGAGGCCGAACGGCGCGGGGAACTCAAGCCGGGAGGCCTCGTGATCGAAGGCACCGCCGGGAACACCGGGATCGGTCTCGCGGTGGTGGCGAGCGCACGGGGCTACCGGACACTGATCGTCATCCCGGATACGCAGAGCCAGGAGAAGAAGGACATGCTGCGGCTGTGCGGGGCCGAACTCATCGAAGTGCCCGCGCTGCCCTACAGCAATCCCAACAACTACCAGCACGTCACGCGGCGGCTGGCCGACGAGTTGCGCAACAAGGAAGCAAACGGCGTCCTGTTCGCCGATCAGTGGAACAACCTCGACAACCGCAAGGCCCACTATCTCACGACCGGGCCGGAGATATGGCAACAGACCGGCGGCCGGATCGACGCTTTCATCTGCTCGGTCGGGACCGGTGGCACGCTCACGGGCACTGGCAGCTACCTGCGTGAAATGAAGAGCGACATCGTGATCGGCTGCGCCGATCCGCGGGGAGCCGCGATGTATTCGCTTTTCACGACCGGAGAGGCCAAGGCCAGCGAAGGCGGCTCGATCACCGAAGGCATCGGACTTGGCCGCGTCACGCCGATCATCGACGGCTTCTCGGCCGACAAGGCCTATCTCATACCCGATGAAGAGGCTGTGCCGATCATCTTCGATCTGCTCGAACACGAGGGGCTTTGTCTCGGCGGATCGTCGGGCATCAACGTGGCGGGCGCCATTCGCCTCGCCAGGGAGATCGGTCCCGGCAAGACCATCGTGACGGTGCTTTGCGATTCCGGCACGCGATACCAGACCAAGCTGTTCAATCCGGATTTCCTGCAATCGAAGAGGTTGCCGGTTCCCGAATGGATCGGAAAGAAACCGGACATCGCCATCCCGTTCGTGAAAGCGTGACGACGATGGCGACCGACTGCCTGTTTCGCGACGATTCCTACCTGCGCGAGTGCACGGCGACTGTCGTCGCTGTTGGCGAGAGCGGCGGCGTGGTGCTGAATCGGACCGTGTTCTACGCAGCCTCCGGCGGCCAGCCTGCCGACCGCGGCACGCTGACGACCACGTCGGGAGACACGATCGAGATCGCCAATGCCGTCTTTACGGATGCCGCCAAGACCGAGATCGCGCATGTGGCTTCGCTGGGTGGTCCGCCGGTCAAGCCCGGAGATCATGTGAAGGCGTCGATCGACTGGGACATCCGTTATGCCCGCATGCGCATGCACACCGCGCTGCATCTGTTGTCGGCCGTGCTGCCTTATCCGGTGACGGGAGGATCGGTCGGTGAAAAGGAAAGCCGGCTCGACTTCGACATTCCCGACGCCGGTCTCGACAGGGACGCCATCACCGCAAAGCTTGAAGACATGGTCCGCGCGGACGCGCCGGTGACCGCACGGTGGATCAGCGACGCCGAACTCGAAGCCAACCCGGGGCTGGTCAAGACCATGTCGGTCAAACCGCCAATGGGCTCCGGCCGGGTGCGGCTGATCGCGATCGAGGGGTTCGACCTGCAACCGTGTGGCGGAACCCACGTGCGTTCTACCGGCGAAATCGGCTTCGTCCGGGCCACCCAGATCGAGAAGAAGGGAAAATTGAACCGACGCGTGCGTCTTGCGTTGGTCCAGCAAGGAAACCCATGACCGACATCCGGCCCCCTGCAAGCAAGCATCTCGTGACGACGGAATGGCTGGCCGAGCGGCTCGGCCAGCCCGGCATTTCGGTCGTCGACGGCTCGTTCTACCTGCCGGCTCTCAAGCGTGACGCAAAGGCCGAGTATCTCGCCGCGCACATTCCCGGCGCGGTGTTCTTCGACATCGACGCGGTGGCCGATCATTCCACCGACCTGCCCCACATGCTGCCCGGTGCGACCATGTTCAGCGAAGCCGTCGGCAAGCTCGGCATCGCCAAGGACGACACCATCATCGTCTACGACGGGTCCGGGCTTGGCGGCGCGCCGCGCGTCTGGTGGACGTTCCGGATCTTCGGCGCGTGCAACGTCTTCATCCTCGACGGCGGATTGCCGAAATGGCGGGCGGAGAACCGCCCGGTCGAGGCCGGCGAAACGAAGCCCGCACCGAAAACCTTCGAGGCCGAACTCGACACCGGCAAGGTCGCAACGGTGGACGACGTATCGCTGGCTGTCATGTCGAAATCCGCACAGGTGGTGGACGCGCGGCCTGCCGAGCGTTTCCGGGGTGAAGCACCGGAGCCGCGGCCTGGCCTGCGCGGCGGCCACATGCCGGGAGCGTTCAACGTACCGGTGACGGGGCTGATCGAGAACGGCAGGCTCATCGCACCGGAGCGCATTGCGGAAAAGTTTCGCGCGGGCGGTGTCGATCTGGACAAGCCGACGATTACAAGTTGTGGGTCCGGGGTAACTGCAGCCACGCTTTGGCTGGCGCTCGACGCAATCGGCAAACCGCCGCAGTCACTTTACGACGGCTCATGGACCGAATGGGGCGGACGACCGGACCTTCCTGTCGAAAAATAATGCTGCGCCGCAACCGCCGAGGCCGTGGATAGCAGCGTCGAGCACCGAACGTTCCGCGTTCCGTCTCGTATAATCGCCCAATGCCGAACGCATCCCCACTTGTCTCCGGTTTCTATCACGAAGCATCGGGCAGCATTGTCTACATCCTGCAGGAGCCTGCGGGTCCGCACGCCGCGGTCATCGATCCGGTGCTCGACTACGATGAAAAGTCGGGCCGCGTATCGACCGAGTCCGCCGACGCGGTGATCGACGCGATCAAGGCCCGTGGCCTGACGATCGACTGGATCCTCGACACGCACGCACACGCCGACCACTTCTCGGCGGCGGGCTATCTGAAGGACAAGCTCGGCGCACCGACCGCAATCGGGGTCAGGATCGTGAATGTGCAGAAGCTGTGGCGCGACATCTACAACGAACCGGACTTCCCGGCCGACGGCTCGCAGTGGGACCGCCTGTTCGCCGACGGGGAGTCATTCCGCGTCGGTTCGCTCGACGTCCGGGTCATCCTGACGCCCGGTCATACCCCGGCGTCGATCACCTATGTGGCGGAGGATTGCGCGTTCGTTCACGACACGCTGTTTCAGCCCGACAGCGGCAGCGCCCGCGCCGATTTTCCGGGCGGCAGCGCCGGCGAGCTTTACGACAGCATCCAGAAAATTCTCGCGCTGCCCGACACCACCCGGCTGTTCACCGGCCACGACTACCGGCCCGGCGGCCGACCGGCACAGTGGGAGTCCACGGTCGCGGACCAGAAGCGGTCCAACAAGCACGTGTTCGAACACCCCACACGCGATTCCTACGTCGCCATGCGGGAAAAGCGCGACAAGACGCTGCCGATGCCACGGCTGATCCTGCACGCCCTGCAGGTCAACATCCGCGGCGGCCGTCTGCCGCCGCCGGAAGCCAACGGCCGCTCCTACCTCAGGATACCGGTCAACGCGCTGTAGTCCGGGAAACGCCCCGCCAAGCAGATCGGCCACTGCGCATCGGCCGCCGCCGGCTGCTCAACGCCGATCGACCAATGGACTGGCTCACAGAATCACTGGGCTAAAGGCTTACTGCCTCAGTGCAAAATCTGGCCGAGGAACAACCTGGTCCGCTCGTGCTGCGGGTTGGCGAAAAACGCATCGGGAGCATTGATTTCCACGATCTGCCCCTCGTCCATGAACACGATGCGGTTGGCCACCTGCCGGGCGAACCCCATCTCGTGGGTCACCACCAGCATGGTCATGCCGTCATTGGCCAGTTCGACCATGGTGTCGAGCACCTCCTTGACCATCTCCGGATCGAGCGAGGAAGTCGGCTCGTCGAACAGCATGATCTTCGGACTCATGCAAAGGGCGCGGGCGATCGCGACCCGCTGCTGCTGTCCGCCCGAGAGCTGGCCGGGGTATTTGGCGGCCTGCTCCGGTATTTTCACGCGCCGCAGATAGTGTGCCGCGATCTCCTCTGCGTCGGCCTTCGGCATCCGGCGCACCCAGATCGGGGCGAGCGTCAGGTTCTCCATCACCGTCAGGTGGGGAAACAGGTTGAAGTGCTGGAACACCATGCCGACGTCGCGCCGGACCTCGTCGATCTTCTTGAGATCATCGGTCAGTTCGACCCCGTCGACCACGATGCGCCCGCGCTGGTGCTCCTCGAGCCGGTTGATGCAGCGGATCATGGTCGACTTGCCGGAACCCGAAGGCCCGCAGATGACGATGCGCTCGCCCTTGGCCACACGCAGGTTGATGTCCCGCAGGACGTGAAAATCGCCGTACCACTTGTGGACGCCGGCCAGTTCGACCGCCACGGCGCTGGACAGCGCAGCCGGCCTGAACCGGGATCGTCCGGATGCGGTCGAGTTCATCTGCCCCCTCAGCGGCGCGCGCCGGCCGCGAGCCGCGCCTCGACGTAGCGTGCATAGCGCGACATGCCGTAGCAGAACACGAAATAGAACACGGCTGCAAACGCATAGCCGGTGACGCTCGTCACCGGGGTCGCCCAGTTCACATCGTTGCGCGCTGCCTCGATGGTCCTGAGGAAGTCGAATATCCCGACGATGAAGACCAGCGTGGTGTCCTTGAACAGACCGATGTAGGTGTTCACGATGTTCGGAATGGTGATCTTGAGCGCCTGCGGCAGGACGACGAGCCGCATCATCTGCCAGTAGCCCAGCCCCATCGCCATGGCCGCTTCGTACTGCCCCTTCGGAATCGCCTGCAAGCCGGCGCGGACCACCTCCGCCATGTACGCCGACGCAAACAGCGCCACGCCGATCAGCGCGCGCAGGAGCTTGTCCGGGGTCAGATGTTCGGGAACGAACAGCGGCAGCATGACGCTCGCCATGAACAATACGGTGATGAGCGGGACACCGCGCACGAACTCGATGAACATCACGCATGCGATACGCACCATCGGCATGCTGGAGCGGCGCCCCAGCGCCAGCACGATGCCGAACGGCAGGGAGACAACCATTCCGACCGCCGAGACGACGACCGTAACCATGATGCCGCCCCATTGGGCGGTGCCCACGGCCGGCAGGCCGGCGACCGGAAGACCGGTCAGCAGGAAGAACGAGACGACCGGCATGATGCCGAAGAAATAGATCATGCCGAGACCGCGGCGCGGCGCGTCCAGCCACGCCATCCAGACAATGCCGATGGCCAGCAGGCCAAAGAACATGTCGACGCGCCATCGCTCCTCGAGCGGATAGAACCCGTAGGTGAAGAAGCCGAGCCGCTCGATCACGAAGGCCCAGCAGGCCCCGACCT
>CAZGSW010000219.1:5030-6865 GCA_964528635.1 uncultured Rhodoplanes sp. | reverse complement strand
TCATGCGTATCGAGATCGAGTGCCTCAACTGCGGCCATCGCGGTTCGCTCGAGGAGGGCGAACTGCCGCACCATGGTCTTGCCGAGGACTCTTCGCTGGTGCTGGTGACGCGGCGTCTGGTCTGCACCGGATGCGGCAGCCGCGCCACGCGCGCGTATCGTTGTGAGGCCGATGCGCCGCCGCTTGCACCGCACTGAGGCATGATCCCGAACCGCATGGTCCCGAACGACACGGACCGGCTTTCGTCAAAGATCGTGCCTGGCAGGCGGGGAACCTCCGTGCCATCCGCCGGTTCTACCTGCGGGGGATGACCAGGAGGAATACCATGAGCATGGCTAGCGAAACCGCACACGGCAACATGCTGGCGCGCGGTCGCCACGACCTGATCGGTTCCGACCGCGTTGAAGGCACCGCGGTCTATCGCTCCGACGGCAGCAAGATCGGCACGATCGAGCGTGTGATGATCGACAAGATGTCCGGCCAGACCGCCTACGCGGTGATGAGCTTCGGCGGCTTTCTCGGCATTGGCGAGGACCACTATCCGATTCCGTGGGACCGGCTCGATTACAACGAGCGGCTTGGCGGTTACGAGGTAAACCTCACCGACAGCCAGCTCGAGAATGCGCCCAAGTATGCGACCGGCGAGGAATGGAAGTGGGATCCGGCGCGCGGCCGCCAGATTTATGACTACTACGGCGTGCCGCCGTACTGGCCGGTGTAACGCGCTTAACGGAAAGAAGAAGACGCGAGACGAAGCAAGCGGCGCTCCGGACGTTCCGGGCGCCGCTTCGTTCATTGTGCTGCTTCGTTATCGGGGCTGCCGCGGTTCGCGCTGTCCGGGTTCGGCGGCGCCGCGCTCGGAACTGCCGGCACCCGTGGTTTCGGCTCTTGTCGCCGGCGCTTGTGCCGCAGGCCCGGTGTTTGCCGGCGCGCCCGCGGTCGGGCGCGGTGCAGGATTTTCCGCGACGCTGGTGCGTGACGCATAGTTGTATGCGGCCACGATGGCGAGGATGAACAGGCCGGCGATGCCGGCCATCACGATCGCCAGCATCGAGTTGGATTCGCGATGCCGCCGCAGCAACTGGAGCTGGCGTGGCGGATGCTCGCGCGCAAGCTCGTTGGGGATCTGCTTGTTCTGAACAGGCATGGGATTTGGCTCCCGTGGTTGCTTGCAAGGGAAACGCCCGCGCGATGCCCGGTGTTCCACCTCACACCCGCAGCTGGGCAATACAAATCGGGTGGCCGCGGATCGGCGCGGGTGTATGAGGGGCGGATGGCCGTGCATCACCATGTTTTCGCCACCGCGATCGGCCCGTGCGGCGTGGCCTGGAACGAAAGCGGGCTGGTCGCGCTGCAATTCCCGGAACGGGACGAGGCGGCGACCCTGCAAAGGCTTGCGATGAAGGCCGCCAGCGCCGGCGCCGCCGACCCGCCCGCGGCGGTGGCGTCCGTAATTGCCCGCGTCCGGCGGTATCTCGATGGGGAGCGGATCGACTTTGCGTCCGTTGCCGTCGACCTCGCGCGAATGGAGTCGTTCCGCCGCCGCCTCTACGAGACGTTGCGGACCATCGGCTACGGCAGCACCACCACCTACGGCGAGCTTGCGCGCATGCTGGGGCTGGCCGGCTGGGAGGGCGCGCGCGACGTCGGCGAGGCGATGGGCAGGAATCCGGTGCCGATCGTGATCCCGTGCCATCGCGTGCTGGCGGCCGGCGGCAAGCTCGGCGGCTTCTCCGCGCCGGGCGGCCCGGCGACCAAGCGGAAGCTGCTCGCGCTCGAAGGATTCGATTTTGGCGGCGGCGCGCCGCGGCTGCCCGGCTTCTGAGCCTTGGCTT
>CAZGSW010000219.1:2823-4930 GCA_964528635.1 uncultured Rhodoplanes sp. | reverse complement strand
CTTCTGAGCCTTGGCTTAAAGCTGGCTCAGCACCACCCGGCCGCGCTGCCTGCGGTCGCGGATGTCCTTCATCGCCTCGAAGAACTGTTCGAACGGATAGACCTTGGTCTCCAGCGGTTTCAGCTTGCCGGCGGCGTGCAGCGCGTAGATGTCCCGGAAGCAGGCCTGCATGTCGGCCGGCCGCCGCTTGCGGTAGTCGCTGACCTGCATGCCTGAAACTTCGATGTTCTTGACCAGAAAATAGTTCGCCTTGATCGAGGGGATGCGGCCGGAGGCAAACCCGATCACGACGAGACGGCCGCACCACGCCAGCGCGCGGATCGCGGCGTCGAAGAAGTCGCCGCCCAGCATGTCGATCACGATGTCGACGCCCTCCTTGCCGACCTTGTCGAACACCTGGGTGCGCAGGCTCTCGCGCAGGTCGGGCGCGGCCAGATCGATCACGTGGTCGGCGCCTGCGTTGCGCACGATATCCTCCTTGTCCTTGCTGGCGACGCCGGCCAGCACGGTCGCGCCGAACGCCTTGGCGAGCTGGATCGCGGCGAGTCCGACGCCGCCGGTGGCGCCCAGCACCAGCACGCTTTCGCCGGCCTTGATGCGGGCGCGGTCCTTCAGCGCGAAGTACGCCGTGTCGTAGATCAGCGCCATCGCGGCGGCTTCCTCGAACGGCAGCGCGTCCGGCAGCTTGACGCACTGGTTTTCCGGCATGACGACGAACTCGGCGAAGCCGCCCTGTTCGGCCATGGCGATGGCGTGATCGCCGGGTTTCAGCGTGGCGACGCCGGCGCCGACCGCGGCGACGCGGCCGGCTGGCAGCTTGCCCGGCACGAACGGCAACTGCGGCTTGAACTGGTAGGTGCCGCCCATCATCACGAGGTCGACGAAATTCACCGCCGTCGCCTTGATTTCGAGCAGCACTTCTCCCGCCTTCGGCTCGGGCCTGGGCACCTCTCCGAGACTGGCGTTCTCGATGCCGCCGAACTCGCGGATCACCACTGCTTTCATTTCGTACTCCGGGTTAGCGGGACTGCGCCTGCCAGCGTACCGGCTGCGGCGCGAGGCGGCCGTCGGAAATCCGGTCGGCGATCGCGCGCTTGAGCATCTTGCCGTTCGGGGTCAGCGGAATTTCGTCGAGCGCGATGAAGTATTCGGGCATGTCGAACTTCGAAAGGCCGGCGGTGTCGAGATGCGACAGCAGATCGTCCGGCGACACGGTCCTCTCGGGCTGGAACACCACCGCGAGGCACACCTTCTCGCCGAGCCGGGCGTCCTTCACCGGCACGGCGGCGGCACGACGCACTGCGGGATGGCGGGTCGCCAGCTCCTCGATCCGGGCCGGATGGATGTTGTGGCCGCCGCGGATGATGATGTCCTTCTGGCGGCCGGCGATCCGCAGATAGCCGTTCTCGTCGATGGTGCCGAGATCGCCGGTCATGAACCAGCCGCCGGCGTTGAAGGCGTCGGCGGTGGCCTTCGGATCCTCGAAATAGCCGAGCATGAGGCTTGCGCCGCGGCCGCCCATCTGGCCGACGGTGCCGGGCGTCGCCTCCTTGTCGGGATTCTCGGTATCGAAGATTTTCAGTTCGTAGCCGGGACAGGTCTTGCCCGACGTCTCGATGATCAGCCGCGGCTCGTCGCCGGGCAGCGTGTACTGGTGCGAGCAGTTTTCCGTCATGCCGTAGCCGCTCTGCGGCCGGATGCCCTGCGCGATCAGCCCGGCCACCACCTCGCTCGGCACCGCGGAGCCGGAAATGCGGAAGCCGGCCAGCCGGCCGAGCCCGTTCAGACTGCGCGCGCGCATCTCCGCCAGCAGGTCGATCGCGTTGGGCGGGACGCCAACCAGGAAGCTGGTGTCGGTTTCGAGAATGCGGTCGGCGAGGCTCGTCCCGCGCGGCAGGTCGTTGATGATCAGTTCCGCGCCCACAGCGAGCGACATCACCTGCGCGCCGAAGCCGAGATTGTGGCTGAGCGGGCTCAGCGAGAACACCACCGACCTGTCGTCGATGTTCCAGTCCCTGGCGAGCTGCCGCGCATTGGCGAGCAGCGTGTTGTCGGAGTGCATCACGCCTTTCGGCTTGCCGGTCGTGCCCGACGTGAAGGCGAGGTA
>CAZGSW010000219.1:0-2723 GCA_964528635.1 uncultured Rhodoplanes sp. | reverse complement strand
AGCGACGGCGAGCAGATCAGGCCATCGCGCGAGCAGGCCAGCAGCGCCACCACGCTCTCGATCCGGCTCGGCACCCAGACGGCGACCCGCTGGCCGGGCTCGGCGCCATGCCGGGCGAGGTCGGCTGCCAGCGCGTCGGCGGCGTCGACAAGCTGCCGGTAGGTGACCCGGCGGAACCGGTCGCGGATCGCGAACGATCGGGGCGCGCGCTCGGCGTGGGCCCGGGCGAGGGCGTAGATGGTTTCGCCTCGCCAGAAGCCCTGGGTGGTGTAGCGCTCGATCAGGTCGTCGGGGGCACGGATCATGAAGGCCTTCAAGCCGCCCGGAACGTCCGGGCGCGCGGCCAATCTATCCGAATTCAGCGTGGCGGTTCAGCCGTGGCCGTTGCCGCCGTTCGACCCGTTGGGCGAGAAGCCGTTGCGGCTCATCAGGCTGCCGCGCATCGGATGTGCCTGGTGGAGGTCGTCCGCCCGGGACTGGAACTCCGCTGCCATGTGGCGCAGACGCTCCGCGGTGGTCAGGTCAAACGTGGAGCGAGCCAAGCGGAGGCAATTGGCGGCTTGTTGGCGGAGGTACTCGGCATCCAGCATGGCAGGCACTCAGGTCAGTCAGACGACGCGATCCGGCGACACGGGGCGGTTCGATTCAGTTTTAAATGCATGGAAACGGCGGTGGTTCCCTGGCCGACGCAGAAAATGTCGGTTCAAAGACCGAAGGGTCGCATGTGGGGTTAACGGAGAAATCCGGGGCGATCCTCCCGGGGCAGAGGGACGGTTGACAGCCCGGCGAGGATTGGGAATCTATTAGAACAAAACATGAACTTATGAGTTGGTCCCATGGGCTCCTCCGCGCCCACCCTCGATCGTCTTCGGCAGACCTTGGCCAGCGTCGACCCCAGCCGTCGACCGGCCATGCCGGGGGGAGGCCGCGAGGTTGGCCTGGAACCCGGCCTCGACGCCGTGCTGGGCGGCGGACTGGCCTGCGGATGCCTGCATGAACTGGCCCCCGCCGGCGCCCTTGATCTGGCTGCCACCACCGGGTTCGCGATGGCGCTGGCCCGTCTGGCGAACCGGGACCGCGGCGAGACCCTCTGGATCGTGACGGATTTCGCCGTCTGCGAGGGGGGCGGCCCCTACGGTCCCGGACTCGACCTGTTCGGTCTGGATTCGCGGCGGCTGATCGTGCTGCGGGTGCCGCGCGCCGCCGACGCGCTCTGGGCCATGGAAGAGGCGCTGCGCTGCGGCGCGCTCGGCAGTGTCGTGGCGGAACTGACCGGCGAGGCCGCCGGTGCCGATCTCACCGCGACGCGCCGTCTGTCGCTCGCCGCCCGCGAAGGGCAGGGCGCCGCGCTCGGCCTGCTGTTGCGGCAGGGCGGGTCAGCCCTGCCGAGTGCGGCCGCGACCCGCTGGCATGTCGCCGCCGCGCCCAGCGAACCGGATCGGTTCGGCGGACTGGGGCCCCCCCGGTTCGATCTTTCGCTCGTCAAGAACCGGCGCGGACCGTGCGGCCGCTGGATCGTCACCTGGGATCGTCAACGTCATGTCTTTCAACGCCAAATCCTGCAACGTCATGACTTCCAGCCGGCGCTACCTGTCGGTGTGGTTGCGGCGGCTTTCGACCGACCGGATCGAACGCGGCTTCGCCACACGGGATCATAGAACGCCGCGTGTCGTGGCTGCCGCTGCCGCATCGGCGCAGCGGCTGACGGCGGTGAACGACGCAGCCGCGGCGCTCGGCCTGCGCTGCGGGCTGGCGCTCGCCGATGCGCGGGCGATGTACCCGCGCCTCGAAGTGGCCGAGGCCGATCTCCAAGCGGACCACCGTCTGCTCGAAGCGGTGGCGGACTGGGCCGACCGCTACACGCCGCTGGTCGCGCTCGATCAGCCCGACGGTCTGCTGCTCGATGTCACCGGCTGTGCGCATCTGTTCGGCGGCGAGACCGCGATGGCGCGTGATCTGCTGGAGCGATTGGCCCGGCAGGGTTTCCATGCCCGCATCGCGGTGGCCGACAGCGTCGGCGGTGCCTGGGCGATGGCGCGTTACGGCGATGCCGCCGTGGTGCCGCGCGGCGAGACCGCGGCGGCTGTGCTGGCGCTGCCGGTCGCCGCGTTGCGGATCGACGCGGAGACCGCCGATGCGCTCGCCCGCGCCGGCCTGAAATCGATCGGCGATCTCGCCGCGCGGCCGCGCGCGCCGTTCGCCGCCCGGTTCGGCAGCACGCTGCTGCGCCGGCTCGATCAGGCGCTGGGCCGCATGGATGAGTCGATCTCGCCGCGGCTGCCGGTGCCGTCGGCGGTGGCGGAGCGCCGCTTTCCCGATCCGATCGCGCGCGAGGAGGATGTGCTCGGCACCATCGAGCAGATCGCGCACGAGCTTGGCCGCATTCTGGAACGGCGCGGCGAGGGCGCGCGGCTGCTGGCGCTCTCGCTGTTCCGCACCGACGGCAAGGTGCTCCGGCTCGAACTCGGCACCGGCGCGCCGCTGCGCGATGCCGTGCGGGTGCGCAGGCTGTTCGAGGATCGCCTCGCGGTGCTGGGCGACGCCGCCGATCCGGGCTTCGGCTTCGACATGGTCCGGCTGGCGGCGCTGGTCGCCGAACGCTGCGATCCGGTGCAGACAGGGCTGGCCGGTCCCGACCGCAACGAGGAACTGGCGCATCTGATCGACCGGCTCGGCGCCCGCTTCGGCCTGCGCCGCGTCACCCGGCCGGTCGCGCAGGACAC
>CAZGSW010000218.1:0-6876 GCA_964528635.1 uncultured Rhodoplanes sp. | reverse complement strand
GATGTTCGACGGCTCCTCGATCGCCGGCTGGAAGGCGATCAACGAGTCCGACATGTGCCTGATGCCCGATCCGGCCTCGGCCTGCATCGATCCGTTCTTTGCCGAGACGACGCTGGTTCTGGTCTGCGACGTGCTCGAGCCCACCACCGGTGAGCCGTACAACCGCGACCCGCGCGGCATCGCCAGGAAGGCCGAGGGCATGGTGAAGTCGATGGGGCTCGGCGACACCGTTTTCTTCGGACCGGAGGCCGAGTTTTTCGTGTTCGACGACGTGAAGTTCGCGGCCGAACCCTACAACACCGGCTTCAAACTCGACTCCTCGGAACTGCCCTCCAACTCCGACCGCGACTACGAGGGCGGCAACATGGGACACCGGATCGGCATCAAGAAGGGGTACTTCCCGGTCCCGCCACAGGACTCGCTCCAGGACATGCGCTCGGAAATGCTCGCCGCCATGACGCGGATGGGCTGCGTGGTCGAGAAGCATCACCATGAGGTGGCCTCGGCGCAGCATGAACTCGGCCTGAAGTTCTCCCCGCTCACCGTGATGGCGGACCGGTTGCAGATCTACAAGTACTGCATCCACCAGGTCGCCAACGTCTACGGCAAGACCGCGACGTTCATGCCGAAGCCGGTCTATGGCGACAACGGCTCGGGCATGCATTGCCACCAGTCGATCTGGAAGAGCGGAAAGCCGGTGTTTGCCGGCAACAAGTACGCCGACCTGTCTGAGACCTGCCTGCAGTACATCGCTGGCATCATCAAGCATGCCAAGGCGATCAACGCCTTCACGAACCCGACGACCAACTCCTACAAGCGTCTGGTCCCGGGTTACGAGGCTCCGGTGCTGCTCGCCTATTCGGCGCGCAACCGCTCGGCCTCCTGCCGCATCCCCTTCACCACCAATCCGAAGGCCAAGCGCATCGAGGTCCGGTTCCCTGACCCGTTGTGCAATCCGTATCTCGGCTTCGCCGCGATGCTGATGGCCGGTCTGGACGGCATCAAGAACAAGCTCAATCCCGGCGACGCGATGGACAAGGATCTCTACGACCTGCCGCCGAAGGAGTTGAAGAAGATCCCGACCGTTTGCGGAAGCTTGCGCGAGGCCCTGATGAACCTCGACAAGGACCGCGAGTTCCTCAAGGCCGGCGGCGTGTTCGACGACGACTTCATCGACAGCTACATCGAGCTGAAGATGACGGAAGTCATCCGCTTCGAGCACACCCCTCACCCGGTCGAGTTCGAGATGTACTACTCCGGATAAGGCCGCGAGCAGGACAGCGATCGAAAGCCTGCAAGGGGCGCTCGTTCCGGGCGCCCCTTTTGCTTGGCTCCATTCGCTTCGTCACTGCGCGATGTGGGGTGCGTTTAACGGGCCAATGCGGTCTGGGCCGTCCTCTCGGGGCCAGGACCGATCACGGAGGCGCCGTATTCGGGGCTTTCGGGTGCCAGAACGATGCGGTTTCTCCCGCCTGCTTTCGCCTCATAGAGCGCGTCGTCGGCCCGATGCAGCATCGCAATGATATCGGCCGGCGCCCTGGCGGTGACGGCCCCGATGCTCACCGTCGCATCGAGGCAGCGTCCGGAAACCACGCCTGCTGCCGACGCGAACGCAGCACGCAGCCGTTCGCCCACCATCAATGCTTCGGCTGCACCTCCTGGCATGATGACGGCGAACTCCTCGCCTCCAAGGCGGCCCAGCACATCGGTTGCCCGCGTGTTGTTCCGCGCGGTCACTGCAAAGAGCTGCAGCACATCATCGCCGACCGCGTGACCGAACCGGTCGTTGATGGCCTTGAATTGGTCGAGGTCGAACGCCAGCACACTGACCGCGCCGTCCGTACGCCCCAGCCGCTGCATGAGCTGGTGGCCGATTTCGAAGAAACCTCTGCGATTGTGGACCCCGGTCAGCGGATCGGTCATCGCGTCGGTCTTGTGGCAGAGCGCAGTCCGTTCCTTGCTCATGATGATGACGATGAACGCGGTGCCGATCACGTAAAGCAGCGTCTGCAGGGCGAACAGCGGGATCCATCCGTCCAGTGGCGCGCTCTGCGGCGCAAGCAGCGTGAGCGGGATGGGCGACAGGAAGACGACGCCATGCAACAGCGGCAGCATGGACGAGAACCAGGGCTTGGGGAGCGCATGGCGGCGTTCGCGGCCCAGCTCGAATGCCGTCAAAAACGCATAGATGGCAATGACCACTGAAGAGAACACGATGCGGCAACTGCCGGACTCGTCGAACTGCGTGACCTGAGTGGCGCCGACCCAGGCGAGAGCTCCGGCGAACAGCCCGACCGTATGGATATCGCGGCCGTGAAAGAGGCGCGCACCGTTCCAGATCATGCCGCAGGCGATAAACAGGAGTGCGTTCGGCGCCGGAGGCAGGTGCGGCGCTGAAAGGTCCGAGGCGTTCCACAGCCCGACCGCCGATCCGCCGAGCAGGTACGCGGCTCCCCACCACGCCAGAGCCCGCGTGCCACGCTCCTGGACCCAACACATCAAAATGAAGACGCCCAACAGACCCGTGACAAAGGTCGCCACGGTCAGCAGCGTCGTCGTATCGAGCGACATCTGAACCTGACTTCTTCAGGGTGGCGCCGCAAATGGCGGCAGCCGCCAGCCGGCCGTTCTGCCGACGGCACACGTTCGCGCCAGAAATCTTCCGGAACCTTTCCATCCACAGCACAATTTTCGCGAAATGCAGCGTCGCAATTGTTGCAATATAAAATAAAAAAGAAGGGCGCATCGCGCCCTTCTTTCTTTTGGCATGCTGCGGAAAAGGAATTAGCGCTTCGAGAACTGGAACGAGCGACGCGCCTTGGCCTTGCCGTACTTCTTGCGCTCGACCACGCGGGGGTCGCGGGTCAGGAACCCGCCCTTCTTGAGCACGCCGCGCAGCTCCGGTTCAAAGTACGTCAGAGCCTTGGAAATGCCGTGCCGCACCGCGCCCGCCTGGCCGGACAATCCGCCGCCGGAGACGTTGCAGCGGACGTCGTACTGACCGTTGCGGTTGCTCGCGACCAGCGGCTGCTGGATCAGCATGCGCAGCACCGGCCGAGCAAAGAACGACTCCACCGGGCGGTCGTTGACGATGATCTTGCCGGCGCCCGGCTTGATCCAGACGCGGGCCACCGCGTTCTTGCGCTTGCCGGTCGCGTAGGCGCGGCCTTGCTTGTCGAGCTTCTGTACGTGCTTGGGCGCTTCGGGAGCGGCCGGCTTCAGCGACGACAGTTGATCGAGGGACTGCATGGTCTCGGCCATGGTCAGGCGCTCCTCTTGTTCTTGCGGTTCATGGCGCCGACGTCGAGCGGCTCGGGCTGCTGGGCCTGATGCGGATGGTCGGGACCGGGATAAACCCGAAGATTTCCGAGCTGCACCCGGCCGAGTGGTCCGCGCGGCAGCATGCGCTGCACCGCCTTCTCCACGACCCGCTCGGGAAACTTGCCCTCCAGGATCGACTTGGCCGAACGCTCCTTGATGCCGCCGATGTAGTTGGTGTGGTGGTGATAAACCTTCTGGTCGCGCTTGCGGCCGGTCAGCACCACCTTGGCAGCGTTGATGACGATGACGTTGTCGCCGTCATCGACGTGGGGGGTGTACGAGGCCTTGTGCTTACCGCGCAGCCGCATGGCGACGAGCGAGGCGAGACGGCCCACGATGAGGCCGGTCGCGTCGATCACAAGCCACTTCTTCTGCACGTCGGCAGGTTTGGTGGATACGGTCGAGGTTGATGTCATCGGTTTGGTCCGCGCTTTGGCGCTTCGGATTGGCTGGCGGGCTTCTAGAGCAGCGCGTTCACCCCGTCAACGCGTATCCCGCTGAATTATAGGCGTAATATCAATTGCTTATAAAATAGGTATATTGATACCATATGCCAAGCTCATCTTTTGGCGGGGATTGAATAGGTCGCCGTCGCGTGGGCAACGGGTTCGTCGCTTCCCTCGCACCCGATAAGGATCTCCCCGAACGCCAGCGTCTTGCCCACCTTGAGCAGACGGCAGTCGGCGACCAGCGCCGCATGGCCGGGCTTGCGCAGGAAGCTGATGGCGAAATTGGAGGTCACCGCCAGCGGCACCGGGCCGATGGCGCCGAGCACCGCGACGTACATCGTGAAATCGGCCAGTGCCATCATGGTCGGGCCCGAGATCGTGCCGCCCGGACGGATGAATTGCGGGTTGAAGGTCTGACGCACCCGCGCCCCGGTCCCGCGCACCTCCTCGATGCTCAGACCGTTTGCCGGATTGTAGAACTCCGGAAATTCCTTCGCGAGGAACAGCTCCAGTTCGCTCGCGCTCAGTGCAGGCGGCTGCATGGCTCGGAACCGGCACGCTTGCGACGGTCGCGCACCGTCATAGATCGGATACAATGCCAAACCGTACTCCCCACACCGCGCCAAGTCCATGAATGCGCCCTCACCCGCCGGACTGAAGATTTCGGGACAAGATCTCGTTCTGCGGCATGACCGCGACGGCGTTGCGCTGATCGCACTCAACCGGCCGCAGGCGCGCAACGCGCTGTCCGCTGCCATGCTGGACGCGCTGACGCAGACCCTGGCGACCGCCGGGTCCGACACGACCGTTCGCGCCATTGTTCTGGCCGGCAACGGACCGGCCTTTTGCGCCGGTCACGACCTGCGGGAAATCACGCAGCATCGCTCCGACGGCGACCGCGGACTGGCATACACCAGGAACCTCATGGAGGCCTGCTCGGCGATGATGATGAGCATTCACCGGCTGCCGCAGCCGGTCATCGCGGCCGTTGAAGGTCCTGCCAGTGCCGCTGGCTGTCAGCTTGTGGCGTCGTGCGATCTTGCGGTCGCGTCGTCATCGGCATCGTTTGCCACGCCAGGAGTGCACATCGGGCTGTTCTGCTCCACGCCGATGGTCGCCCTGTCCCGGGCGGTCGCACCGAAGCATGCGATGGAGATGCTTCTGACCGGCGACCTGATTTCCGCGGCCGACGCTCACCGCATGGGTCTGGTCAACAGCGTGGTCGTGCCGGGATCGGCGGTGGAAGAAGCGTTCCGGCTCGCCGGAAAAATCACCGCGAAGTCGGCCGCCACCGTCAAGCTCGGCAAGGAGGCCTTCTACCGCCAGATCGAGCTCACGCTGCCGGAGGCATACCGCTTTACCGGACAGGTGATGGTCGACAACATGATGATGCGGGACGCCGAAGAAGGCATCTCCGCCTTTGTCGAGAAGCGTGCTCCGGCCTGGAAAGACCGTTGACCGCGGCCGGACGGCCCGGCGCAGGGTGAAAATGAACCACGACAGTTACAGCGACAGCTATATCCGCGGCATCCTGAACACGGTGAAGTCGATTGCCATGGTCGGTATCTCGCCCAAGGACAACCGGCCGAGCTACTTCGCCTTCAAGTATCTGCTGGAGCGCGGCTACCGGATGATCCCGGTCAACCCCGGCCAGGCCGGCGGCGAGATTCTCGGCCAGAAGGTCCATGCACGGCTTGCGGACATTCCGGAGCCGATCGACATGGTGGATGTCTTCCGCGGCTCGCAGTTTGCCATGGGGATCGTCGACGAGGCGCTCGCGTTGACCCCCCGGCCGCAGGTGATCTGGATGCAACTCACCGTGCGCGACGACGCGGCGGCCGCCAAGGCCGAGGCCGCCGGGCTCAAAGTGGTGATGGACCGCTGCCCCAAGATCGAATACGGCCGGCTGTCCTCGGAAATCGGCTGGATCGGCGTGAACTCGCGGATCCTGAGCTCCAAACGCGCGCCGCTGCTGGGCAAAGGTGTGCAGCGCATGTCGCTGAACCGCACCACATGGGGCGCTGCGCCGGGCCGGAAGGACGACCCGGAAACGTGACAAGCGTCACATTGTTCATGATTTTTTCGTCGTTCGTTGACCTTGCCCTGAAACGATTGAACCCGCGACCCCGTCTCTCTGACAACGGTGCAGGCAGGCTGACCCCCGCCGATCGCCAACCGATTGGAGCAGACCATGAAATACGCAGCGGCAGCGGCTTTCGCGTTCCTCACGCTTTCCTCGTTCGGCGCCTCGGCGGACACTCCGCAGGAGCGGACCGCCTGCATGGGCGATGCCTTCCGGGTGTGCTCGCATGCCATCCCGAACCGCGACCGGGTGATCGCCTGCCTCTACGACAACCCCACCAAGCTTTCGAACGCGTGCCGGCAGGTCATCTCCAAGAAGCCACGGCCGGGCACTTCGGCTGCGGCCAAGGCTTCTGCGGTCCGCTAAGCGCGGCCTTCGAAAGCCTCCCGCGGTAGAAAGTCTTTCCGCGGTCCAGCCCTTTCGAGGGCGGCGCTTCCCGCCTGATCGGGATGCCGCCCTCGCCTTGACGCCTTCCGCCCGATCGATAAGGGTTCCGCCGTCGTGCTGCGCCCTCACGGACGCAGCCCAGCGCGGGAGGGGCGAATGGCCGAGCACGTTCCTGGATTTTCGACGCTAGCGGTGCACGCCGGCGCGCAGCCGGATCCGACCACCGGCGCGCGCGCAACGCCGATCTACCAGACCACCTCGTTCGTATTCGACGATGTCGATCACGCCGCTTCCTTGTTCGGGCTGCAGGCGTTCGGCAACATCTACACCCGGATCGGCAATCCGACCTGTGCGGTGCTTGAGGAGCGTATTGCGGCGCTCGAAGGCGGCACCGCGGGCCTTGCCGTCGCGTCGGGACACGCCGCCCAGGTGCTGGTCATGCACGCGCTGATGCAGCCGGGCGACGAGTTCGTCGCCTCACGCAAGCTCTACGGCGGCTCGATCAACCAGTTCAACCACTCTTACAAGAACTTCGGGTGGAACGTGGTGTGGGCCGATCCGGACGACATGTCGACGTTCGAGCGCGCCGTCACGCCCAAGACCAAGGCCATCTTCATCGAGTCGATCGCCAATCCC
>CAZGSW010000217.1:0-6946 GCA_964528635.1 uncultured Rhodoplanes sp. | reverse complement strand
GCCGTGAAGGGCGCCAAGGGCGGCTCGGTGGAGTTCCGCGTCGAGAAGGCCGGCATCGTGCAGGCCGGCGTCGGCAAGGCGTCGTTTGCAGCCGAAAAGCTCGCCGAGAACGTGCGCGCGTTCGTCGATGCGGTGAACAAGGCGAAGCCGCAGGGCGCCAAGGGCACCTACATCAACCGCGTGTCGCTGTCCTCTACCATGGGGCCGGGCATCAAGGTCGACGTCGGCACGCTCGGCGCCGCGGGCCCGGAGACGTAACGCGGGGTCCGCGACAGGAACATCCACGAATATGGAAACCCCGGGCCTGTGCCCGGGGTTTCTGCTTTCGACGTTGCGAAACGGCGGTGTGCAGCTACTGCATCTTGATGCCCGCTGCGCGCACCACCTTGCCGAGGCGGTCGATATCGGCCGCAAGCAGCTTCGCAAACGCATCCGGCGACGACGGCACGGCGTCGGCGGCCTGCTTGCCGAACATCTGGCGGATCTCCGCCGTGCCGAGCGCCTTGACGAATGCGTCGTTGAGCTTGCCGACCGTCGCGGTGGGCGTTCCGGCGGGCGCGAAGATGCCGTGCCAGATTTCGAGTTCGATGCCCGGATAGCCCGCTTCCGCCATGGTCGGAACGTCGGGAATGGCCGGCGACCGCCTGGTCGAGGTCCAGCCGAGCAGGCGGACCTTGCCGGCCTGCACCTGGCCTGCCACCGACACATACGAGCCGAACAGCATGTCGACGTTGCCGCCGGCAATATCGGTGACGGCCGGTCCCGCGCCCCGGTAGGGAACGTGCGTCATCGGGGCCTTGGTCTGCAGCCGCAGCATTTCCGCCAGCACATGGCCGCCCGATCCGACGCCTTGCGACGCGTAGTTGAGGCCGCCCGATTTGGTCCTCGACAGGTCCACCAGTTCCTTGACTGACCTGGCGGGAAGCCCGACGGGCACCATCAGCACGCTTGGAAAGGAGACGATCGTGGTGACCGGCATGAAGTCCTTCATCGGGTCGAACCGCACGTCGGCACCCATGGCCGGCATGATCGCCATCAGTCCGTTGTTGCCGAGAAACAGCGTGTAGCCGTCCGGCGCGGCCTGCTTCGCCGCCAGCGCTGCCGGCACGCCGCCGCCACCGCCGCGGTTTTCAATGACGATATTGGTCTTGAGGCTCTCGGCGGCCTTTTGCGCGACCGCGCGGGTCATCACGTCGGACGAGCCGCCCGGCGGGAACGGGACCACGATGGTGATGGGACGGTTTGGATAATCGGCCTGCGCGTGCGAAACAGCCGGCACAAGCACGAGCGAAACTGCAAGCAACCAGATGCGCACGGTGGTCCTCCCGATTTTATTTTCTGGAGGAGTGTGAGACGGACCGGCCAGGTTGTCGATGGTCTGTCGGGCGGCCGTTTAGAACATCGCGTAACGCTGCTTGGCGCGGGCCTGCGCCTTGCGCTGCTCCTCCAGCCGATCGCGCGGCGGGCGATTGGTCTGCAGCGAGTGCACCAGCCGATGGGCGGCCTCGGCGACCTCTTCGACGGCGCGGTTGAACACCGCCTCGTTGGCCTTCGACGGACCGGTAAATCCGCTCAGCTTGCGCACGAACTGCAACGCCGATGCGTGGATTTCGTCATCGGTCGCCGGCGGCTCGAAGTTGAACAGCGTGCGGATGTTGCGGCACATCGTCCTCTCCCGTTGAATGGGACGGGCGCGTGGCCCGCGTGTGCTCCGGAATATAGGAATGCCTGCGTGAGCGGAAAACCGGTCGTCATCGATATCGAAGGCGGGGAACCGGTGTCGGGGCTGCTGCTGGCGCCGCCTGGCGCGCGCGCCGTCTACGTGCTGGCGCACGGTGCCGGTGCAGGCATGACGCATCCGTTCATGGAGAACGTGGCCGCGGGTCTCGCCGCACGCGGTATCGCGACGTTGCGCTATCAGTTCCCCTATATGGAAAGAGGGAGCCGGCGGCCCGATCCGCCGCGGGTTGCGCACGCCGCCGTGCGCGCCGCTGTTGCGGCCGCCGCGCAATTTGTCCCGGGAGCGCCGCTGATTGCCGGCGGCAAGTCGTTCGGCGGACGGATGACCTCGCAGGCGCAGGCTGCCGGGCCGATGGCGGGCATCCGGGGGCTTGCGTTCCTCGGTTTCCCGCTGCATCCGCCGAAGCAGCCGTCGACCCAGCGCGGCGAGCATTTGCACGACGTCGCAGTGCCGATGCTGTTCCTGCAGGGCACCCGCGACGCGCTGGCGTCGCTCGATCTGCTCGAGCCGCTGTGCCTCTCGCTGGGACGACGCGTCACATTGAAGCTGTTCGACGGCGCCGACCATTCGTTCCATGTGCCTGCGCGCAGCGGCCGCACCGACGCGCAGGTGCTGGACGACGTGCTCGATGCGTGCTGCTGCTGGGTGCGGACGATTGCAGGTTGAGCGCTGCGCGCTCAACGCAGAACTAACGCCCGTTGCGCGCATGGCTGTCGCATCAGCGATGCGAGCGTGGGCGCGCGGTGGGCAGATTATGCCACGCGATCCGCTGGACGCTTGTTCGCAGTGTGATAGAGCAAACCCGGCCAATACGCAGCGCGTAGGGGAAATCGGGGAGGCATCGATGCTGCTCAAGGGATCGCTGGCGATTGCACTCACTCTTGCTTTCGGCGCGGCGGCGTCGGCGCAGGGATTCGAAAAGCCGGCCATTCAGCTTGCGGTCGGCGGCAAGTCGCTGATCGCCTATCTGCCGCTCACGATCGCCGAGCGTCGCGGCCTGTTCGAGAAGGAGGGCCTCAAGGTCGAGATCAGCGACTTCGCCGGCGGCGCCAAGGCGCTGCAGGCCGTGGTCGGCGGCAGTGCGGATGTCGCCTGCGGCGCCTATGAGCACACTATCTTCATGGCCAACAAGGGCGTGTCGATCAAGGCGGTGGCGCTGCAGGCCAACTCGTTCGGCCTCGTGGTCGGCATCGGCAATGAGAAGGCCGGCTCCTACAAGACGCTGAAGGACTTCAAGGGCCTCAAGGTCGGTGTCACCGCGCCTGGCTCGGCGAGCGCGATCGGGCTTCGTATGCTGCTCAGCAAGGCCGGGCTGACCGACAATGACATTTCGATCATCGGGATCGGCGGCGGGGCGTCGTCGGTCGTGGCGGTGAAGTCGAACAAGGTCGACGCAGTCGCCAACTTCGATCCGATGATCTCGATCCTGCAGCGCGACAACGCGATCAAGACCGTGCTGGACACCCGCGAGGCCAAGGATCTGGACTTCCTCTACGGTGGGCCGTTTCCCGCCTCGGCGTTCTACATGAGCGCCAGCTTCGTGGAGCAAAACCCGAAGACCGTGCAGGCGTTCGCCAACGCGATCAGCGCCGCGCTCGACTGGATGCACAAGGCCTCGACCGACGAGATCGTCGCCGCGGTGCCGGAAGAATACTACGGCGGCGACCGCGCGCTCTATCGCGTCATGGTGGAGAAAAACCGCGGCCGCGTCTCGCCGGACGGCGTAATCCCGCCCGAAGGCGCCGCGCGCGTGCTGAAGAATCTCATGGCGTTCGAGCCGACACTGAAGAACGCCAAGGTTGATCTCGCCAAAACCTTCGACAATTCGTTCATCGAAAAGGCGAGGACGCTGCGCGCGAAGTAGCGCAGCAGCCTCGTCCGGCCCCGAGCCGCAGTCAGCAAATCCGGAATCCGTCATGAAACTGAGCACCGACCGCATCCTCAACACCCATGTCGGCAGCCTGCCGCGGCCCGACGATCTGTTCGAGCTGATGCTGGACCGCATGGACGGCAAGCCGGTCGACGAGAAGGCCTATGCGGACCGCGTGAAGAAGGCGGTGCTCGACACCGTCCGCGAGCAGGTGGCCGCCGGTCTCGATGTCGTCAACGATGGCGAGATGGGCAAACCGAGCTTCATCACCTACGCCGCGCAGCGTCTCGACGGCCTGGAGAAGCGCGAGGGCAACCGGCCGAGCCCATTCGCCAACACCCGGGAGACCCGCGACTTCCCGGACTATTACCAGTCCGCTGTGGCGGAGCAGGTCAGTGCGCGCCGCCGCCGTGCGCTGATGGTCTGCGCGGGGCCCATCAAGTACAAGGGCCAGGCGGCGCTCAAGGCAGAACTGGACAACCTCAAGGCCGCGATGGCGGGCTCAGGCGCGACCGAGGCGTTCCTGCCGGCGATCGCGCCGTCGAACATCGAGACCACCACGCCGAACGAGTACTACAAGAGCTCCGAGGAATACGTGTTCGCCATCGCGGAGGCGATGCGCGAGGAATACAAGGCGATCGTCGACGCCGGCTTCCTGCTGCAGATCGACGATCCGTTTCTCGTCACCTATTACATCATGCGCCCGGAGCTGAGCATCGCGGAGTGCCGCAAGTGGGCCGAGGTGCGGGTCGAGGCGCTCAACGCCGCGCTCAAGGGCATTCCGGCCGACCGGGTGCGCTTCCACACCTGCTACAGCGTCAACATGGGCCCCCGTATCCATGACATGCAGCTCAAGGACATCGCCGACATCATCCTCAAGGTGAACGCGCAGGGTTATACCTTCGAGGCTGCGAACCCTCGCCACGAGCACGAGTGGGAGGAGTGGCGCAACGCGAAGGTCCCGGACGACAAGGTGCTGCTGCCAGGCGTCATCACCCAGTCCACCGTGCTGGTCGAGCATCCGGAGCTGGTGGCGCAGCGGCTGGTCCGTTTCGCCGGCGTGGTGGGGAAGGAACGGGTGATCGCCAGCGCCGACTGCGGCTTTGCCTCGTTTGCGGGCTCCAACGAGGTGCATCCCTCGATCGTCTGGGCGAAATTCAAGTCGCTGGTCGAGGGCTCGCGGATCGCCAGCAAGCAGTTGTGGGGGAGGTAAGGAAACGGCTTTCTCGTTCGTCATGGCGGGCATCCGGGTCCAGCTTTCCCGCCGCAGGGGTGCCCCTGCTTGCATTCTCCCCCGTTTGCTTTAGATAGTGGGACGAGGGCGTGCCGGCCCAATTGTCGGCGCGCCTTTGCGCGCTTCTCGAAATCACAGGTGTCCAGGAACCTTTTCCTTTTGAGCATCCCACGGGGTCTTCGGAAGGAAGGGAAACGGCCGCTTTGACAACGGGTTCGCGCGTCCTGTCCAAGACTGCAGGCGCTCGGGCCGTCTCTCCGGACGTTCCGGCTTAATCGCGAAAGCCTGCACAGACGGGTGTCAGATCGGCTTCGGGCCTTCCGGTCCGTTTCCGGTTCGAACCTTTGGACCTGCGGCGGCTCGTCCGCTTCAGGGGGCAGGGCAGTGAGCGTCGTCCCTGTCTCTTGATTCAAGGACGGCATGTCGCAACCGGCGGTTCCTCATGGAGCCGCTAACCGTAGAGAGCTCTTCGTGGATAGAGCGGAAAAAGCAGCCTCGGTGGCGGAACTGAACGGGGTCTTCAAGGCCACGAACACCGTCGTCGTCGCGCACTACGCCGGTCTCTCGGTGGCCCAGATGCAGACCCTGCGGCAGCAGGCAAGGCAGGCTGGCGCCAGCGTGAAAGTGGCGAAAAACCGCCTCGCCAAGATTGCTCTTGAAGGCACGGATGCAGCCCCGATCGGTCCCCTTCTCAAGGGACCGACCCTGATCGCCTATTCGGACGATCCGGTCGCTGCTCCCAAGGTCTCCACCGACTTCGCCAAGGCGAACGAGAAGTTCGTGATCCTCGGCGGCGTAATGGGCAAGACCGCGCTCGATCCGAACGGCGTCAAGGCACTTGCCGCGCTGCCGTCGCTGGACGAGCTGCGGGCCAAGATCGTCGGCCTGATCCAGGCGCCGGCGACCAAGATCGCTCAGGTGGTCAACGCGCCGGCCGCGAAGGTCGCCCGCGTGGTCCAGGCCTATGCCAGCAAGGGCTGATGTGAGGCTCTTCAAGTCACTCGAAACGGTTCGAACCGCAAAAGGAACGAGAAATGGCTGATCTGTCGAAAATCGTAGACGAGCTGTCGACGCTCACGGTCCTGGAGGCCGCCGAGCTCGCCAAGATGCTCGAGGAGAAGTGGGGCGTCACGGCCGCTGCTGCTGTCGCCGTTGCTGCTGCTCCCGGTGCTGGCGGCGGTGCCGCTGCTGCTGAAGAAAAGACTGAATTCACTGTTGTTCTTGCTGGTGCCGGCGACAAGAAGATCGAGGTCATCAAGGAGGTCCGCGCGCTCACGGGCCTCGGGCTGAAGGAGGCCAAGGACCTGGTCGAGGGCGCCCCGAAGAACGTCAAGGAAGGCGTGAACAAGGAAGAGGCCGAGAAGATCAAGGCCACCCTTGAGAAGGTCGGCGCCAAGGTTGAACTGAAGTAGGCGCTTCTTATTTCAGTGAGTTCCGGCGCCCAGGTGGCCCGGAATTTGAACCGAACAGTAAGCGTTATCCCGGGCGCGAGGCGCCCGGGTCACCAATAAAGCGGTGGATGGGCGAAAAGCGGCCCTTCCTCGCGTTGACAGTGGAAGGCGGCGGTTCGGAACATGCCGAATCGTCTAAATCTCGGAGTTCCCGAACGCCTGTCCGGACGGTCGCGATGATGGCGGCCTTCCGGAGAGTCGTCCCGGAGCCCGGCCGGTAGACAAAAACGAGAGAGATCGATGGCGCAGACGTTCACGGGTCGCAAGCGCGTTAGGAAGTTTTTCGGAAAAATCGAGGAAGTCGCGGAGATGCCGAACCTCATTGAGGTTCAGAAGGCATCCTACGACCAGTTCCTCCTGGTGCAGGAACCGGCCGGCGGCCGCCCCGACGAGGGGCTTCAGGCCGTGTTCAAGTCGGTGTTCCCGATCAAGGACTTCTCCAACACCTCGCAGCTCGACTTCGTCGGCTACGAGTTCGATCCCCCGAAGTACGACGTCGATGAGTGCCGCCAGCGCGGCATGACGTTCGCCGCGCCGCTCAAGGTGAAGCTGCGGCTGATCGTGTTCGACGTCGACGAGGAGACCGGCGCCCGCTCCGTCAAGGACATCAAGGAGCAGGACGTCTACATGGGCGACATCCCGCTCATGAC
>CAZGSW010000216.1:0-6951 GCA_964528635.1 uncultured Rhodoplanes sp. | reverse complement strand
GGCTCCATGCCGCGCGGCAGCTTGTCGAGCTGGAACGCGGACTTCGCGAGGTCGTGGATCGCGATGCCGCGGTCGGTGCCGGCGACTGCGAAGCGGCCGTTCCTGAACTCGATATCGTCCTCCGCCGCCTCCAGCATGTGGGCCGCGAGCTTCTTCCCCTTGGCGACGATCTTCTCGCTCACCAGCACGATGGCGCCGCCGCTCATGGTGGTCGATCGCGAGCCGCCGGTGCCCATGCCGAACGCCACCGCGTCGGTGTCGCCCTGGATGAACTTGATCCGCTCCGGGTCGACGCCGAGGCGGTCCACCAGCATCTGGGTCTGGATGGTGTTGTGCCCCTGGCCGTGCGAGATCGAGCCGGTGACGAAGGTCATTCCTCCCAGGGGGTCGAAGCGGATTTCCGCGGTCTCGATGGTCGGATCGGAGGCCTGCTCGATGGTGTTGGACAGCCCGATGCCGCGCAGCTTGCCGCGTTTCGCCGCCTCCTTGCGCCGGGTCTCGAAGCCGGTCCAGTCCGCGAGCTTGAGCGCGCGGTCCATGTTCTCCTCGAAGCGCCCGCTGTCGTAGGTGAAGGTGAGCGGCGTCTTGTACGGCATCGCCGACGGGGGAATGGTGTTGCGCCGCCGCAGCTCCGCCGGATCGATGTTCATGCGGTCGGCGGCGATGTCGATCAGCCGCTCGATCATGTACGACGCCTCCGGCCGCCCGGCGCCGCGGTAGGGCGAGGTGCAGTGCGTGTTGGTCAGCATGCCGGAAACGGCGACGTGCGCCGCCGGCGTGGTGTAGACGCCGCACGCCGTGCCGATGTTGACCACCGGCGGCATGGCGCCGCGAAACGACACGAACGCACCGAGGTTGCCGAAGCTGCGGATGCGCAGGCCGAGGAATTTTCCGTCCTTGTCGAGCGCCAGCGCAGCGTCGACGATGTTGTCGCGCGCGTCGTCGTCGCTGACGTGGGCCTCGTTGCGGGTGGCGAGCCATTTCACCGGTCTGCCCACACGCTTCGCCGCCCACAGCATCAGGATGATCTCGGGATACACCGAGCCGCGCAGCCCGTAGGAGCCGCCGATGTCGCCGGTGATCAGCCGCAGCTCGGCCTCCGGGATTTTCATCGTGTAGCGTGCGATATCGTTGCGGAACAGCCACGGCCGCTGGAAGCCGCAGTGCAGGGTGTAGCGTCCGGTGCCGGCGTCGTATTCGCCGGTGACGCCGCGCGGTTCCAGCGTGTTGGCGGTGACGCGGTTGATGACAAGCCGCTGCTTGACCACGGTGTCGGCGCGGGCGAACGCCGTGTCGGTCGCCGCCTTGTCGCCGGCCTGATAGAAGAACGCCTCGTTGTTCGGGCAGTCCGGATAAAGCTGCGGCGCGCCGGGCCCGAATGCCGCTTCGGCGGAGACCACGGACGGCAGCGGCGCGTAGTCGACAGCGACCCGCTCGGCGGCGTCGCGCGCCCGCTCCAGCGTGTCGGCGATAGCGATGGCCACGGGGTAGCCGACGTGCATGGCGCGGCCCACGGCGATGGCCGGCCGCTCCGGCACGTACATCGGCCCGCCGCTTCTGTGCTTGTAGGGCGCCATCGACGGGATCGAGCCGAGCCCGTCGGCGCGATAGTCCTCGCCGGTCAGCACCGCCACCACGCCCGGCAGCGCCAGCGCCGCGCTCTTGTCGATCCGGCGGATTTCGGCGTGCGCATGCGGCGAGCGGACGATCACGGCGTGGAGCTGGTCGGCCAGCTTGAGATCGTCGTAGTAGCGGCCGCGCCCGGTCAGCAGGCGAGGGTCCTCGCGCCGCAGGACCGACTGGCCGATTGAAAACTGCCCCATGGTCCGTCGCCCTGTTGTGTCCGGTGCGAAGCCTAGCGATTTGAAGCTGGCGTCGGAAGCATCGCTGACGGCGATCGCCGACCGGCCGAACGCCATCCCGATGGATTATCTCAAGCGCGACGACGCGTGTCGGAAGCGGCAAGCCCACGCCGTCGAGCCGCGGACAGGCACGCCAAACGAGATGCACGATTTCCCGGCGTCGGGAATCGTCAGGTGGGCGAACGCCGTCAGGGACGCCGGCATCAAGCCGCAGTGAGCGCGGTCAATCGAGTCGCGGAATTTTCGCGTCGGCGATGACCTTCGAAAACCGGGCTATGTCGGCGCGATAGATCGCGTCGAGCTGCTCCGGCGTGCTGCCGACCGGTTCGTTGCCGCCGGTTCGCAGGCGTGCGACGACGTCCGGCAGCTTCAGCACTTCGACCATTTCGCGCTGCAGCCGCAGCACGATGTCACGCGGCGTTCCTGCCGGCGCGAACAGGCCATACCACGAGTCCGCTTCCAGCCCCGGTACGCCGGCCTCCAGCAACGTCGGCACGTCCGGCAGCGCCGGCGAACGCTTCCGTCCGGTCACCGCGAGACCCTTGACCTGTCCGTTCTTGACCTGCGGCACACCGGTGCCGGCCGGCATGAAGCCGATCTGCACGTCGCCCGCCAGCAGTGCGGTCAGCATCGGCGCGTCGCCGCGGTAGGGGATGTGCGCGATGTCGAGCTTGGCGCCGTGCTTGAACATCTCGGCCAGCAGATGCAGCGGGGCACCCAGACCGCTCGAACCATAGTTGAGGGTGCCGGGCTTGGCGCGTGCCAGCGCGATCACGTCCTGAACCGTCGCTGCCTGCATCTTGGGCGAGCCGACCAGGACGAACGGGTTGGCGGCGACCTGCACGACCGGATTGAAAGCCTTGAGCGGATCGAACGGCAGCGTCTTGTAGAGCGAAGCGCTGATGGCGAGCGCGTTGACGGTCAGCAGGACGGTGTAGCCGTCGGGCGCCGCTTTCGCCACGGCGTCGGCGCCGAGCGTGCCGCCGGCGCCGGGCCGGTGTTCGACCAGCACGGGCTGACCAATGCGTTCAGACAATCTTTGACCCACAATTCGCGCCATCGTGTCGACGCCGCCGCCTGCCGGGAACGGCACCACGATGCGGACCGGGCGGTTGGGATAGGGCTGGGTGAGTGCGGGTGTCGCAATGAGCGCGCAGAATACGAGCGCAAACGTAAGCCGCAGAAACCTCATTCCTTCCTCCCTGGTCTTGCCTTTCGGGCGCGCTTTTTGCCGCGCGCTCCGACGATCAACGTAGTGGCCTCGCCGTATCTTCGATGCGGCAGGAGAGCGTTGCCTCCGGGCCTTTCAGCCGGTCCCAGCGTGACGGATCGGAACGGAAGTGTAAAGCGGCAGCGAGGTGCGGGCGCGGCCTGTCGCCGGTCGGGGTCGCGCCTCAAGCACCACGCTCCACCGGCCTTCGCGCATGAAAAAACGGCCGGGCGATAGCCCGGCCGTTCGATCCCGACGGGGAGGAGCTATTCCGCCGCCTGTTTCTTCGGGCCGGCGTGGACCGAGGTGATGTAGTCCATCGCCGCCTGCGTGCCGCCCTTCTTGTGCGGAATGCCGGCGAGGCCGAGCGCCATCTCGGTGATGGCGAGCGCGCCGATCAGCGTGCCGTCGTTGATGTCGCCGAGGTGGCCGATCCGGAAGTACTTGCCGGCGTAGGCACCGAAGCTCGCGCCGTAGGAGATGTTGAAGGTATCCAGCGCCAGCGCGCGGAACTTGTCGGCGTCGTGACCCTCCGGCACCATCACCGCGGTGATGGTCGGCGAAACCTGCCTGGCGTTCTTGTTGAGGTTCTCGAGACCCCATGCGGCGACCGCGCGGCGGGTCGCCTCGGCGAGCCGGTCGTGGCGGGCGAACACGTTGTCGAGGCCTTCCTCGTGCAGCATGTCGATGCCGACCACGAGCCCGTGCAGCATCTGCGTCGCGGGAGTGTAGGGGAAGAAGCCGACCTTGTTCATGTTGAGCATGTCGTCCCACGCGAGGAACGACTTCGGCAGCCTGGAGGTCTGGCTCGCCTTGAGCGCCTTGTCGCTGATGGCGTTGAACGACATGCCGGGCGGCAGCATCAGGCCCTTCTGCGCGCCGCCGACCGAGACGTCGACGCCCCATTCGTCGTGGCGGTAGTCGGTCGAGGCCAGCGACGAGATCGTATCGACCATGAACAGCGCCGGATGGCCGGCCGCATCGATCGCCTTGCGGATCTCCGCGATCGGCGTCAGCGCGCCGGTCGAGGTCTCGTTGTGCAGCACGCAGACCGCCTTGATCTCCTTGTTCTTGTCTTCGCGCAGCCGTTTCTCGATGGCGTTCGGGTCGGCGCCTTGTCGCCAGTCGGAGGTGATGAACTCCGGCTGCAGCCCGAGACGCTCGGCCATCTTTTTCCAGAGGGTGGCGAACTGGCCGGTCTCCACCATCAGCACCTTGTCGCCGGGCGACAGCGTGTTGACCAGCGCGCCTTCCCAGGCGCCGGTGCCGGTCGCGGTGTAGACGACCACCGGGTTGGTGGTCTTGAAGATGGTCTTGATGCCCTCGAGCGCGCGCTTGGCCAGCTTGGCGAACTCGGGTCCACGATGGTCGATGATCGGCGTGTCCATCGCCCGCAGGATGCGGTCGGGGACGGGCGTGGGGCCCGGAATCTGGAGAAAGTGTCGCCCGACGCTGCGCGCGGAATTCTGGGCCATTGCAAGGCTCCTGTATGATTCGGGTTTTTTGGGGGGCAATCGGCCGCCCGGCTGCACGGGCGTTGAACTAGAATGTCGTCAGCCGGTCAAGCCACATTCCGGGATGCTCCCGGGTTGTCGGCTTTTACGGTTGTGTGGTTACTGAGCGGCTTCTGACGGAGAACGACGTGGCGGAACGCCTGCAGCCAGGATTGGAGCGCCGGCTCAGGGCCGAGATCGCGGGCGGGGTGCATTTCGACCGCTTTACCCGTGGGCGGTATGCCACCGATGCCTCGCACTATCAGATCATGCCCATCGGGGTTGTGACGCCGCGCACGATAGAAGAGGCCGAACGGGCGATAGGAATTTCCAGGGAAGAAGGCGTGACCGTGCTGCCGCGCGGCGGCGGCTCCTCGCAGGCCGGGCAGACCGTCAACAACTCGCTGGTCGTCGACTGCTCGAAGCACCTCAACCGTATCCTCGATATCGATGTGGAAGGCCGGCGCTGCCGGGTCGAGCCCGGCATCGTGCTGGACGATCTCAACCGTCAGCTCAGGCGTCACGGCCTGTGGTTTCCGGTCGACGTCTCGACCGCCTCGCGCGCCACCATCGGCGGCATGACGGCGAACAATTCCTGCGGCGGGCGCTCTTTGCGCTATGGCAATACGCGCGAGAACGTCGTTGCGATCGACGCGCTGCTGGCCGGTGGCTGCAAGGCCCGCTTCGGTCCGGTCGCGCCGGACCTGTCCGACCTGCCGGCGGATTCGCCGTTGCGTCCGCTGGCCGCCGATCTGTTTGCGCTGGGCGCGCGCGAGGCCGGCGAGGTGGCGGCGCGCTTCCCGAAGGTGCAGCGCCGCGTCGGCGGCTACAACGTCGACTCGCTGATCCCCGGACGTAACGACGTGAACCTGGCCCATATCCTTGTCGGCTCGGAGGGCACGCTTGCGTTCTCCACCGCGATCGAACTGAAGCTGTCGCCTGTGCTGGGCCGCCGCGCTGTGGGAGCCGTGCATTTCGGCAGCTTCCACGAGGCGATGGATGCGGCGCAGCACATCGTCAAGCTGGCGCCGATTGCAGTGGAACTGGTCGACTCCACCATGATCGCGCTGGCGCGCGAGATCGCCATGTTCCGTCCCACGCTGGAAGCGTTCATCCAGGGCGAGCCGGCCGCGCTGCTGCTGGTCGAGTTCGCCGAGGACGAGTGGGACGAGAACCTGCGCCGGCTGGCGCGGCTGCGCGAACTGGTCGGCGATCTCGGCTTCGCCTGGTCGCATCCCGGCGACTATTGGGGCGGCGTGGTCGACGTGCTCGATCCGAAGCTGCAGGCTGCGATCACGGAGCTTCGCACCGCCGGCCTCAACATCATGATGTCGATGAAGGACGCCGGGAAGCCGATCTCATTCGTCGAGGATTGCGCGGTGCCGCTGGAGCATCTCGCCGACTACACCGAGCGGCTGACCGAGGTGTTCCGCCGGAACGGCACGACCGGCACCTGGTACGCCCACGCCTCGGTCGGCTGCTTGCATGTGCGTCCGATCCTGAACCTGCGACTCGACCACGATGTGAAGGCGATGCGCAACATCGCCGAGCAGGCGTTCGCCTTCGTGCGCGAGTACAAAGGCTCGCATTCGGGCGAGCATGGCGACGGGCTGGTGCGCTCGGAGTTCAACGAGCCGATGTTCGGCTCGCGGCTGGCCCGCGCCTTCGAGCAGGTGAAGGACCGTTTCGACCCGGACGCGCTGTTCAATCCCGGCAAGATCGTGCGTGCGCCGAAGTTCGACGAACGCGGCAACTTCCGCTACGGCCCGGGCTACGCCGCGCAGCCGATGCGTGCGCAGCTCGACTGGTCGGAGTATCCGGGCGAGGGCGGCGGTTTCCAGGGCGCCATCGAGATGTGCAACAACAACGGCGCCTGCCGTTCGCTCGCCGGCGGCGTCATGTGCCCGAGCTATCGCGTCACCCGCGACGAGCGCGACGTCACCCGCGGCCGCGCCAATTCGCTGCGCCTTGCCATCACCGGGCAGCTCGGCCCGGACGCGCTGGTCTCCGACGACATGGCGGAGACCATGAAGCTGTGCGTGTCCTGCAAGGGTTGCCGCCGCGAGTGCCCGACCGGCGTCGACATGGCGCGCATGAAGATCGAGGTGCAGGCGGCGCGCGCCGCGAAGCGCGGCCTGTCGCTGCACGACCGGCTGGTCGGCTATCTGCCGCGCTATGCACGGCTGGCGTCGAGGCTGCCCTGGCTGATGAACCTGCGCGATGAGTGGCCCGCTGCGAAAAACCTGTCCGAGCGGCTCGCCGGCTTCAGCACCCGGCGCAGCCTGCCGCGCTGGCGGCGCGACGTGTTCCGCGATCCGCCGGGTCGCGCGGTGAGCGGCAAGGAGGTCGTGCTGTTCGCCGACACGTTCAACCGCTATTTCGAGCG
>CAZGSW010000215.1:0-6952 GCA_964528635.1 uncultured Rhodoplanes sp. | reverse complement strand
GAACGGCAGCTTCCCAAGCTGCATACGAGGGTTCGATTCCCTTCGCCCGCTCCAGTTTTCCGACGCAGAACTCGTAGCCCGGATGGAGCGAAGCGAAATCCGGGGCGGCGCCGGGTAGGCCCCGGATGTCGCTGCGCTCCATCCGGGCTACGCCCGCTCCAATTTTCTGCGAATTGAAAGCCTGCGCGCGCCGTGTGACGCCGATGTGAATCAAAGTCGCACGATCACGGAACCGTGCTCGGCTTCGCAGCCGTACCGCCGTCCCTACCTCCTTCCCGCAAACGCCAGCACCGAACAAGGCTCGCTCGTCACCGTGTCGCCCGCCGCGCGCGGCGAGGCGTCGGGCGGCCGCGTGCCGCCCGCGGTGTCGAGCACGCAGGTCCAGCCGCTCATGCCGGGCCATGGCGGCAGCGTCACCTCGATGGCGTGGTCCGATGCGTTGAGCGCCACGAACAGCGGCTCGCCGTCGCCGGTGAGCGGCGCGATGAGATAGCCGAGATAGCGCCCGTCGGCGAAGCTCCAGTCGCCCTCACTCATGTCGCCGCCTTCGGGCGTCAGCCAGCGGATGTCGTGCACGCCGTCGCCGCGCTCGCCGTCCAGCCAGCGGTGCGGCTTGAGCTGCGGGAAGCGCTGCCGCAGCCGTGAAAGCGCGCCGACGAACGCGGTGAGATCGTCCTCCGGATCGCCCAGCGCCGACCAGTCGACCCAGCCGATCGCGTTGTCCTGGCAATAGGTGTTGTTGTTGCCGCCCTGCGAATTGCCGACCTCGTCGCCGGCCAGCAGCAGCGGCACGCCCTGCGCCAGCATCAGCATCGCAAGCTGGTTGCGGCGCAGCCGCCGGCGCCGCGCGACGATATCGGGATCGTCGGTCGGCCCCTCGGCGCCGCAGTTGAGGCTGATGTTGTCGTCGGAGCCGTCGCGGTTGTCCTCGCCGTTCGCCTCGTTGTGCTTGCCTTCGTAGCTGACGAGATCGGCCAGCGTGAAGCCGTCGTGCACCGTGACGTGGTTGACGCTGGCGCGCGGCGCGCGGCCGTCGTGCCGGAACTGCGGCGCGGAGGCGGTCATGGCGTTGGCGAGATCGCCCAGGATGTTGCCCTCGCCGCGCCAGGCCCGCCGCGCGGTGCGCCGGTAGATGTCGTTCCATTCCGACCAGCCCGGCGGAAAGCCGCCGACCTGATAGCCGCCGAGCCCGATGTCCCACGGCTCGGCGATCAGCTTGGTGCGCGCCAGCACCGGGTCCTGCCGCACGGCGGCGAGGAACGGCGCGTTGCGGTCGAACGCCGGCATCCGCCCCAGCGTGGTGGCGAGATCGAACCGGAAGCCGTCGATGTGGAACGCCTCGACCCAGTAGCGCAGCGAATCCATCACCATCTGCATCACCCGCGGGTGTGCGAGCTTCAGCGAATTTCCGCAACCGGTGTAGTTCTCGTAGAAGCGCGGGTTGTCCGGCGTGAGCCAGTAATACGAGGCGTTGTCGATGCCGCGGTAGCACAGCGTGGGCCCCAGGTGATTGCCCTCGCAGGTGTGGTTGTAAACCACGTCGAGGATCACCTCGATGCCGGCCTCATGCAGCGTCGCGATGGTGGCGCGCAGCGCGTTCTGCGCGTCGTCGGCGGTGTAGCGCTGCTCCGGCGCGAAGAAGCCGAGCGTGCTGTAGCCCCAGTAATTTTTCAGGTCGCGGTCGACCAGATAGCGGTCGTCGAGGAAGGCGTGGATCGGCAGCAGTTCGATCGCGGTGACGCCGAGCTTGTGCAGGTGCTCGATCATGGCCGGATGCGACAGTCCGCGATAGGTGCCGCGCATGCTGGCCGACACGTCGTCGCGCTGCTGGGTGAGGCCCTTGACGTGCGCCTCGTAGATGATGGTGTCTTCCCATGGCGTGTCGGGCCGCCGCTCGTCGCCCCACGCCGGCGACTGGCCGGTCACAACCGACTTGAGCATGACGCGCGCATTGTCGCGCCGGTCCATCGCGAGATCCTCGCGTTTGGTGCCCGCCCGGTAGGCGAGATGCAGGTCGCTCCACTGGAAATGTCCGCCGAACCGCTTGCTGTACGGGTCGAGCAGCAGCTTGTGCCAGTTGAAGCGATGACCCTCGGCGGGCGCGTAGGGGCCGTGGACGCGGTAGCCGTACAACTGCCCCGGCTCCACCTGCGACAGGTAGCCGTGCCAGACGTCCTCGGTGTGCTCGGGAAGCGCGATCCGCACGGTCTCGCGGCGGCCGTCCTTGTCGAACAGGCACAGCTCGACCCTGGTGGCATTGGCCGAGAACAGCGCGAAGTTGGTGCCGCGCCCGTCCCAGGTCGCCCCGAGCGGGTAGGGCGCGCCGGCCGAGATCCCGCGGTCAGACCTCGGGAACGAGATAGACGGCAGCAAGCGGTGGGAGAACAAGAGACAGCTCCGGGGTGTGCGGCGTCACAACGGCGTCGACGTATCCTCCGTTCCCGGCGTCGCTGCCGCCGTAAACCGCCGCATCGGTGTTGAGCACCTCGCGCCACCTGCCGGCGAACGGCACCGGGATGCGATAGTCGCGCCGCACCTCCGGGGTGAAGTTGATCGCCACCAGGCAGCACTGCTTCGGGTCCTTGCCCTTGCGCAGCCACGCGAAAACGCTGCGGTCGGCGTCGTCGGCGACGAGCCATTGGAATCCCGCCGCGTCGCAGTCGAGTTCGTGCAGCGCCGGCAGCGCGCGGTAGAGCCGGTTCAGGTCGCCGGTCAGCCGCTGCACGCCGGCATTCTCCTGTTGCTCCAGCAGATGCCACGGCAGGCTGCGGTCGTGATCCCATTCGGTGTCCTGGGCGAACTCGCCGCCCATGAACATCAGCTTCTTGCCGGGATGGCCGAACATGAACCCGTAGTAGGCACGCAGGTTGGCGAAGCGCTGCCAGCGGTCGCCGGGCATGCGTCCGAAGATCGAGCGCTTTCCGTGCACGACCTCGTCGTGCGACAGCGGCAGGATGAAGTTCTCCGAGAACGCGTAGTGCAGGCCGAACAGGATGCTGCCGTGATGGTGGCGCCGGTGGATCGGATCCTTCGAGATGTAATCCAGGGTGTCGTGCATCCACCCCATGTTCCACTTGTAGCCGAACTCGAGCCCGCCCCAGTCCACCGGCCGCGACACCATCGGCCACGCCGTGGATTCCTCCGCGGCGGTGGTCGTCTCGGGGTGGCGCGCGAACACCTGGATGTTGACGCGGCGCAGGAAATCGATCGCTTCGAGATTTTCGCGGCCGCCGAACCGGTTGGGAATCCACTCGCCGTAGGGGCGCGAGTAGTCGAGATAGAGCATCGACGCCACGGCGTCGACGCGCAGCCCGTCGATGCCGTAGCGGTCGAGCCAGAACAGCGCGTTGGCGGTCAGGAAGTTGGCGACCTCGACCCGGCCGTAGTTGTAGATCAGCGTGCCCCAGTCGAGATGGCGGCCCTGCTGCGGGTTGGCGTGCTCGTACAGCGCGGTGCCGTCGAACTGCGCCAGCCCGTGCGGATCGTCGGGGAAATGTCCGGGCACCCAGTCGAGCAGCACGCCGAGCCCGGCGCGATGGCAGGCGTCCACCAGCGCGATGAAGTCCTCCGGCGAGCCGAACCGGCTGGTCGGCGCGTACAGCCCGGTCGGCTGATAGCCCCACGATCCGTCGAACGGATGCTCGCTGACCGGCAGCAGCTCCACATGGGTGAAGCCCAGGCCCGCCACATAGGCCGGCAATTGCTCCGCGAGTTCGCGGTAGGTGAGCCAGCGTCCGCCGTCCTCGACGTTGCGCCGCCACGATCCGAGATGCACCTCGTAGATCGATATCGGCGCGTCGATCCGGTTGATGTCCCCGGGCGCGGGGGCCGGCGGCGTCAGCTTGCGCGCGTCGATCACGACGGACGCCGTGCTCGGCCGCAGCTCGGCGCCGAACCCGACCGGATCGGACTTCAGCGGCAGCAGCCGTCCGTCCGCGGCCACCAGTTCGTACTTGTACTTGTCGCCGGTCCGGGCATGCGGGACAAAAATCTCCCAGTAGCCGTTGCCGCGCACCCGCATGGCGTGGCGCCGGCCGTCCCACAGATTGAAGTCGCCGACCACGCTCACCCGCCTGGCGTTGGGCGCGAACACCGCGAACGCCACGCCGTCGACGCCGTCGATAATCTTCGGATGCGCGCCGAGCCTGTTGTAGAGCTCCAGGTGCGTGCCTTCGCCGAGCAGGTGCAGGTCGACGTCGGACAGGATCGGCGGGAAGCGGTAAGGGTCCTCGGCCTCGACCTCGCCGGCGTCGTAGCGGACCCGGAGCCGGTAGTTCGGATCGATCTCGTCGACCGGGCCCGCGAACAGGCCGGCGCTGTGAACCAGCGGCAGGTCGGCGTTGCGGCCGCGGTCGTCGGTCACCGTGACCTGCCGCGCATCGGGCAGGAACACGCGCACCACCGGGCGGTCGTTCTCGACATGGCGACCGAGATAGCTGAACGGGTCGTGGTGGCGGCCCGCGACGATCGCAAGTCCGTCCGGGTTCAACACGCTCATGGCTTTACCACGCCGTTGCGCAGCAGGATGCGCCACGCGCCGTCGAGCGGGACGTGCAGCCAGGCCGGGCGGTTGTTCAGCTCGTACTGGATTTCGTAGAACGCCTTCTCCAGCAGGAAGAAGTCCAGCAGCCGGATCGCCGCCTCGTCGTCGTCGGGCCACAGGCCCTCGTCGGGCAGCGAGCGCACGGCATGCCAGAATGTCTCGGTGGCGCGCTCGCGCCAGGTGGCGAGCTGCGGCTGCAGCGCGGCGCGCTCGTCGTCGGTCAGCGTGCCGGCGCGCAGCAGCGCCGAGGTCGCCGAATAGTCGATCGAGCGGATCAGGCCCGCCACGTCGCGCGCGGCGGGTGCCTTCTCGCGGCGCTGTTCGAGCGGCCGTCCCGGCTCGCCCTCGAAGTCGAGGACGAAGACGTCGTCCTTCGACATCAGCAACTGGCCGAGGTGGAAATCGCCGTGGTGGCGGATTTTCATCGCTGCGATCTCTGCCGGCAGCAGATGCGCGATATGACCGGCGATGGCGTCGCTCTGGCTCAGCATCGCGCCGACCGCGGGGCGCGCGTAGTCGGGCAGTTCGTCCATGCGCGGGCGCAGCATCTCGAAAGTCTCGTTGCAGCCGGCGAGCAGCCGCTGCGTCCACGCCGCGGTGTCCGCCGCGGTGATCGGCTCCGGCGCGAAGTCGGGCAGGTCGTCCCGGCTCGCCAGCGCACGCAGCATCTCCGCGGTCCGTTCGCCGATGGTCTGCACGCGCGTCAGGTAGGAGGTGAGCTCCGCGTTGTCGGCGGCGGTCTCGCCGCTGAGGTAGCGCTGCTCGTCGATGAAGCGGTCGAGGTAGGCGGCGCTGACCGTCCAGGCGTCGCCCTGGTTCCCGATGAAACGGTGCACCACCGCGATGGCGGAGCGGCGGTCGCCCTCCACCAGCTCGGCCCAGCCGAGCAGGTCGGGCGCGTTGCGGAAATCGGTGTCGAGCAGGAACTGGCCGACCTCGATTTCCGGATGGATGCCGGCATTGAGACGGCGGATCAGCTTGATGACGTAGCTGTTGTCGGCAATCGAGGTGGTGTTGGACTGCTCGCGGTCGGTGGCGTTGAGCTTCTCGATGGAGGGCTGGGGCAGCGCCCGGAACGCCGCGGTCGGATGGAATTCGATCCGCCGGTCGCTGTGCTGCAGCACCGTCCCGGCGTGGATCGCCTTGAGCATCAGCTCGTTGAATTCGCGCTCGCCGCCGGCATCGAGCAGCGAGCCTTCGCGCGGACCGCGCCGCACCGCGGCGGCAGCCGCCGGCGCCAGCGGGCCGAGATCGCCGAACCGCGTCCAGTGCACGGCAAGCGGCAGCAGATAGCGCGCCTCGCCGCGTCCGCCGTCGGCGGCGACGATCGCCAGCAGCGCGCTTGAGCCGTCGCCCTGCAGCGGCAGCGTGGCGTCGAGCCGCGCCGTCGGCAGGCGCTGCGACTTGTCGCCGAACCAGCGGCGGTCGTTGAGGAACGCCGGCAGCACGTCGCGCTCCAGCGCGCGGGCGCTGCGGCCGTCGCGCAGCGCGTCCCAGCCGTCGCCGATCACCAGCGTCTCGAACTCCCGCGGGCGGCTGCGGACGTCGGCCGATGTGTCGGGCTCGTCCTCCAGCAGGAACCAGAAGAAGCCGTATGGCGCCAGCGTCACCACGTAGGGCGCCTCGCCGATCCGCGGGAAGCGCGAGCGTCCCAGCATCTCCTGCGGCACGCGGCCCTTCCATGCGCTCAGATCGATCTCAACGGATTGTGCCGAGCGCGACATGTTGGCGACGCACAGGATGGTCTCGTTCTCGTGCTGTCGCAGATAGACCAGCACGGCGCGGTTGGCCGGCCGGACGAAGGTGAGGCTGCCGCGGCCGAACACCCGCGTCGACTTGCGCACGCCGATCAGCCGCTTGGTCCAGCTCAGCAGCGAGGACAGGTTGTGCGACTGCGCCTCGACGTTGACGGCCTGGAAGCCGTACACCGGGTCCATGATGACCGGCGCGTAGAGCCGCGCCGGATCGGCGCGCGAGAACCCGCCGTTGCGGTCCGAGGTCCACTGCATCGGCGTGCGAACGCCGTTGCGGTCGCCGAGATAGATGTTGTCGCCCATCCCGATCTCGTCGCCGTAGTAGATGATCGGCGTGCCCGGCAGCGACAGCAGCAGCGCGTTCATCAGCTCGATCTTGCGGCGGTCGTTGTCCATCAGCGGCGCCAGCCGCCGCCGGATGCCGAGGTTGATGCGCGCGCGCGGATCGGTGGCGTAGGTCGACCACAGGTAGTCGCGCTCCACGTCGGTCACCATTTCGAGGGTCAGCTCGTCGTGGTTGCGAAGGAACATCGCCCACTGGCAGCTCGGCGGAATGTCCGGGGTCTGCCGCAGGATGTCGGCGATCGGGAAGCGGTCCTCCTGCGCGATCGCCATGTAGATGCGCGGCATCAGCGGGAAGTGGTACGCCATGTGG
>CAZGSW010000214.1:0-6972 GCA_964528635.1 uncultured Rhodoplanes sp. | reverse complement strand
CGTAAAGCGCAAGGCTCATCAGTTCGAGGCCGAGATAGAGCGCGATCAGGTCCGCAGCCGAGATCAGCATGCCCATGCCGATCGCCGACAGGACGATCAGGATGGAATATTCGAACATTTGCTGCCGCTCGACGGCCTGATGGTGAAGCGACATGACGATTGCCACCGCCGACGCGCCGAATGCCAGAATCTTCAGAAACCGGGCGAAGCTGTCGATCACGAAGCTGCCGCCGAACGCCGTACCATCGGGCAGCCAGCAGACGATCAGAGCTGCCGCGACCAGCAGCATGATTGCGCCAAGGTTCACGAGCTGCGTGCTGTTCTGCCGGTAGACTCCGATCATCAGCAATGTCATCGCGCCGAGCGCGAGAACAACCTCCGGCAGCGCCGGGTAGATGGGGAAGAACGTGGTGGTTGCGGCGTCCATCGGATCAGTTCACCAGGGCGGCGGTCTTGGCGGCAGTCTCTGCGGCGGCGATGGCTGCCTGGTAGTTCTGCAGCAGCGCATTGACCGACGCGGCGGAGATGTCGAGCACGGGCTTGGGATAAATCCCGAACAGCAGGGTCAGCATGACCAGGGGCGCGAACACGGCAATCTCGCGGGCGCTCATGTCGCTGATGTTGGCGAGCGCCGGCTTCTCCAGCTTGCCGAACACCACCTTGCGGTACAGCCACAGGGCATAGCACGCGGAAAATATGACGCCCAGCGTGGCCACGGTCGCCACCTGCACGTTGACCTTGAAGGTGCCGAGCAAGGTCAGGAACTCACCGACAAAGCCGGACGTGCCCGGCAGACCGACATTGGCCATGGTGAACAGCATGAACACCGCGGCATAGACCGGCATCCGGTTGACCAGCCCGCCATAGGTCGAGATCTCGCGGCTGTGCATCCGGTCATAGACCACGCCGACGCACAGGAAGAGCGCGGCGGAGACCACGCCATGGGAAATCATCTGGAACATGCCGCCGGCCACCCCCTGCGCGGTTGCGGCGAAGATTCCCATGGTTACGAAACCCATGTGGGCGACCGACGAGTACGCGATCAGCTTTTTCATGTCCTCCTGCACGATCGCGACCATCGAGGTGTATACGATGGCGACGACCGACAGCACGAACACCAGGATCGCGAAGTCGTGGGAGGCGACCGGGAACATCGGCAGCGAGAATCTCAGGAATCCGTAGCCGCCCATTTTGAGAAGGATCGCCGCCAGGACGACCGAGCCGGCGGTGGGCGCCTCGACGTGGGCGTCCGGCAGCCAGGTGTGGACCGGCCACATCGGCATCTTCACCGCGAACGAGGCGAAGAAGGCGAACCACAGCCACGGCTGCATCTCCCGCGGGAACGAATGCCGCAACAACACAGTGATGTCCGTTGTTCCGGACTGCCAGTACATCGCCATGATGGCCAGCAGCATCAGCACCGAGCCGAGCAGCGTGTAGAGGAAGAACTTGAAGCTGGCATAGACGCGGCGCGGTCCGCCCCAAACCCCGATGATCAGGAACATCGGGATCAGGCCACCTTCGAAGAACAGATAGAACAGCACGAGGTCGAGCGCAGAGAACGTGCCGATCATCAGCGTTTCCAGCACCAGAAACGCGATCATGTACTCCTTGACGCGGACCTGTACCGACAGCCAGCTCGCCACGATGCAGAGCGGCATGATGGCCGTGGTGAGAACGAGCAGCGGCAGCGAGATGCCGTCCACGCCCATGTGATAGGTCGCAAAGCCGCCGAGCCACGGAACCTTCTCGACGAACTGGAATTCCGCCGACGAGGCGTCGAACCGCGCCAGCATGATCAGAGAGACCGCGAAGGTCACGACCGTGGTCCATAGCGCCACCCAGCGGGCGTTGCGCTTGGCGGATTCGTCCTCGCCACCGAGCGCAAGAATGAAAAGCGCCCCGACCAGCGGCAGGAAGGTGGTGACGGACAGGATCGGCCAACCGGTCATCAGTGCGCTCCGCCCGGCGAAGCGAACATGAACCATGTGATCAGCGCGGCGGCCCCGAGCAGCATGGCGAAAGCGTAGTGGTAGAGGTAACCGGTCTGCAGGCGCACCACGTTACGGGTGACGTCCATCACTCTGGCGGACACACCGTCAGGACCGAACCCGTCGATGACATAGCCATCGCCGAATTTCCACAACAGCCGGCCGGCCCACAGCACCGGGCGCACGAAGATGAAATCGTAGATCTCGTCGAAGTACCACTTGTTGAGCAGGAAGCGGTACAGCAGGTCCTGCTGGCGCGCGAGTTCGACCGGAATGTCAGGCCGCAGCAGATAGAAGTAGGCCGAGACACCCCAGCCGAGCAGCATCATGACGGTCGGCGTGTAGACCACCCACTTGGGAACGGAGTGGATGGCGTCGAGCACAGCGGCGCCCTGCTTGATCGATTGACGGAAGAACTCGTCGACGTGATGGCCGGCGAAGTATTCCTTGAACGGCAGTCCGGCAGCGAAGGATCCAAGCGCGAGGATGGCCAGCGGAATGAGTATGACCGCGGGACTTTCTTTCGCCGCCTCGTGGTGGTGGTGATCGTGCGGCTTGCCGTGGAACGTCTTGAAGATAAGTCGCCAGGAATAGAACGCCGTGAGGCCCGCAGCAATCACGGTCATGACGAAAGCGTACGGCGCCGCCGGATTGGTTCCGGCGTAGGCTGCTTCGATGATGGCGTCCTTGGAGAAGTACCCGGCGGTGAACGGAAAACCTGTGAGCGCCAGCGTGCCGATCACCATGGTCCAGTAGGTGAACGGGATCTTCTTGCGCAGTCCTCCCATGTGACGGATGTCCTGCTCGTGGTGCATCGCCATGATGACCGAGCCGGAGCCGAGGAACAGCAGCGCCTTGAAGAAGGCATGGGTAAACAGGTGGTACATGCCGACCGAATAGGCGCCGACGCCCATTGCGACGAACATGTATCCAAGCTGCGAGCAGGTCGAATACGCCACGATCCGCTTGATGTCGTTCTGCACCAGACCGACCGTTGCGGCAAAGAACGCCGTGGTGGCGCCCACGATGGTCACCACGGTCAAAGCGGTGGTGGACAGTTCGAACAGCGGCGACAGGCGAGCGACCATAAAGACGCCGGCCGTGACCATGGTTGCGGCGTGGATAAGGGCCGACACCGGGGTCGGCCCTTCCATTGCGTCCGGCAGCCAGGTGTGGAGCAGGAACTGTGCCGATTTGCCCATCGCGCCCATGAACAGCAACAGGCAAATCAGCGTGAGCGCATCCACATCCCAGCCGAAGAAGCCGATGCTCTTGCCGGTCAGAGTCGGGCCCTGGGCGAACACCGTGTCGAAGTCGATCGCACCGGTCATCATGAACAGCGCGAAAATGCCGAGCGCGAAGCCGAAATCGCCGACCCGGTTCACCACGAACGCCTTGATCGCGGCCGCGTTCGCCTCGGGCTTCTGATACCAGTAGCCGATCAGCAGGTAGCTCGCGAGACCGACGCCCTCCCAGCCGAAGAACAGCTGCGCCAGGTTGTCGGACGTCACCAGCGCCAGCATGGCGAAGGTGAACAGCGACAGATAGGCCATGAAGCGCGGGCGGTACGGTTCCTCTGCCATGTAGCCGATGGAATAGAGGTGTACGAGCGACGACACCGTCGTCACGACCACCAGCATTACGGCGGTCAGGGAGTCGATGCGCAGGGCCCAGTCGACCCGGAAATCCGCGGACGCCATCCAGGTGAACAGCGTGATCCGCTCGTCGACGTGGCCGAAACCGACCCGGAAGAACGCGATCCATGACAGAACCGCCGCGATCATCAGGAACGCAGTGGTAACGACTTCCGCCGCCCGCGATCCGGCCGCTGCCGGTTCGGCGGGGCCGTGCCCGTGGTCGTCATGGTGAGCGTCGTGGTGCGAGCCGTGAGCCGCAGGACCGAGATCATGGCCGTGCGCCGGATGCGCGTGGGCGGCATGAGCGTGATGATCGTCGGACGGCTCCGCACCGGGGAACCGGCTGCGCGCGCCCCAGATCGAGATCGCTCCCGCGATGAGCGCGCCCACAAGCGGCAGGAAAACAATCGCCTGATACATCGGAGTTCGTCAGCCCTTCATCAGGTTGATGTCTTCGACGGCGATCGAGCCGCGATTGCGGAAATAGACGACGAGAATGGCAAGCCCGATCGCGGCCTCCGCCGCGGCCACGGTCAAGATCAGCATCGCGAACACCTGGCCGACCAGATCGCCAAGATGGGTCGAAAACGCCACCATGTTGATGTTCACGGCGAGCAGAATGAGCTCGATCGACATCAGGATAACGATGACGTTCTTCCGGTTGATGAAAATGCCGAAGATCCCGAGCGTAAACAGGACTGCGGCGACCGACAGGTAATGACCGAGTCCGATTATCATAACCCTTGCCCCGGCTGAACCTTGACGACCTCGATGGCGGTATCCCGGGTGCGTGCGACCTGGTCGGCAATGTTCTGGCGCTTGACGCCGCTCTTATGACGGAGGGTCAGGACGATGGCGCCGACCATTGCCACCAGCAGCACCAGCCCTGCCGCCTGGAAGTAATAGATGTACTTGGTGTAGAGCACGCGCCCCAGCGCTTCGGTGTTGGTGATGTCGGTCGGAATTGGCGAGGTGATGGCCTTCGGTACCGTCGGTCCGATGACCCAGGCGCCGAGCACGAGCAAAAGCTCCGCCAGCAGCACCACGCCGATCAAGGCGCCGAACGGCAGGTACTGCAGAAAGCCCTGCCGCAGCTCAGCGAAGTTAACGTCGAGCATCATCACCACGAACAGAAACAGCACCGCGACCGCACCGACGTAGACAACGATCAGGATCATCGCCAGAAACTCGGCTCCCATCAGCACGAACAGCCCGGCCGCATTGACGAAGGCCAGAATGAGATAGAGCACCGAGTGCACGGGATTCTTCGAGGCGATCACCATGAATGCACAGGCGATGCAGACGCTCGAGAACAAGTAGAAGAACAAAGCCGGAAGGATCATCGCGGCCTCACCGGTATGGCGCGTCGAGCGCGATATTCTTCGCGATCTCGCGCTCCCAGCGGTCGCCGTTCGCCAGCAAACGCTCCTTGTCGTAATAAAGCTCTTCGCGGGTTTCGGTCGCGAATTCGAAGTTCGGGCCTTCCACAATGGCGTCGACCGGGCATGCCTCCTGGCACAGTCCGCAATAGATGCATTTCACCATATCGATGTCGTAGCGCGTGGTGCGGCGCGTGCCGTCGTTCCGTCGCGGTCCGGCCTCGATGGTGATGGCCTGCGCGGGGCAGATGGCCTCGCAGAGCTTGCATGCGATGCAGCGCTCTTCGCCGTTCGGGTAGCGGCGCAATGCGTGCTCACCCCGGAACCTCGGCGAAATCGGTCCCTTCTCGAAGGGATAATCGAGCGTGGCCTTCGGCTTGAAAAAATACTTCATGCCGAGCACGAGTCCCGAAAGGAACTCTTTGAGGAAGATCGAGCGGGCGGCCTGGTCAAGTCTCATGGTGTCCAACCCGATCAATCCAGCGACTGGCCGACAAAATAGCCGACAGCGGCAAGCACAATGAAATCAGCCATCAGAATCACACGGATCAAGGATGCGGTCGACGCGCTTGTGGCGCTGCTCTTCTTGAGCTGAAAGGAGACCGCGACATAGGCGCTGAGAGCCAGAAAGAGGCCAATCGCCGCGCCGATCAATCCGTTTGTTGACAGGGTCATGGCATCCTCACTTCGGGGCCAGTCCGCCAAATTGCAGAACTGCGGCGACGATCACGACCATCGCAAGCGAGATTGGCAAGAACACCTTCCAGCCCAGCCGCATCAGCTGGTCGTAGCGGTATCGCGGAACGATCGCCTTCGCCATGGCGAACAGAAAGAACATGAATGAAAGCTTGAGTATGAACCAGATGACGCCGGGTACCCATGTGAACGGCGCCACCGGGAACGGAGGCAGCCAGCCGCCCAGGAACAGAATCGTCGCCATGGCGCACATGGTGACGATGGCGACGTACTCGCCAAGCATGAACATCATGTAGGGCGAAGAGCCGTATTCCACCATGAAGCCGGCAACGAGTTCGGATTCGGCTTCGACCAGATCAAATGGAGGCCGGTTCGTCTCGGCCAGCGCCGAGATGAAGAAGATGACGAACATCGGCAGCAGCCAGAGCCAGTACCAGCCGAACATGCCGAGACTGGTATTCTGCGCCTCGACGATCGCTGACAGGTTCAGCGAACCGGCGCACAGCAGCACGGTGATGATGACGAAGCCGATCGAGACCTCGTAAGACACCATCTGGGCAGCAGAGCGGATCGCCGACAGGAAGGCGTACTTGGAGTTTGACGCCCAGCCGCCCATGATGATGCCGTACACCATCAACGATGAGATCGCGAAGATGTAGAGGATGCCGACGTTGATGTCGGCAACCATCCAGCCGGCGTTGACCGGGATCACCGCCCAGGCGGCGAGCGCCAGCGTCGCGGTGACAAGCGGCGCCAGCAGGAACACGCCCTTGTTCGAGCCCGCCGGGATCACCGGCTCTTTGAGTACGAATTTGAGCAGGTCGGCAAAAGACTGCAGCAGTCCGAACGGACCGACCACGTTGGGGCCGCGCCGCAACTGCACCGCCGCCCAGACCTTGCGGTCGGCCAGCAGGATGTAGGCGACTCCCACCAGCAGGATCACCAGCAACAGCAGCGACTGTGCGGCGATGATGATGACCGGCCAGACGTAGGTGGTGAAAAATTCCGCCATCACTCCTACTCCGCCGCCGTCATGGTGCGGCGCTCGGCCAGTGCCGAACATTCCGCCATCACTGCGGATGCCCGCGCGATGAAATTCGTCAGGTAGAAGTCATCGAAAGCTTGCCGGAATGGCGTCTTGTCGGGCGAGCCGCCTTTTCCAGCGAGCGTGCGAACGTCTGCGGGGTCGGCGGCAACGATCTGGTCGATGCGCTGAAGGTGCGGGTACGCGGCGAACAAAGCCCGGCGCAGGGCAGCAAGCGAGTCGAA
>CAZGSW010000213.1:0-6995 GCA_964528635.1 uncultured Rhodoplanes sp. | reverse complement strand
CAACGGAACGCTGCATTTTCAGCGAGGATGAAGGCGATCGAGGAGGCAAGGGCGCTGGCCCGGTCGTTGTCGGTCACCCCGAATGAGGCAGCCAAACACGGACTTTCGCTGAACCGCGACGGCCAGCGTCGTTCTGCCTTCGAGCTGTTGTCGTACCCGGACCTTGGTCTGGCAGACATCACGCGAATCTGGCCGCAGTTGGCCTCGCTGGAGCCCAAGGCCGCCGAGCAACTCGAAATCGATGCCAAATACGCGGTCTATCTGGATCGTCAGGCCGCCGACGTCGCCGCCTACCGCCGCGACGAGGCCATCGAACTCCCCGCCGATCTCGACTATTCCACGTTGTCCGGCCTCTCCAATGAGGTGCGGCAGAAGCTGGAAATGCGGCGCCCACAGACCCTCGGCCAGGCGGGCCAGATCGACGGGGTAACGCCGGCGGCCCTCACCCTGCTAGCTGCCCACCTGCGTCGGCGGCCATCGGCGGGCCGGGCCAATCCAGCCGCCTGAATGAGGCCGCGCCTCGATATCGCCAACGGCGACCGCGAGGCTGCGCTGCGGCTGACGCCTGTTTCACGTGAAATCGAAGGGCGACTCGATCATCTGGTAGAGCTGCTGCTGGAGTGGCAGCAGCGTGTCAACCTGGTGGCGCCATCGACCGTCCCCCACGTCTGGACCCGGCACATCGCCGACTCTCTGCAATTGCTCGAGCTGGCACCTGACGCGCGGGTCTGGTTTGACCTCGGCTCGGGTGCTGGCTTTCCCGGGTTGGTGCTTGCCTGCGCGCTCAAGGGGCAGGCCGGCGCCGCCGTTCATCTGGTCGAGAGCATCGGCAAGAAGGCGACCTATCTCCGCGAGGCCGCGCGAATCATTGACGTTCCCGCCGTGGTCCACCATGTGCGAATCGAGGATTTCGCGAAGAAGTCGTTCCCTCGCACCGACGTCGTGACCGCCCGCGCACTGGCTCCGCTAAGAGAAATCCTTGGCCTTGCTTACCCTTGGGCCAAAGCGGACGCACAAGGACTGTTCCCAAAGGGGCAAGATGTTGCGTCTGAATTGACCGAAGCATCTAAATATTGGAAGTTCGAGCCGATCCTTGTATCCAGCAAGACCAGTCCCGAGAGCCGGATCGTCCAGGTGCGATCCTGGAAGCCGCGTCAAGCAAAGCGCTAAGGCTGCACCGCTACTGCAACGAGCAATCCATGTCAGACACACCAGCCGATTTGCAATCTGACCCCGCCACCGCCGAAGTGGTCGATCTGGCGGCCCGCGCCGAGCCAGCCAAGCCGCCCCGCGTCCTTGCGATCGCCAACCAGAAGGGCGGCGTCGGCAAGACCACCACCGCCATCAACCTCGGCACCGCGCTTGCGGCCATCGGCGAGCGCGTCCTGATCATCGACCTCGACCCTCAGGGCAACGCCTCCACCGGGCTGGGCATCGACCGTCGCAACCGCCGCTGCTCCACCTACGACGTGCTGATTGGCGATGCGCCGCTGCGCGATGCCATCGTGGAGACGGCGGTGCCGCGCCTGTCGCTTGCGCCGTCCACCATGGATCTGTCCGGACTCGAACTGGAAATCGGTCAGGCCCGCGACCGCGCGTTCCGGCTGCGCAGCGCGACCACGCCGGTAAACGCCGGCAAATTCGTCGGCGTCAACGACTTCAGTTATGTGCTGGTCGACTGCCCGCCGTCACTCAATCTTCTCACCGTGAATGCGATGGCGGCAGCGAACGCGATTCTCGTTCCGCTGCAGTGCGAGTTCTTCGCGCTCGAAGGATTGTCGCAGCTTCTGAAGACGGTCGAGCAGGTGAAGACCACGCTCAATCCCGATCTCACCATCCACGGCATCGTGCTGACGATGTTCGACGCCCGCAACAACCTCTCCAACCAGGTTGTCGCCGACGTCCGCGAGTTCATGGGACCCAAGGTGTACGACACCATCATCCCGCGCAACGTGCGCGTCTCCGAGGCGCCGTCGTATGGCAAGCCAGTTCTGGTGTACGACCTCAAGTGCGTCGGCAGCGAAGCATATCTGCGGCTCGCCACCGAAATCATCCAGCGTGAAAAAGAATACCGGGCGAATCCTGCGGCATGAAGGATCTCGATATGGCAGACGACGTAGCGCGCTCGCGTTTGGGCCGCGGCCTCGCCGCGCTGATCGGTGACGTCGGCGTCGAGACGCATGCCGCCGAACGTATGCGCAGCCAGCGGCGTGTGCCGATCGAATTCGTGCGCGCGAATCCGCGCAATCCGCGCAAGCTGTTCTCCGAAGCCGAGCTGGAGGATCTGTCCGCATCGATCCGTGAACGCGGCATCATCCAGCCGATCGTTGTGCGCAGCCGTGGCAGCGACGTCTACGAGATCATCGCCGGTGAGCGGCGGTGGCGTGCGGCGCAACGGGCCGGTCTGCACGACGTGCCGATCGTCGTCGTTGAAGCGAGCGATGGCGAAGCGCTTGAACTCGCCATCATCGAGAACGTGCAGCGCAGCGACCTCAATCCGCTCGAAGAGGCCACCGGTTATCAGGTGCTCGCCGCGGAGTTCAATCACTCGCAGGACGAGATCGCGAAGATCGTCGGCAAGAGCCGCAGCCATGTCGCCAACACGCTGCGGCTGCTCAAGCTGCCAGACACCGTGAAGGCTTTTATCAACGCGGGAAAACTCTCGGCCGGTCACGCCCGCGCGCTGATCAATCAACCCGACCCGGAATCCGTCGCTCGTGAAATCGTCGAGAAAGGACTGAACGTCCGGCAGGTCGAGGCTCTTGGACAGGAGAAGGCCGCGGCCGCCGGCAAGCCGGCCAGGACGCGCCCGCGCATGCAGAAGGACTCCGACACAGTGGCGCTGGAGCGGCGCTTGTCGGACGCGCTCGGCCTTGTCCTCACCATTGACCACCGCGGTCAGGGCGGCGTGCTGAGCATCAAGTACCGCGATCTGGATCAACTCGACGACGTGATCCGCCGCCTGGAAAAATAGCCGCGGCCCGGCGCAATCCCCGCATCAGTCTGGCATGCTCCGTCCGCGCCCGGCCGGGCGCGGTGCAATGCGCGGTTCAATGGAGCGATGACGATGCAGAAGCAGTTTCGCCGGGTGGTGACGGGCCACGACAAGGACGGCAAGGCCGTTGTTCTGTCCGATGGACCGGCACCCTTCCTTCACGTCAATCCGAAAGAGCCGGACTGGTACTCTGCCGATATCTGGCGCACAGGCGAAACGCCGGCAAAGATCGCTGCCGAGCCTGCCGAGCCGACGCTCGGGCCTCGCCGCCAGCTTCCCGCGAAGAACGGCACCGTCATCCGCATCAACCACTTTCCGCCGGAGCCGGAAATGGTGCGGCAGATGACCGTGGACGATGCGCGCAAGGCGTTCGCTTCGCTCGGGAACGAAAAGGCCTCGACGTTCGGCCGCGGCGGCCGTCATCCGTTGATGCATCGAACCGAAACGATCGACTACGCCATCGTGCTGTCCGGTGAAATCACCATGCTGCTCGACGAGGGCGAGGTGACGCTGAAGGCCGGCGATGTGCTCGTGCAGTGCGGCACCAACCATGCCTGGAGCAACCGCTCCAACGCGCCGTGCGTCGTGGCTTTCGTGCTGGTCGACGGCGAGTTCGAGCCGGAGCTGAAGGAGCGTTTCGGGTAGTGCGGCTGGCGACCGCCTTCGATCAGCGGTCGTCGCGCCGTGCCGCCATAGCGATCCGCAGCAGGGCGCGCTGACCGAGGGCATCGGACAGCGCCGGCGTGCGCCGCACCTGAAGCAGCGCATCGGCGAGCAGCTCCATCGCGCGCGACAGCCGCGCCGCGGTCCATGCCGACAGCGCGGTCTCGACCGCGGGCTTGCGCTTGAAAGTCAACGGCGGCACGAAGCTGTACATCGCGGCATCGCCGCGCTCGCCGGATTCGATCGCAAGCCGCGCCTTGTGAAGCTGTCCGACATGGCGCAATGCGGCGCCGACCACCGTGCCTGACGACGTGCCGGCATCGAGCGCCCTGGCGAACTGCGCTTCGGTCTCGCCCGTCTTTCCCGCGAACGCCGCGTCGACCACCGCATCGAGCGCCAGCGTCGAGGCGTCGGCGACCACCGCGAGCACGTCGTCGATGTCGACGCGGCCCTTGCCGTGCGCATAAAGCGCGAGCTTGCGGATTTCGCCGCGCGATGCGCGCCGGTCGCCGCCGATCAGCGACACCAGCATCGACTTCGCGTCCGGCGCGATCGACAGGTCGGCCGACTTCATCTCCTCGTCGATCAGGCGGGACAGATCGCGCTCGTTGTCGGGGTAGCAGGCAATCGCCGCTGCGACTTTGGACTTCTCGCACGTCGTGCGCAGCGGAGAGCTTTTGCGCAGGTCGCCAGCCTCGATCACCACACGGCAATCGGTGGGCGGTGCATTGAGCACCATGTCGACGGCCGGTGCGAAGTTGCGGTTGCCGCCCTTGATCCAGATCGCACGCTTGCCACCGAACAGCGGCACGGTGTGGGCCTCCTCCACCAGCCGGGACGGGTTGGAGGCGAGGTCGTCGCCCTCGAGCCGGACCAGCGCGAACGGATCGTTCAGATCGGACACGGAGCCGCCGATGATGCGCTCGGCGCGCTCACGCACCAGGCCGTTGTCGGGGCCGTACAGAAGCACGACGGGCTTGGCCGGATCGGGCCGGGCTGCAAAACGGTCCGCGTCCGCGCTCTTGATCGCGACCATCAGGTTCCGGCGATGAAGTAAGAGGCGAGCCGCGAGCGAACGTCCTCCGCGATCACCTTGCCTGCGCGGTTCTCTGCGTCGCGTCGGCCCCGCGCCCGCGCGAAGCGCTGCTCCTGGCCGGGGTTGTCATACGACACGCGGGAGAAGGTCTGGCCGGTGACCACCGGCCTGCCGCTGGCCAGTTCGACCAGGGTGTAGGTCATCGTGATGCCTGCCTGCTCGACGTCCGGCCGCGATGTGGTGACGTCGACAATGACCTGCTGGCGCAGCGTGGTCATCTGCATTTCCAGCCGGTGGGTGGGCGCGTAGGCGGGCGCGCCGCCGTTCAATTCGAAGATCAGGGCGTTGCGCAACTCGGCGGCGATGCGCGCCTCCGGAGTGCCGTTGGTGACGTTCTTGATCTGACCGACTTCCACCGAGCGCAGCCGATCCGCGACGGTTGAGCCGTCGGTGGCCGAGCGACTGGCGTAAAGCGGCTGGAAACAGCCGGCGACGAGTCCGCCCAGCGCCAGCGACAGCACCAGTCGGGCGATACGGCTTTGCGTCGAGCGTGGCTCAGGCCACCACATTCACGATCCTTTGCGGGACGACGATGACCTTTTTCGGGCGCTTGCCGTCGAGAGCCTTTTGTACCGCATCGAGCGCCAGTACGGCAGTCTCTATGTCGGCGTTTTTGGCGTCCCGCGGCACGGTTACGTCCGCCCGCTTCTTGCCGTTAATCTGCACCGGCAAGGTTACCGTCGTCTCAACCAGCAGGTCTTTCTCGACCTTCGGCCAGTCTTCCGCCGCCACCGGGGTGCCGTGGCCCAGCTCGGCCCAGCACTCTTCGGCAAGGTGCGGCATCATCGGGTGAAACAGCCGGACCAGGATCTCGGTCGCCTCGCGCATCGCCCACGCGAAGTCGGGGCTTGGATTCTTCTTCTCGTGCAGGGCCGATCCGAGCGTGTTCGCGAACTCGTAGATGTGGGCGACACAGACGTTGAAGTGCAGCTTCTCGATCGCGTCGGACACCCTGGCGAGCGCGCCATGTGCCGCCTTGCGGATCGCCAGCGCCTCCGCGCCGAACGAGGCGGGACGTTCGGCCGGAGCCTGCTTCGCGATCTCGATGGCGTCGCCGACCAGCCGCCAGAGCCGCTGCGTGAAACGCCATGCGCCCTGGACGCCGCGCTCGGTCCACTCGACATCGCGTTCGGGCGGCGAATCCGACAGCATGAACCAGCGCGCCACGTCTGCGCCGTAAGTCGCCATGATCTCGTCGGGGTCGACCGTGTTGCGCTTCGACTTCGACATCTTCTCGATTGGGCCGATCACGATCGGCTCGCCGGTGGTGGCGAGTGTCGCGGTGCGTGCACCGCCTTCCGCGCCCTCGATCTTCACCTCGGCGGGCGTGACCCATTCCCCGCTCTCCTTCTGGTAGGTCTCGTGGACCACCATGCCCTGCGTGAACAGGCCATCGAACGGCTCGTCGATGCCGGCGTGTCCGGTCGCCTTCATCGCGCGGGTGAAGAAGCGGCTGTAGAGCAGGTGCAGGATCGCGTGCTCGATGCCGCCGATGTACTGGTTGACCGGCAGCCATCCGTCCACCGCCTTGCGGTCGGTCGGCGCCTGCGTGTTCCACGGATCGGTGAAGCGCGCGAAGTACCAGGACGAGTCGACGAAGGTGTCCATCGTGTCGGTTTCGCGCCGCGCCGGCTTGCCGCACTGCGGGCACGCCACGTTCTTCCAGGTCGGATGGCGGTCGAGCGGATTGCCCGGCCGGTCGAACGTGACGTCGTCGGGCAGTTGCACCGGCAGATCCTTCTCGGGCACCGGCACCACGCCGCAGGCCTCGCAGTGGATCATGGGGATCGGGCAGCCCCAGTAGCGCTGCCGCGAGATGCCCCAGTCGCGCAGGCGAAAGTTCACCTGGCGCTGCGCCACCGGCTGGTTGCCTTCGCTCGCACTTTCCAGCCGCTTCGCCACGTCCTCTTTCGCCTGCTCGATGGTCATGCCGTCGAGGAAGCGCGAGTTGATCATCGTGCCTTCGCCGTCATACGCGGTATCGGTGATGACAAACGACTTGGGATCGGTGCCCGGCGGGCACACCACCGGCGTATTGCCGAGTCCGTACTTGTTGACGAAGTCGAGGTCGCGCTGGTCGTGCGCCGGGCAGCCGAAGATCGCGCCGGTGCCGTAGTCCATCAGGATGAAGTTCGCCACATACACCGGCAGCTTCCAGTCCGGATCGAACGGATGGATGGCGCGGATGCCGGTGTCGAAACCCTTCTTCTCGGCGGTCTCAAGCGCGGCCTGTGACGTGCC
>CAZGSW010000212.1:3519-7096 GCA_964528635.1 uncultured Rhodoplanes sp. | reverse complement strand
CGCCGCGAGGTGAAGTACGGCAGGAACTCGCGGGTCGACTTCCTGTTGCAGGGCGAGGGCCGCCCCGATTGCTATGTCGAGATCAAGAACGTGCACCTGATGAGAGAGCGCGGGCTGGCGGAGTTCCCCGATGCGAAGACCGAACGAGGGGCGAAGCACCTGGAGGAACTCGGCGACATGGTGGAGGCCGGCCACCGCGCGGTCATGCTGTATCTCATCCAGATCGGCTCGGCGCAGCGCTTTGCGCTCGCCCGCGACATCGACCCGAGGTACGGGGCCGCGTTCGACCGGGCGCGGACACGGGGCGTCGAGGCGATCGCTTACCGATGCCGCATCGAATGCGGCGGCATCGAGATCGCGGATACGGTGCCGGTAATGGGGTGATTCACGCTTTCAGCCGTCATGGCCGGGCTTGCATGGCCGGGCTTGTCCCGTAGGTCGACCTGCCATCACGCGCTAGAGTTTGACATGACCTGCTCCCCCATCCGCTTCGATCCTGCCGCCAAGGGCCCCCTCGCCGGCATCCGCGTGCTCGACATGTCGCGCCTCGTCGCGGGCAACATGCTGTCGCTCCAGATCGGCGACTTCGGCGCCGACGTCATCAAGATCGAGCCGCCCGAGGGCGATCCGCTGCGCGACTGGAAGGACGACGGCAAGTCGCTGCACTGGAAGACCTATTGCCGCAACAAGCGCTCGATCGTGCTCAACCTGCGTCACGAGGCGGCCAGAACCGCGTTCCTGCGCCTGGTCGAGACCGCCGACGTGCTGATCGAGAACTACCGGCCCGGAACGCTGGAGGACATGGGGCTTTCTCCCGGCACTCTGCATGGGCGCAATTCACGGCTTGTCATCGTGCGCGTATCAGGTTTCGGCCAGACCGGACCCTACGCGCCGCATCCCGGGTTCGGCACGCTGGTCGAGGCGATGAGCGGATTCGCCTCGCGCACCGGGTTTCCCGATCGCGAGCCGGTGCTGCCGCCGCTGGCGCTCGCCGACATGATGGCGGGATTGTATGGCGCATTCGCCACGGTCACCGCGTTGCGGGCCAGGGACGGCGGCACGGCACAAGGCCAGGTGATAGACCTGTCCCTGCTGGAGTCGGTCTTTTCCGTGCTCGGTCCCGAAGCCGGCATCTATTCGGTCACCGGCAAGGTGAAGCAGCGTTCCGGCAGCGCGTCGAACACCTCGTCGCCGCGCAACGTCTATCGCTGCCGCGACGGCGAATACGTTGCCGTGTCGGCTTCGATCCAGGCGATGGCGAAGCGGCTGTTCGCCGCGATCGGGAAGCCGGACATGATCGATGACCCGCGCTTTCGCACCAACACCGACCGCGTCAAGAACCGCGACCTGGTGGACGCCGAGGTCGGCGCGTGGTTCGCCACCAAGACCCGCGAGGAGGCGCTTCGCCTGATGCGCGAGGCGAGCGTGACCGCAGGGCCGGTGTATTCCATCGCCGATGCGATGAAGGACGAGCACTTCCGCGAGCGCGAGATCATCGTCGACGTCGAGGATCGCGATCTTGGCAAGCTGCCGATGCACAACATCCTGCCGCGCCTCTCCGCGACGCCCGGCGTGTGGCAGAAGCCGGCGCCAAACCTGGGAGAGCACACGGACGAGGTGCTGGCGGAGGCGGGGTTGAGCGCGGAGGAGATCGCGGCGCTGAAGAAGGATGGTGCAGCGGCGTAACAGCATTGCCGCGCGCGAGGGCTCGTGTATTTGTGCCCTCTCCCCTTGCGGGAGAGGGCACATTAATGGCCACCGCGTTCGCAGCGTCAATTCCGGATGAACGTGCCGTTCCGCAGCTCTGCCACCGCCTGCCGCAGTTCGGCCTGGGTGTTCATGACGATCGGCCCGTGCCAGGCGACCGGCTCCTCGATCGGCTTGCCGGAGACGAGCAGGAAGCGCACGCCCTGATCGCCGGCCTGCACCGTGACCTCGTCGCCGGAGTCGAACAGCACGAGCGAACGGTCGCCCGCCTTCTCGCGAAACACGATCTCCTGACCGTCGACCTCCTTCTCGACCAGCACGCCGAACGGCTTCGACGACGACGCGAACTGGCCCGAGCCTTCGAACACGTAGGCGAACGCATGGCGCCCGGTCTCGACCTTGAGCGTCTTGCGCTTGCCCGGCGGCACGAACACGTCGATGTACCTCGGATCGGCGGCAACGCCTTCGACCGGGCCCTTCCTGCCCCAGAACTCGCCGGTGATGACACGCACCTTCGTGCCGTCGTCGTCGACGATCTCCGGGATCTCCGCCGCCTTCACGTCCTGATAGCGCGGCGCGATCATCTTCTGCGACGACGGCAGGTTGGCCCAGAGCTGGAAGCCGTGCATGCGGCCTTGCGTATCGCCGTGCGGCATCTCCTGATGCAGGATGCCGCGGCCGGCCGTCATCCACTGCACGTCACCGGCGCCGAGCGTGCCGCGGTTGCCGAGGCTGTCGCCATGGTCGACCGTGCCCGCGAGCACGTAGGTGATCGTCTCGATACCGCGGTGCGGGTGCCACGGGAAGCCGGCCTGATAGGCCGCCGGATCGTCGTTGCGGAAGTCGTCGAACAGCAGAAAGGGATCGAACTCGCCGGTGTTGCCGAAACCGAAGGCGCGGCGGAGCTTGACGCCGGCGCCTTCCATGGTCGGCTGCGACTGCACGATGCTCTTCACGGGGCGGATGGACATGACACGTATCCTTTCTACTCCTTATCTGCGTTTCGCTACGCCGCCTGCGCCGCGCCAACGCGCGGCACCAGCGCCAGGAACTGATCGACGAAGCCTTGCAGGAAGCCTCGCGTGCCTTCGTCGGCGACATTGTCGTCGCTGTCGATCAGCCCATCCTTGAACTGGATGTAGGCCTCGCCGCCGGACAGCAGCACGCCCTGCGCGCCGAGGATCTGGCGAAGGTGCTGCTGCGCCAGCGCCGTGCTGATCGCGCCGGGCGACGCCCCGGTGACGGCGGCGACCTTGCCGGTCCAGGAGTTCTGACCCCACGGACGGGCGCCCCAGTCGATCGCGTTCTTCAGCACCGCCGGGATCGAGCGGCTGTGCTCAGGCGTGACGAACAGGACGGCGTCTGCCGCCGCAAGCTCGGCCTTGAAGCGGACGACCGGCCTGGGCAGATCGGTTTCGTGGTCCTGGTTGTAGAGCGGCAGGTCGTCGATCTGGGCAACACTGAAGTCGGCCTTGCCGGCTCCCAGCTTGGCCAGCGCCTGCGCCAGCCTCTTATTGATGGAGTCGCGGCGGTTCGAGCCGACAATGACCGCAACCTTGAATTTGGCCATAGCAGTGTTACCTTTCGTGCCTGAGTTACGAATTGATACCAAGGCTAAATAGATGACCTCGGAAAACACGCAAGAAGGCACAAAATCCATACCCGGTACCCTCCATGTGCCCGAGGAATGCCGGCAGGTCAGCGAGGTCCTGCAGCGAATCGGCGACAAGTGGACGGTTCTGGTGGTGGGCGAACTCGGCGGCGGGCCGAAGCGGTTCAACGAGATCCGCCGCAGCCTGGGCAGCATCTCGCAGCGCATGCTGACCCTGACCCTGCGGGGGCTGGAGCGCGACGGGCTGGTGACGCGGAC
>CAZGSW010000212.1:0-3419 GCA_964528635.1 uncultured Rhodoplanes sp. | reverse complement strand
CGATCAATGACCTACGTCGACGCCACCCTCGCCCCGCCGCGGAAAACCGGCCAGATCAAACTGCACGGCGCGTCCGCCTTCGAGGGCATGCGCAAGGCCGGGCGGCTGGTGGCCGAGTGCCTCGACATGCTGGCCGCCGAAGTGAAGCCGGGCGTTTCCACCGAGCGGATCGACCGGCTGGCTGGCGAGTTCGCGCGCGACCACAAGGCGCTGCCCGCGACGCTGATGTACCGCGGCTACCGCAAGTCGACCTGCACTTCGCTCAATCATGTGGTCTGCCACGGCATCCCGAACGAAAAGCCGATGCGCGAGGGCGACATCGTCAACATCGACGTGACGCTCATCCTCGAGGGCTGGCACGGCGACTCCAGCCGCATGTACGCCGTCGGCGAGGTTCCGCGCCGCGCCGAGCGCCTGATGGACGTGACCTACGAGGCCATGATGCGCGGCATCGCCGTGATCCGTCCGGGCGCGACCACCGGCGACATCGGCCACGCCATCCAGACTTTCGTGGAGGCGCAGCACATGAGCGTGGTGCGCGACTTCTGCGGCCACGGGCTGGGCCGGCTGTTCCACGACGAACCCAACATCGTGCACGTCGGCCGCCCCGGCGAGGGCATTGTGCTGCGGCCGGGCATGTTCTTCACGGTGGAGCCGATGATCAATCTCGGCCGCCCGCACGTGAAGGTGCTGTCCGACGGCTGGACCGCGGTCACCCGCGACCGCTCGCTGTCCGCCCAGTTCGAGCACACCGTGGGCGTGACCAAGACCGGCGTGGAAATCTTCACCACCTCGCCCGGGGGGTTCGACAAGCCGCCCTACCGGATCGCGTTGGCCTGAACGCAACGGCGCGCGCCTGCGACCAATATGACGACGCAGGTTGCGTCCGGGTGAAATCGCCGCGATCATCCGGCGCATAGCGACTCCTACGATCAACCGGGAACTCGCTTGGCTGGTCTTCCGCTCTTGTGTCCCAGGATCGAGAGCCGATCATGAATGTCGACGTGCGTGACATCCATCAGGTGCTGGAGTACCGGCTGGCCACGGCGATCGTCCGGCTGCTCCCGATCGGCCTCCTGCTGATCTTCCTGAGCCTGGTAATCATTGCGTTGTCGGACCCCGACCGCGAACCGATCCGGACCTTCATCGGCGTTGGCGTCTGCATGCTGACGGGAATTGTAGTGATCGGAATCGCGCTCTGGACGCGGTCCGATCCCGGCAAGCCATTGTTCACACTGTCGCCGGACGGCATTCATTTCCGGATTGCGTGGGTCAAGGAGTTCCTCATCCCGTGGCACGAGATCAAGGGCGTCGACACAATCGACGTCGAGACCGGCTATTGGTCGATGCTCTGGAGCACCCATGCCCTTCGGTACAACGACATGACCTTTCACGGCGTCACGGCCGTGACGATACCAAAGCAATTCTACGAGTCCCGGATCCATATCGACTCGTTTCTCCTGAGAGGACCGGGCTGGGACGCCAACTTCATCCCGAAGGGCTCGATGGTCCAGGTCGCATTGCACCATGAGATCGTTTCGTGCCCGCCGCAGGAGCTTCGCGAGGCGGTCGAAGCGCGCTGGAACGCATTCCGCGATCAACCGGCCATCGCTCCGGCGAGCACCAGCGTGCCGCGCGTATCGATTGCCGGGAAGACTGCGCCGCCGGCAAAGCCTGCCCCCCGCGGCGTCGCGATGGGAGAGTCGCCGAAATCCATGCCGCTGCTGGAGACGGCGACCGTGATCGTCCTTCTGATCGGCATCGCCGGCGCGTCGGCCAACGTCGCCGGGATGTGGAATTTGCCGGGGCAAGCCGAGGACCGCGTCAAGCGGGCCAAGGCAGCCGAAGAGCGAAAGTATTGGGCCGAGAGATCCCGGCAGATCAAGGAGGAATGGAAACAGCGCGAGGCGGACGAGGCGAAGCGACGCAAGGAATTCGACGACACCATGCGGCGTGCCTTCGGCACCCGCTGACACCCACTCGCAGTGATTGCAAAGCGCCGCATCTGCTAGCATCCTGAGCAGATTGCGTTCGGGTGGTTCCATGTCTGTCAAAGGCGGCGAGAACGGCAAGCAGTCCGGGATGTCCGAGGCGACAGCCCCGGCCGACGCGCCGCATTACGTCGGCCACCGCGACCGCCTGCGCAATCGCTTCCGCGAGGCCGGCACCGATGCGCTCAGCGACTACGAGATGCTCGAACTGGTCCTGTTCCGCGCCCTGCCCCGGCGTGACGTGAAGCCTCTGGCAAAGAACCTGATCGCCAAGTTCGGCTCGTTCGCCGAGGTGATTTCCGCCTCCGAAAAGCGGCTGCGCGAGGTGAAGGGCATCGGCGATGCCGCCGTGATCGATCTGAAGATCGTGCAGGCGGCGGCCAGCCGCCTCGCCCGGGGTCAGGTGAAGGGCAAGACCGTGCTGTCGTCATGGTCCGCCGTGCTGGATTACTGCCGCACCGCGATGGCCTTCGAGGACAAGGAGCAGTTCCGCATCCTGTTCCTGGACAAGCGCAACCAGTTGATCGTCGACGAGGTGCAGCAGCGCGGCACCGTGGATCACACGCCGGTCTATCCGCGCGAGGTGGTGAAGCGCGCGCTCGAACTCTCCGCCACCGCGATCATCCTGGTGCACAACCATCCGAGCGGCGATCCAACGCCGAGCCGCGCCGATATCCAGATGACGCAGTCGATCGTGGAGATCGCAAAGCCGCTCGGCATCTCGGTCCACGACCACATCATCGTCGGCAAGGAAGGCCACGCCAGCCTGAAGGGGCTGAAGCTGATCTGAGGCCAGGGCCGTTTCCGCCCTGACGCCCAGGTCCGCCGACGGGGTCAGGCGTTGGCGCCATGAATGGCGTCGATCACCGCCGCCGTGACGTCGGCGGTGCGGGCGGTGCCGCCGAGATCGGGCGTATGAAAGCGCTTGTCGGCGGTGACGCGCTCGATCGCCCTCATCAGACGTTCGGCCGCGGGCTTCTCGCCCAGGTGATCCAGCATCATGACGGCGGACCAGAAGGTGCCGACCGGATTGGCGATGCCCTTGCCCATGATGTCGAACGCGGAACCGTGGATCGGCTCGAACATCGACGGATAATTGCGCTCCGGGTTGAGGTTCGCGGTCGGCGCGATGCCGAGCGAACCGGCAAGTGCGGCCGCAAGATCCGAGAGAATGTCGGCATGCAGGTTGGTCGCCACCACCGTGTCGATGGTCTCCGGCCGCATCACCATCCGCATGGTCATGGCGTCGACCAGCATTTTATCCCAGGTCACGTCCCTGAATTCGGATGCGACCTGCGTCGCGATCTCGTCCCACATCACCATGGCGTGACGCTGCGCGTTCGACTTGGTGACGACGGTCAGGAGCTTGCGCGGCCGCGACTGCGCAAGACGGAACGCGAACCGGATGATCCGCTCGACGCCGGCGCG
>CAZGSW010000211.1:0-7119 GCA_964528635.1 uncultured Rhodoplanes sp. | reverse complement strand
TCACCCAGGAAATCGATCGTCGCGGTCTCGCGGATGACCGCCTCTGCGTTGCTGTGGCGCTCCGAGCGGGCCTGCTCTTCGAGCGTCCGCGTCGCCTGCAGGTACGCGCCGAGATGACGCGCCCGCTCGATGATCCGCCGCCCGACCGGCAGGCGCGCCGCCTCGAAGCGCCGGAGCGCAGGCCCCACGTCGTCCGCCACAAGTGCCGCGGTGAGCGCTGCGGCGTCGTCGATCGCCTTGGAGACCCCGGCGGCGACATGAGGCCGCGCCACGAATGCCGCATCGCCGACGATCGCAACGCGCCCGAACGCCATGCGCGGCGTCTCCAGATCGTAGATCGGCTGCAGCACCGGCTCGTCGATCAGCCTCGCCAACGTGCGGAACTGCGGCGCCACCAGCCGGTCCGCGGCGGCCTGCATCGCTTCGACCGCCTCCCGGCGGATCAGCGGCGGCGGAATCGAGATCGTGTGGGTCACGCCGTTCCCGTCGGTCAGCAATCGCCTCAGCTCCGTCGCCTCGTCGGCCGGGCGATACCACACCACGTTGCTGCGCCGGTGACCGGGACGCAGATCGTTGTCCGCGCCGGCAACCGGATAGGCAAGGAACTGCTCCCCCGGCGGCAGGCAGAACGCCATGCTCATGAACAGCTCGCGGTGGACCTCGGGAGGGATCGCCGCCTCCGGCAGCAACGCCCGCCACGCCACATAACCTGCGTAGAGCGGCACCAGATCGGGCAGCAAATCCGTCCGCACCGTTGAGCGGATGCCGTCCGCGCCGATCAGCACATCGGCTTCCTCTCGGCTGCCGTCGGAGAGGTACGCCACCACCCCGGTCTCGTTCTGCTCGAACGCCTTCAGGGCCACGCCGCGGCGATAGTGCCCGGCCGGAAAGCCGTCACGAAGGATGCGGTAGAGACGCTCCCATGCAGTCAGCGTCTGCGGGCAGTCGGACTCGCAGATCACCCGCCCCGCCGCATCCAGCACCTTGCGCCGGGAAGCCTCGACACCGAGGTTTGTGCCGTCGAGACCGAGTTCCCGCAGCGTCCGCATCACCACCGGCTGCGCCACGATGCCCGCGCCGCGGCCCGACAGCTCGCTTTCGACCCGCTCGAAGACCGTCACGTCGAGACCGCACCGGCGCAGCATGTGCGCCACGAACAGCCCGCTCATGGAGCCGCCGATCACGAGGATCCGCCCGGCCTTTGCGTTGCGCTGCGTCACGCCGGCACTTCCCGCACGGTTACTGTTCCCTCCCCCGTCAGGTATAGTGTGGCAACAAAGTCTGGAGAAATGCCATGTCCTTGAGCATGCTCGACAAGAAGGCAGCGAGCGAGGACCGGACCGAGTGGCCGGCCGCGATCCAGGCCGAATTCGAGCGCGAGGCGCGCGACCACAACGGCTGCGTCGGAACCGAGCTGCTGTCCGAGACGGACAAGGTGAGGGTCTGGATCATCCGCCTCAAGGCCGGCGAACGGGTCGGCTTCCACCGTCACGTGCTCGACTATTTCTGGACGTCGGTGAGCGGCGGCCGGGCGCGCCAGCACCTGATGGACGGCTCGACCATCGAGCATACCTACGCGGCAGGCGAGACGCGGCACGAAACCTACGGCCCCGGCGAGTACAAGGTTCACGACCTGGAGAACCTGAGCGGCGGCGACATGATCTTCAATACGATCGAGTTCCTCGACAGCGCCAACAAGCCGCTTCCGATCCCGGACAGCGTGCGCCGCAAGGCCTGACCGGACCGCTGCACCATCGCCATCCCCGCACACGGCATCCCGGACTGGTACCTGGAATCATGGACCGGTGATACGGTCGTCATCGCGAGGAGCGAAAGCGACGAAGCGATCCGGACCTGCGTTCGCGCCCCTGGATTGCTTCGCTTCGCTCGCAATGACGGCGCGCCGTGAATCACCTTATCTCTGATGGCAAGCACTAGCCAAGCGGCCGGGCTTCCTGCACACTGTCCCAGCGCGCACGCACGGTCTGACACCGTGAAAAGAATGCGGGACGGGGGGAGTATGGACTTTCCGGTTGAGCTGCTGATCAACGCGATCATCGCCGGCGTGCTGCTTGGCGGCTTCTATGCGGCGGTCACGGTCGGAATTTCGATCTCGTTCGGCATTCTCGACATCGTCAACATCGCGCATCCGGCGTTCATCATCGTCGGCGCATACATCGCCTATATCGTCAACCAGACCTTCGGCTTCGATCCGATCCTGACCAGCGTGGTCATGCTGCCGGTGTTCTTCGCGCTCGGGGCTTCGATCTATCAAGTCTACCACAATTCGTTCGAACGCTACGGACAGGACGCGCTGCGCGGACTCGCGTTCTTCTTCGGGCTTCTGTTCGTCACCGAGGTGCTGCTGATCCTGGTGTTCGGCGTCGACTACCGCTACGTGCGGGCTCCCTACATCGAGCAGACGCTGCGCTTCGGCTTCGTCGATCTGCCGCTGCGCATGCTGGTGCCATGCGTGATCTCGCTGATCATGATCGGGGCCGTGCAGTTGTTCCTCACGCGCACCTTCACCGGCCGGGCCATCATGGCAGTGTCGCAGGACCAGCTCGCGCTGCAGCTCATGGCGATCGATCCGATCCGCATCAAGACCATCGCGTTCGGTATCGGGATCGCCACCGCCTCGATGGCTGGCGCCTTCCTGATCGTGATCCAGCCGATCGAACCTTCGGTCGGACGCGAATTCATCGGCCGCGCATTTGCTATCTGCGTGCTGGGCGGACTGCAGAGCCTGCCAGGCACCATCATCGCCGCCATACTCCTCGGCATCATCGAAAGCCTGACGTCGACATTCTACGGCCCCTCGTGGGCTCCCGCCGTGGCGTTCGGGATCCTGCTGCTGACGCTTGCGTTCCGGCCCTCCGGACTGCTGGGCCGATAGGAGCGCCGCGTGCGGAACATCACCTTCTTTCTCGTGGCGGCGGCAATCGGTGCGGTGGTGTTCATCGCCGCGCGGCTGATCGGCAACGACTACCTGTTCTTCGCCGGCTACACGGTGCTGCAGTTCATCGTTCTGGCGACCGCCTGGAACATTCTCGGCGGCTACTGCGGCTACGTGAACTTCGGTTCCGCCGCGTTCTTCGCGGCCGGCGCATATTCCACCGTGGCGCTGCACAAGCTCGGCACCGGCGTCGACCGTTATGCCGCGGAAAGCATCGCGCCGCTGCTGCATGCGGTCATGCCGCTCTCGATCCCGGCCCTCATCGTCATTGCCGGTGTGGTGGCGGGACTGATCGGGTTCGGCACCGGGTACCTGACGCTGCGCCTGCGCGGCGCCTATTTCGCCATCGCGACGCTCGCGCTCGCCGTGGTGCTGCAGACACTGATCGTCAACTGGGACTACGTCGGGGGATCGCGCGGCGCCTACATCATCCGGCCGCAGACGGTTCCTCTGATCGGCAGTTACATCCAGTATCTGTTTCTGCTGATGATCGCCCTGGTGGTCCTGGCGCTGACCGCCGCGCGAATTATCGAACGTTCGCGGCTCGGCTACGGCTTTGCCACCATCCGCGACGATGAACTCGCCGCCGAGGCATGCGGCGTCCCCACCCTCCGCCTCAAGCTGATGGCGACGACCATCTCCGGCGGGCTGATGGGCATGGCCGGCGCCTCGTTCCCCTACTACATCGGCTATCTCGAACCGGCCTCCGCGTTCGGACTCGCCTATGCGGTGAACTCGATCGCGATGCCGATGATCGGCGGCACCACCATGTGGGCCGGACCGTTGATCGGCGCACTGCTGCTCGGCATCATCCAGCAGATCGCAACGGTGACGATCTCGTCGGCCGTCAACCTGCTGATCGTCGGCTTCCTGCTGATCGGCTTCGTGATCATGGCGCCGACCGGTGTGCTCGGACTGGTCCGGGACTTCCGCCGCGCCGCCGCCCCGGAGGGCCTGAGCCGGACCACCATCACAGTGCTGGCGATCGCCACCTACTGCTTCATCGTCGGCCTGATCGGCGTGGTGTTCGGCCTGTCCGCCGCGGTTGGCACCCGCGGCGCGCTGGTTGCCGGCCTTGGCGTGTTCGGGCTCGTGCTGTCTCTTGCCTATCTCGCGGCCGCCTTCGGCCTGATGAAGGTGGCGGCGTGGAGCCCGCTGCTCACCATGGTGGTGATGGCGCTCTCCATCCCGCTCTCGGTGGTGCTGATCTGGCTCGACCCCACTCCGTTCAACCTGGCCATGAACGTGGTGGGCCTGGCCGTCAACGTCGTGGCGATCTGGTATCTGCAGAACACCGAACTGCGGCGGCTCTACGGACCGGCCTTGCAGAGGCGGGCCGCCACATGAGCGCGCTTCTCGATGTGAAGGGGCTGGGCAAGCGGTTCGGCGGCTTCGTTGCGCTGGACGGCATCGACCTGTCCGTCGCTCCGGGCGAGCGGCTCGGCCTGATCGGCCCGAACGGCTCCGGCAAGTCCACGCTGGTCAACTGCATGTGCGGCACGCTGCAGAACGAGATCGGCACGGTGGAGTTCGACGGCCACCCGATGAACGGCCTGCCCGCCAACGTGCGCACCCATCGCGGCATGGCACGCAGCTTCCAGCTTCCGCGGCCCTTCGTAACGCTGACCGTTTCGCAGAACCTCCGCGTGCCGATGATCTATACGGTCAACGCCCGGCCGGGAAAGCACCTGAGCGGAGCCGAGATCGAAACGCGGTGCGCAGAGCTTGCCGACCTGGTCGGCCTGGGCAGCAAGGCCGACAAGCTGCCGCGCGACCTGACGCAGGTCGAGATGCGCAAGCTCGAACTGGCGCGTGCGATGGCCGCCGAGCCGAAATTGCTGATCGCGGACGAGTCGATGGCGGGCCTGTCGCAGTCCGAGGTGGACGACATCGTCAATCTCCTGATCAAGCTGAACGAGCGCGGCATCACCATCATCATGATCGAGCACATCATGCGCGCGGTGATGGCGTTCTCGCAGCGCCTCGCGGTGCTGGTGTCGGGCAAGAAGATCGCCGACGGCAAGCCGGACGAGGTCGTCAACAACCCCGAGGTGATCGGAGCCTACCTTGGCCAGTAGCCTCACCATACAGGGCGTCGACGCCGCCTACGGCGCGGTGCGCGTGCTGGAGGACGTCACGCTCAGCGCCAACCCGGGCGAGACGGTGGTGCTGCTCGGCACCAACGGCAACGGCAAGAGCACGCTGATCAAGTGCATCATGGGTATCGTGCGGCCCAGCACCGGCCGCATCATGGCGGCGATCGACGGCGTGCAGCACGACCTGACCTCGCTGACCACCGAGCAGATCGTCGATCTCGGCATCGCGCTGGTGCCCGAAGGCCGCCGGCTGTTTCCCAAGCTGACCGTGGAGGAGAACCTCGCGCTCGGCGCCTACCGGCCCACCGCGCGCGCGCAGATGAAGCAGAATCTTGCGACCTGCTACGAGACGTTTCCGCGCCTTGCCGAGCGGCGCTCGCAGCTCGCGGGCTCCATGTCCGGCGGCGAGCAGCAGATGCTGGCGCTCGGCCGCGCGCTGATGCTGGCGCCGAAGATATTGCTGGTCGACGAGCCGTCGGTCGGACTGGCGCCGATCCTGGTCAGCCGCACCATCGAGAAGATCAAGGAGCTGAAGGAGCGCTACCAGCTCACCGTGCTGATGGCGGAGCAGAACTTCATCCAGGCGCTGCGCATCGCCGACCGCGGCTACGTGATCGTGCATGGCAAGATCGAGTTCGAGGGCAAGTCGGCGGACGAGCTCAACAACAACGATCTGATCAAGAAGTTCTATCTGGGGCTGTAGGCCCGGACATCCCGTCAATTGCGGTGTCATCGTCCGCGACCCGCCTACGCACAAGGCTTCGGCGGGTTAAGTCCCAGTCCACCGAAGCTTCAGCGAAGGTGGAAGGCGGACGATCCGGTACATGCCGTCGCAACGTGGTTCCCGGATGCCCCGCATACGCGGGGCATGACACGGTGCTTGGCGATGAGCCCTACGCCGCCTTCTGCTTCGGCGTGCCGAACGGCTTGCCGGCCTGATACTGCCGCTCCGGCGCAATCTCCGGAACCGGGCGGTTCTCCGCCTTGCCGTCGAAGGTCAGCTCCATCATCACGCCGCTCGGATCGTGCACGAAGATCTGCCACAGCGTGGTGCCGGGCACGATCGACGCCCGCCAGTCGTAGCCGAGCCGCTGCACGCGCTCGAGGCACTCGTCCCAGCCCTTCATGGTGAGGCTGACGTGATCGACCGAGCCCGTGCCGTACGGCGTCTTGCCGTCGACCAGCGCAGGCCCGCCCGCATAGATGTGGACGATCGGCACGGCGTCGCCGGCCGCGATCCAGGCGCCCGGGAAACCGAAGTCCGGACGATGCACGGTCTTCATGCCGAGCACGTCGGTGTAGAACTTCACCGTCGCGTCGAGGTCGTTGGTCTTGATCGCAACGTGAAACAGCCCGGTGACTTCCATGGCAACCTCCCTGAATGAACAAGCCGCGCGGACCGGGTCCGCGCGGCCTGATTCTAGCGCATGAACCCGCGCTCCGCATCATGCGGAGCGGGCGTTCAGCGGGCCTTCTCGAACGGATAGACCGCGTTTCCGGTCTTGAACTCGGCCGGGGTCAGCACGGTCTGGTAGCCCATGCCCCGCCACGTCTCGAGCCCGGCGCCGCTCTTGATGTCGTGATACTGCACCTGCAGCATGCCGGACTTGGCCCACTCGCCGTTGGCGCCGAACTTGATCTCGCCGTGTATGGTCTTGAACGCATTCTTCTTGATGTAGTCGGCGAGCTTGGCGTCATCGAGCGTCTTGGCGCCATTCACGGCCTGTTCGAGCACCTGGGCGTAGGCATAGCCCCAGCCCCCAAGGTAGTAGCCGAGCGGATCGACGCCTGCGGCGGACGCGCGCGACTGGTACTTCTTGAAGAACGCCTCGGTGCCATCGAAGTACATCTTCTTGTCCGGCACCCAGGTCTCGTAGTTGACCCAGCCGTTGAGCAGCGGGCCGAGCTGGTTCTTGATCGGCGTGGCCTGCAGTCCGACCATCGCACCGCCGATCAGCTTCGGCTTGAAGTTCAGCTCGTTGACGGTGCGGACGATGCCGACCGAGTCGAGCGGATAGGAGCACACCGTCACCACGTCCGGATTTGCCGCGGCGATGGCGCGGATCA
>CAZGSW010000210.1:0-7140 GCA_964528635.1 uncultured Rhodoplanes sp. | reverse complement strand
CGTCCGTGCAGCAGCAGTACGGCATGATTGTCGGCATCCCGAACGCCGGGCAGGTCAATGCCATCGGCACGCTCAACATTCGCGGTGAACGCTCCGTCACCTGCAAGGGCGAGTTCGACCGGCATCCGTCGCTCGGTGCGCTGCCGCCCGGCGCGCCGCCGGTCTGCGAATACTTCCGGCACTTGCCCGATGCGCTGGAGCGCGCCGCCGAGCTCGATGCGGAGTACGGCCGCAATCCCGATCTGGAAAAGATGCCGATGTACGGCGTGGTGTTCTCGTTCAAGGACCCGTTCGACACGAAGGACATGCGCTCCACCGGCGGCGGCGACGCGCGCTACGACATCGACGTTCCCGCGCGCGACCACGTGCTGGTCGAGCAGCTTCGCAACAAGGGCGCGATCATCTTCGCCAAGGCGGTCAACACCGAATACAATGGCCGGGCCGGCGATCCGGGCGGCCGCAACAGGCCGGACAAGGTGCTGCCCTCGACGCTCGGCTATCAGCGCAGCTCCTGGGCCGGCAATCCGTCCAATCCCTACGACACCACGCGCTCCGCCTCGCTCGGTTCGAGTTCCGGCTCGGCGCTGTCGGTGAGCGTCAACATGGTGATGGCGAGTCTGGGCGAGGAGACCCGCGCATCCTGCCGCGGCCCCTCGAACCACAACGCGGTGGCGCTGATCCTGCCGCACAAATCGATGATCGGCTTCGACGGCGGCGCGATCGGCGCCGACATCTATTGCGACCGCACCGGCATCCACGCGCGCAAGCTGCAGGACTGCGCGAAGATCCTCGACGCGCTGAAGGACCCGGAGCGGGGCTACTACGACCCGCGCGACGTGTGGTCCACGGTGCCGCGCTCCTCCGTGCTCGCCTCGTCCTATGCCGCGCACACCAGGATGCCGGGTGTGCCGAACGCGCTTGCCGGGATGCGGATCGGCGTGATCCGCGAGTCGATGGTCTATCCGAAAGACTCGAAGACCGAGCAGCCGATCGTCGATGCGGCGAAGCAGGAAATCAGGGAGGTGCTCGCCGGGCATCTCGGCGCCACGCTGGTGGAATCGACCGATCCGCTCTGGCAGCCCGATCCGGACTGCGAACGGATGACGGTGGACTACCGCGTGGCGCTGGCGCGGCTGGTTCCGGTGTTCATGCCGGACCTGCTGTTCCGGTTGCGTCGTGACGGCCAGCCCCTGTTCAAGGAGTTCGCCGACGCCATCCGGCCGACGGAGTTCATGCCGGGCAAGGTGTTCGGCTCGGGCAGCATGGCGCCGATCGACTATTGCGTGGCGCTGGCCGAGGGGCGGATCGCGCCGCCGGCCAATCTCGATCTCGCCACCATCCAGCAGCAGGAGCTGTCCAACACCTTCCGCTTCCACATCTCGCAATATCTGGAGCGCCGTGCGGCAGACTGGAAGGCGAAAGGCTTCACCGAATCGCTCGCCGACTGGGCCGCGCTGAACGCGCGCTCCAAGTTCTGGGGTGACGACCAGCGCGCGGCGTTCAGGAACTGGGAGGAGATCGCCGACCCGCGCAACCCGCTGGGCGGCCGTCAGGGTGTCAACGAGCGCATCATGCTGCGCGAATTGCTGCGCCGCGCCGACATGATGGTGATCCTCGAGAACAGGCTGGACGCGCTGGTGCGGCTGCACACGCCGTGGCCGCCGGGCCTGATCGGGCATCCGCACCAGTACGACATCCCGAGCAATCTTCGTCCGGAATCGCTGAGCGGTCCGAATGCGGGCCTGACCGAGGTGCTGGTGCCGGCCGGTTACGTGACCACGGCCTACGATCCGGTGTTCCGGCTGACCGACGACGGCATGAAGTATGTCTCGCAGCCGTCCGACAGGCCGACCCGGATCCCTGCGCCGGGCTTGCCGTTCTCGCTGGTGTTTCGCTGCGAGCCAGGCAAGGAGGACATCGTGCTGCGCATCGCCTCCGCCTACGAGGCGGCGAGCAACCGGCGCATTCCGCCGCCGGCGTTTGCGCCGCTCTAATAACTTTCCGCGCATGCAATTTTCGAACATCGTCATGGCCGGCACAAGGCCGGGCATGACAACGGAGAAATTGGCGCGAACGAGTGCCTAATCCCGGCCCGCCACCTTCCGCATCAGCGCCACCGGATCGTCCGGCGCGCTGTCGCCGAGCCAGACCACGTACTGGTCCGGACGCACCAGGATCATCCGCGCCTCGTATCCCTCGCGGCCGTCCGCGTAGGTGTCGCGCACCACCCGCAACGGCACGCTGAGCGATTTCGCGGCCTGCGCCATCGCGGCGACACCCTTCTCGTCGGCGTCGAACGCGAACAGCGTGAAGTCCATCATCGACAGTTCGTCGAAGGTGTTGCCGCCCTTCGAAAGCGGCAACGGCGTCAGGTGGTGACCGGCCTGCGCCACGATCACGTGATTGCCGTGCGCGGAGCAGACGCCGCCCGGCGGGCCGTCGATCACCGGCGATCCCTCGTAGTGCGGCTCGTAGTTCTGCACCCGCCAGCCGACGTCGGTGCCGAACTCGGTCCACATCTTCTCGAACGCGGCCTTGTCCTGCTCCGGTGTGACGCGATTGAGGATCGCACCCTCGCGCTTGATGCGGGCGGCGATGAAGTCCTCCGCGGTCTCCTCGAAGATCGGACGACGCTCCTCGCCGTAGGAGCGCAGCAGCGTGTCGCCGCCCCAGCCTTGCAGCCTGGCTGCGAGCTTCCAGCCGAGATTGACCGCATCCTCCAGCCCGTTGTTGAGGCCGAAGCCCCCGTACGGCGGATGGCTGTGCGCGGCGTCGCCGGCGATGAACACCCGGCCGGCCCGGTATCGCTTCGCCACCGAGACCCGCAGGTCCCAGAAGCCGACGTGATCGTACTCGCACTTCAGCTTGAAGCCGCAGACGCTTTCGAGAAGGCCGTGAAAGTCGAAATTCTCCCGCGTGCTGTCGGCCGGGACCGGTGCGTGGAAGAACCAGCCTTCGCCCACGTCGATGCGGCCGAAGAACTGCCAGTAGCCTTGCAACTCCGGTTTCATGACCCGGTAGGTCGAACGCGGCGGAAACTTCTCCACGGCGGCATGCAGGTCGCGCGAGCGGAACACCAGCAGCACCATCACCTGGTCGAAATCGGTTCCGCTCCGCTCGATGCCGATCTGGTCGCGAACCAGTGAACGCGGGCCGTCGCAACCCACGGCGTATTCGGCTTCCAGCACCTCGCTGGCGCTGCCGTCGGCCTTCTCGATGGCGATGCGGACGCCCTTGTCGTCCTGCTCGACCGACTTCGCAGTCCAGCCGAAATACTGCGCCACGTTCGGAAGCTCATCCATCCTGGCGCGCAGCACCTTCTCGGTCTGGTACTGCGGCAGCCGTTCGTTGGCCTGCGAGTAGAAGGCGCGGACCATCTCGCGGCCGGGCGGGGCGTGCCAGTAATCGGTGCTGACGCTGCGGTAAAAGGTCACCTCTCCGATCGGAAAGCCCTTCGGAGCAAAGCGGGCGGCGCGCAACTCGTCGGCCAGCCCCCAGAACTGGAAATGCTCCATCGTGCGCTGGGTGAGGTTCTGTCCTTTCGGGATGGTGGAGAGGCCGACCCGCGTTTCCACCAGTGCGCAGGAGATGCCGCGCATGCCGAGGTCGACGGCGAGCGCAACGCCCACCGGACCGCCACCGACCACAATGACCTGATAACGCTTCGCCAACGCCCACTCCCCAAGCTCCGACAAATCCGGGAACCGGCCCGGTTTGTCAAATGCCGAGTCGTCAGTGGCAGGCAGCGGCGCGAGCAACTCATTCAACCGGAGCGATTGTCCGGGGCGGCCGTGTCGGCGCTGGCGTCGGTGTTGCGAAACGCGTCAGTCGAGCTTGATGCCGGCCTCGCGGATCAGCGGATGCCACTTCTCGATCTCGGCCTTCTGATGGGACGCCAGCGCGGCCGCGGTCTGCTGCTCGGGCGGCGGGATCTGCTGGCCGAGCGTGGCCAGTCTGGCACGCACGGCCGGATCGGCGAGCGCGACGCGCGCGGCGTTGCCGAGCTTCTCGATTGCCTCTTTCGGAGAGCCCTTCGGCAGCCAGAGGCCGTACCAGGTCAATACGTACACGCCCGGCGCACCGGCTTCGTCCACGGTCGGGATCTCCGGCGCGGATTCGAGCCGTTTGTCGGACGTCACGGCATATGCCTTCACCGAGCCGTTGCGGACATGCTGCAGCGCCGTAATGGCCTGGTCGAAGGTCAGATCGAGGTGCCCGGCCACGAGATCGCGGATGATCTCCGATGAGCCGGCCTTGTAGGGCACCGCCTGCATCCTGGTGCCGGTGGATTTCTGGAAATAGACCGCGCTGATGTTCTGGCCGGAACCGAGGCCGGCGGTGCCGGTGGTCGCCTTGCCGGGGTTGGCTTTCAGCCAGGCCACCAGCTCCTTGACGTTGGCGGCGGGCAGATCCTTGCGCGCCAGAATCACATACGGATTGGCCGAAAGCCGGGCCACCGGCTCGAGATCCTTCTGGATGTCGTAGCTGAGGTTGAAGATCGCGCCATTGGTTATATGCGACGGCCAGTTGCCGATGCTGACGGTGTAGCCGTCGGGAGCGGCGCGCACCGCGCGCTGCACGCCGATCGAGCCGTTCGCGCCGGTGATGTTCTCGATCACGATCGACTGGCCGAGAGTCTTCTTCATCGGCTCGGCGAGCAGCCGGGCCAGCACGTCGACCGGGCCGCCGGCGCCGTAGGGGACAATGAAGGTGATGGGGCGCGACGGCCAATCCTGCGCCTGAGCGGGAGCGGCCGCCGGCAGGGTGGCCAGCGCCACTGCGGAGAGAATCGTACCAATCGATAGTTTCTTCATCTGCATACCCCCTCATTATCTACGGCCGGCCGGCGCACGATAACGGCATGCCAGCCGGTCCGGAAGCTAAGACCTGCGCCAATCGTTGCTGCCCGATTGGGCAGGTTCGGCCTCGCACGGAGAAAGCTGTTCAAAACCCGTGAGGACACGCAGGGAAAGCGTGCCCGCGAAATCCGCGCCGATATGTTCCGTACGGGTGATTTGCCCGAATCGGGGGGCAATCGGACATGCGAAGTCTCATCGTGGGTGTCGTGTTCGCGTCGGTGTGCGGCACGGCTCTTGCGGAGACGTGTCCGGGCAATCCGAATGCGCTCGGCGTCAGCCGGGAAATGACGGTGCGCGCCGCCGACTATCCGCGGCTCGGCCAGATCCAGTATCGTGAAACGCTGCCGCTGGCGGACCGCGAGGTGGTGCTCACCTTCGACGACGGTCCGCTCCTTCCTTATACCGATCGGGTGCTGGACATCCTGGCGTCGCACTGCGTGAAGGCGACGTTCTTCCTGGTGGGGCGCCATGCCCGTGCCTATCCCGGAGCGGTTCGCCGCATCTACAACGCCGGGCATACCATCGGCACGCACAGCCAAAACCATCCGCTGCGGACCATCACCAACGCCACGGTGGAAATCGACGGCGGCATCGAGTCGGTTGCGGCTGCGCTCGGCGACGCCAAGGCGCTGGCGCCGTTCTTCCGTGTGCCGGGGCTGCTGCGCACCTCGCATCTCGAAGCGCAGGCCAAGGCACGCAGTCTGATGGTCTGGAGTTCGGATACGCTCGCCGACGACTGGAAGAAGATCACATCCCAGCAGGTGCTCCACCTTGCGCTGTCGCGGTTGGAGAGCAGGGGCCGCGGTGTGATGCTGTTGCACGACATCCAGCCGCGCACCGTGCTGATGCTGCCGCAGTTCCTCGCCGAGCTGAAGCGGCGGGGCTTCAAGATCGTTCATGTGGTTCCGGAAGGCAAACGCCCGGTTCTGCCGGTGCCGGCCATGGTGGCGTCGGCCGGTGGAGAGGGCTGGCCGCGCGTGACATCCGCGCAGCAGGGCGGGACCACTGGCTCGTCGGCCAGTTCGCCCGCTGCCTCGTCCGTCGAATCTGTCGCACCGGAGCGTGCCGTGATGGCGGACGTCGCCGCTGAAGCGCTGCACGATGTTCCGTTGCCGCGGCCGAAGCCCGTGCGACGTATCGCCGCCAAGCCGCGAGCGTCGCAGACCGTGCTCGCCATGCACGACAAGCACGCGCCGAATTAAACGCTTCGTTGCGCCGTTCCGTAGAGCCGCGCCACCGCCCGCCGGTCCGCCTTGCCGGTGGGGCCGGCGGGCAGCGCTTCGCAGAAGTGGAACGCGTCGGGAATCTTGAACCGCTCGGTTCGCGTCAGCATCCAGTTCCGCAACTCGCCGGCATCGCCCACGGCGCCGGACCGCAGCACGATCGCGGCGTGAATGCATTCGCCGAGCCGGTCGTCGGGAATTCCGGCGCAGAGCGCAGCGGCAACCGCGGGATGTTCGCAGAGCAGGTTGTCGATCTCCAGCGGTGCGATCTTGTGTCCGCCGCGCGAGATGATGTCCTTGGAGCGGCCGACCAGTTCCACGCGTCCGTCCGGGCGCATGCGCGCCAGGTCACCGGTCCGGAAGAATGAGCCGCGGAACGATTCCGCGGTGAGTTGCGGATTGTCGAGATAGCCAAGCAGCCCGAACGGCGTCTCGATCTGCAACTCGCCGGTGTCGCCGGTCGGCGCTTCGCTTCCGTCCTCGCGTCCGATCCGGAACGTGACGCCTTCGGTGGGCACTCCGATGGAGCCGAGTCCGTCTGGCTGATCGCGCGGCGTCACGACAAAGTCGCACGAGCCGGTTTCGGTCAGCCCGTAGAGATCGAAGATGCCGGCGCCGGGCGCGGATGTCTGCATCGCCAGCGCCAGCGGCTTCGGCAACACCTCGCCGCCGGTCAGCACCATGCGCAGGCCGGGCGCCGCGAACGCCGGATCGGCGGTGAGCGCGCGGAACATCGACGGCACGCCGGCAAGGATCGTCGCTCCGGCTTCCAGTCCGCGCCGGATCGTGTCGCTGGAGAAGCGCGGCACAAGGACCGGGCGCGCGCCGGATTTCAGCGCCAGCAGCGTGATCCAGAGGCCGAAGATGAAGGTGAGTTGCAGCGGCACCAGAACCGTGTCGCTGCGTTCGAACCTGAGCAGGCGATCGAGTGCGTCGAGTTTGCCCGCAAGCCTTCGATGGCCGATCACCACGCCCTTCGGCTGGCCGGTGCTGCCCGAGGTGAAGATCACCAGCGCGGCGTCGCGCAGCAGCGGCCGGTCAATCGGGGCGGAGAGGCC
>CAZGSW010000209.1:0-7161 GCA_964528635.1 uncultured Rhodoplanes sp. | reverse complement strand
ATTCCGGGCCCGCGCTTCGCACGTCCCGGAATGACCGCTGACTTTCAAAGCAACCGCCGCCGCGTGAACGCAAGATACACCGCGTAGCAGGCGCCGGCCGCCGCGACATGCTTGAGCGCGTGCCCGCTCATCAGATGGCCGGTCGCGGCATAGGTCGCGCCGTCCGCGTACTCCAGTATCTTCGCCAGCACATAGAGCCCGGCGGCGGCGAACCAGTACGGCGTGCCGCTGTACTTCGGCGCCAGCAGCCAGAACATCAGCGGCAGCACGACGACGGGGAAGAACTGCACCCAGGCGTAGAGCCGCAGGTCGCCGGTCCTGATCCAGACCAGCAGGCTGACGATGCCAAGCAGCACCAGCGGCCACAGCAGCATGCGGCCGATCCGCTCGTCGATACGCTCCTCGATCACGTAGGCGAGCGCCGCCATGAACGCGACCGACATCGGCAGCCGGTCCCAGAACAGGCCGATGTCGTCCGGCCGCCAGTGATAGTAGGCCGAGCCAAACCCGGTCAGGAACACGCCGACGAAGAACGTGCTGGCCGACAGGTTGCCGCGCACGCGGTACAGCCCCATCGCGCCGACCACGACAAAGAACGCGTTCGACACCACGTTGCAGAAGTGCGGAATGCCGAACAGCGTCCGCTGGTCGGCGAAGTGATGATACGTCTGCGGCTGCGGGATCGGCGGCACCAGCGCCAGCGCGGCCAGCGAGATCGCCGCAAGGCCGAACAGGAATGCGAGCGGATGATTCCGGATTGCCGCGGTGACGCCCATGGCAAGGACAAATACCACACCGCTTGCCCCGCCCGCGAGCGCTGCTGCTCGTTGGGCTTGTCTGTGTACCTGTACAAGCTCGGCATCGGCGCTGGGCTCCCTCCCCCGCTTGCGGGGGAGGGTTGGGGTGGGGGGCGCGATTGAGAGCAATCGTAGCGCTCGCAAAATGCCCCCTCCCGACCGCCATAGCGCGCGAAGACGCGCGTTAAACGCGCTTATGGCGGTCGACCTCCCCCGCAAGCGGGAGAGGTGGACGGAGTATGCCGCACCAACTCAGTCAACATGAAGCGGGGCCTACAGCTCCCACACCTCGCCGGGCCTCATGATGCGGAAGCGGTCGGCGGCAACGCCCGCCGCCGTGCGCGCTTCCGCCAGAGCCTGCGGCGGCGCGTCGTACGCATCGTCCGCCAGCGGGAAGGTGCCGAAGTGGTGCGCGACCGCAAGCTCGGCGCCGCAGTCCGCCATCGCCTGCACGGCCTCCGCCGGATTCATGTGCTGGTTCTGCATGAACCAGCGCGGCTCGTAGGCGCCGATCGGCAGCACCGCGAGCCGGATCGGTCCGAACGTCTCCCGCACCGCGCGGAAGTGATGGCCGTCGCCGTAGCCGGAATCGGCAACATGATAGATGCGTCCGGCCGGCGTCTCGATCACGAACGCGCACCACAGCGCCTTGTTGCGATCGGTGACGCCGCGCGCCGACCAGTGCCGGATCGGCACGAAGGTCGCGGCGACGCCGTTGCCGAGTTCGACGCGGCTGCCCCAGTCATGCACCTCCACGGCGACGGACGGATCGCTGGCACGCACGATGGTGTCGTTGCCGAGCGGCATCAGCACCCGCGGCCGATGACTTGAGAGCGCCGACAGCGTCGGCACGTCGAGATGATCGTAATGGCAATGCGACACCAGCACGGCGTCGATCGGCGGCAGCGCGTCGAGCGCGATGCCCGGATCGTTGACGCGGACCGGCCCCGCGAACGACACCGGCGACACCCGCTTCGACCACACCGGATCGAGCAGGATGTTGAGCCCCGCGGTCTGCAGCAGCCACGACGCATGGCCGACGAACGACAGCCGCCACAGCGGGCCGTCGACCCGCCGCGGCGGGTGGTCGCGAAACGGGCTCGGGTCCCATTCCGGCCAGTGACCGGTCTTGCGGTTCGCCATCCACTGCAGCAGCCGGGCCAGGCTGCTGGGCGGGGAGCCGTGCGGATCGAAGAACCGGACGCCGTCGAAATGGTCCGACACCGGGCCGTCGTAGTAGCGCACGTTTGCCTTCCGCCACTGGTAGATGCCGGCTCCCGCCGCCGCGCCGGCGGCTGCCGTGGCGGTGGTTCCAGCGATGACGTTGCGGCGGGTCAGCGGCATGGGGCGGCACCGGGGTTGGCTCAAGTACTTATGGTTACACCATAATTTCCGCAACCCGCAGACCATGCGATGCTTGACTTGGGGACCCCGGCTGCCTAGTTTCCGGCCGTTCTCGACAGAGACACGGAATTCGAACCGCCGACCGGTCCTTCAGAGGCCGGAGGTCCCCGCCCGACAGCGCGATGCGCCCTCGGGCGTTGAAGTGCTTATGAAGACCTCATCCTGAGGAGCCGCCGGAGGCGACGTCTCGAAGGATGGGCCAAACCCGGGCGACCCCGTCCTTCGAGACGCGTGCTGCGCACGCTCCTCAGGACGAGGTCGAGAGAGAGCGAATGTTCGACAACCTGTCGGATCGGCTTGGTGGAGTGCTCGACCGTCTGACGCGGCGCGGTGCGCTGTCGGAGGACGACGTCGAGGAGGCGATGCGCGAGGTGCGCCGCGCGCTGCTCGAAGCCGACGTCTCGCTCGATGTGGCCCGCGCCTTCGTCTCCCATGTCAGGGAGCGCGCGGTCGGCGTCGACGTCATCAGGTCGGTGACGCCGGGCCAGATGGTCGTGAAGATCGTTCACGACGAACTGGTCGCGACGCTCGGCGCCGACGCGCAGCCGATCGATCTGAACGCGCCCGCTCCGGTGCCGGTCATGATGGTCGGCCTTCAGGGCTCCGGCAAAACCACCACCACCGCGAAGATCGCGAAGCGGCTCACCGAGCGCGACGGCCGCAAGGTGCTGATGGCCTCGCTCGACACCCGGCGTCCAGCGGCGATGGAACAGCTCGCCGTGCTGGGCCGGCAGGTCAGCGTGGAAACCCTGCCGGTCGTGGCCGGCCAGTCGCCGCAGCAGATCGCGGTGCGCGCGCTGCAGGCGGGCAAGCTCGGCGGCTACGACGTGGTGCTGCTCGACACCGCCGGCCGCATCACGCTCGACGACGAGCTGATGAACGAGGTGGCGGAGGTGAAGACCGCCGCCGCCCCGCACGAAATCCTGCTGGTCGCCGACAGCCTCACCGGCCAGGACGCGGTCAATCTCGCCAAGGCGTTCGACGACAAGCTCGGGCTCACCGGCATCGTGCTGACCCGCGTCGACGGCGACGGCCGCGGCGGCGCCGCGCTGTCGATGCGCGCCGTCACCGGCAAGCCGATCAAGCTGATCGGCACCGGCGAGCGCATGGATGCGCTGGAGGACTTCGATCCGTCGCGGATCGCCGGCCGCATCCTCGGCATGGGCGACATCGTCGCGCTGGTCGAGAAGGCCGCCGCCAACATCGACCGCGAGCAGGCGATGCGCGCCGCCGAGCGCATGCGCAAGGGCCAGTTCGACCTGGTCGACCTGCGCGAGCAGCTCGTGCAGATGCAGAAGATGGGCGGCATGACCGGGCTGATGGGCATGATGCCCGGCGTCGCCAAGATCAAGAACCAGCTTGCCGAGCGCAACCTCGACGACAGCATGCTCAAGCGCCAGATGGCGATCATCGACTCGATGACGCCACAGGAGCGCAAGCAGCCGGACATCCTCAAGGCGAGCCGCAAGAAGCGCATCGCGTCCGGCGCCGGCACCAAGGTCGAGGAGATCAACAAGCTGCTCAAGATGCACCGCAGCATGGCGGACATCATGAAGATGATGGGCGGCGGCAAGGCGAAGGGCCCGATGGCCGCGCTCGGCCGCATGATGGGCATCGGCAAGATGCCCTCGCCCGAGGAAATGCAGAAGATGGCCGAGCAGATGCCGGGCATGCCCGGCGTACCCGGACTTCCTGCGCCCGGTGCGCCCGCACAGGGCAAGCCCGGCGCGCCGTCCGCGCTGCCGTCGTCGATGCCTGGCCTCACGCCGAAATTCCCGGGCCTTCCCGGACTCGGTCCGAAGCTGCCGGGACTCGGCGGCCTGCCGCCGAACTTCCCCGGCATCGGGAAGAAGAAATGATCTCACGCCGAACTCAGCTCCCGTGTCCCGGGCGCAGCGCAGCACTCACCAGCGCGTTTACGCGCGTCTTCACGCGCAATGGTGGTGCGCTGCAGACCCGGGACCCAGCTTGCTTTTACGAAACCGGGGTCCCGGATCAGCAGTGCAGCGTTGCACGCTGCACTGCGTCCGGGACACGACCCATCAACCACTGAGCTCTTCAAAGAAAAGAAAGGACCACCAATGCCTGTCGTTATCCGTCTCGCCCGCGCCGGAACCAAGAAGCGGCCGTTCTATCACATCGTCGCCGCCGACAGCCGCAGCCCGCGCGACGGCCGCTTCATCGAGCGGCTCGGCTACTTCAATCCGCTGCTGCCGAAGGAGAAGGAAGAGCGGCTCCGCCTCGACATGGACAAGGTCAAGGACTGGATGAAGAAGGGCGCGCAACCGTCCGACCGCGTGATGCGCTTCCTCGATGCCGCCGGCGTCAAGAAGCGCGAGACGCGCAACAACCCCGAGAAGGCGGTGCCGCGCAAGGAGCGCAAGGCCCGCGCCGAGGAGGCCGCCAAGGCCGCTGCGGCTGCGCCCGCGCCGGCCAAAGCCTGACGAACGATGTAGCGCGCCGTGGCGCGGCGATCCCACACCAAGCGGCGTCCACCCTCCCCTGGAGGGGGAGGGTCGGCGAGCGAAGCGAGCCAGGGTGGGGTGGGCGCGAGATCAACCACCCCACCCCGCCGCGTTCGCTCACTTCGTTCGCTCAGCGGCGACCCTCCCCCTCCAGGGGAGGGTGAACGAGAGATCGCAGCCGAAGAAAAGAAAGTCTGCGTTGCCCGGATCGGCGCCGCGCACGGCGTCCGCGGCGAGGTCAGGCTGCAATCGTTCACGGAAGATCCGGCGGCGATCGCGAACTACGGTCCGCTGGAGAGCGAGGACGGCACGCAGCGCTTCAGCATCGAGGCGCTGCGCCCGACGAAGGACCACTTCGTGGCGCGGCTCGCCGGCGTCGGCGACCGTGACGCCGCGGAGCGGCTGACCAACCTCATGCTCTACGTGCCGCGCGACCGGCTGCCGCCGGTCGAGGACGGCGACACGTACTATCACTCGGACCTGATCGGGCTCGCCGCGCTGACGCCGGACGGCGCGCCGCTCGGCACCGTCAAGGCGATCCATAACTTCGGCGCCGGAGATATCGTGGAGATCATCCCCGGCGACGGCGGTGCAGCGCTGCTGGTGCCGTTCACCGCCGATGCGGTGCCTTCGGTCGATATCGCAGGTGGCCGCATCGTCGTGGTGCCGCCCACGCTGGTGGAGTGACCGCGATGCAAATCCGGAACGCGCAACACGCACCGTCACCCTCCCCTGGAGGGGGAGGGTCGACGTCGAGCGGCAGCGAGACGTCAGGGTGGGCTGACGCTTGCGAAAAAGGATTCACCCCACCCCGGCTCGCGACTGCGTCGCTTGCCGACCCTCCCCCTCCAGGGGAGGGTGAAGCGCCGCAAGCCGCCTGCTCAACCCAACCGACCCGGCGGTGACCGCGATGTGGCGCGCCACCGTGCTCACGATCTTCCCGGAAATGTTTCCCGGCCCGCTCGGCATGAGCCTCGCCGGTAAGGCGCTGTCCGCCGGGCTGTGGTCGCTCGACACCGCCGACATCCGCGCCCACGCCACCGACCGGCACCGCACCGTCGACGACACGCCGGCCGGCGGCGGGCCCGGCATGGTGATGAAGGCCGACGTGCTGGCGCGCGCCATCGATGCCGCAGGCGCTGACAGCCGCCCTCGCCTGCTCATGAGCCCGCGCGGCACGCCGCTGACGCAGGCGCGGGTGCAGGCGCTGGCGAAGGGCGACGGCGCGCTGATCGTGTGCGGCCGGTTCGAGGGCGTGGACCAGCGCCTGATCGAGGCCCGCGGGCTGGAGGAGATATCAGCCGGCGACTACGTGCTGTCGGGCGGCGAGATCGCCGCCATGGCGCTGATCGACGCCTGCGTGCGGCTCATTCCCGGGGTGATGGGCAAGGAGGCCTCCGGCGCCGACGAGAGCTTCAGCGACGGCCTGCTGGAGTACCCGCAATACACCCGCCCGGCCGAATTCGAGGGCCGCACCATCCCGGAGACCCTGACCTCCGGCGACCATGCCAAAGTCGAGAAATGGCGCCGCGCCGAGGCGGAGCGGCTGACCCGGGAGCGCCGCCCGGACCTCTGGGAGGCCTGGCAGAAGGCCCGGAATCGGCCGAAACCTTAACCGATCCGGCCAGCAAGGGGCCCGACGCAGGGTGGTGACAAGCCCCGTTCTTTCGCGTAAAAGCCCGCCCGAACCCGGAAAACCCGATTTTCCTTTGCGCGGCCCGGCCTGGCGCATTGCGACGGAGACACTCGCCATGAACATCATCCAGCAGCTCGAGCAGGAGCAGCTTCAGAAGCTGTCCGCCGGCAAGACCATTCCGGACTTCGAGCCGGGCGACACCGTGGTCGTCAACGTCAAGGTCAAGGAAGGCGAGCGCACCCGCATCCAGGCCTATGAGGGCGTCTGCATCGCGCGCGCCGGTCACGGCATCCAGCAGAACTTCACCGTGCGCAAGATTTCCTACGGCGAAGGCGTGGAGCGCGTGTTCCCGCTGTTCTCGCCGATGGTCGACTCCATCAAGCTGGTGCGCCGCGGCAAGGTGCGCCGCGCCAAGCTGTATTATCTGCGCGGCCTGCGCGGCAAGTCGGCGCGCATCGCCGAGGGCACGCATCACAGCGGCCAGACCACCGACGTGGCGACGGAAGCCGGGAAGAAGTGACGCCGTCGCCGTTCCGGACGTGGATACAAAAGGCCGGCTTGTCCGGCCTTTTGATTGCGGGCGCGGTGTGCGCCGCCTGCGCGCAGCCGCTGACGGTCGAGATTGTCGAAGCGCAAGCCGCGTTCGACCGGCGGACCAGCCAGCCGGTCATCTCGTTCAAGATGAGTCCGGCGTCGGCAAAAGCGTTCGGCGAGTTCACCTCCCGAAACGTCGGCCGCAAGATGGGGTTGCTGGTCGACGGCAAGCTCCTGTCCGCTCCGGTGATCCGCGAGCCCATCCTCGGCGGGACCGGCCAGATTTCGGGCTCGCTGACGACCGAGACCGCGAGAGACCTCGCGG
>CAZGSW010000208.1:0-7179 GCA_964528635.1 uncultured Rhodoplanes sp. | reverse complement strand
TTGCCGGAGGCCTTCGATCGGGATTTCGCTTTCTTCATTACCGTTCCAGACGCTGACATCGCACCACAGCGAGGTTATGCGGTTTTTTCCGCCTCGACTCCACCCGTGCGCCGGATTGTGCGGCCTGCATTTTCCGGATAGCCGGTCCGGTTCGCCGGCGGGCGGCGGAACGGACGCTTCCGGTTACATCGAGGCCTGCCAGGCCTCGGTCTTCTCGATGGCCCGGCTGAAGCGCGCGTCGAGGCCGTCGCGCCGGCCCTTGGCGCGCAAGGCATCGTGCAGCCCGCAGATCGCAAGCCACGCCTCCGCGCGCTCGCGCTCGACGTTGCCGCCCTGACCGATATCGTCGCGCAGGGGAGCAATCTGCTCGAGCGCCGCATCGGGATGCAAATAGCGCGCCCTGGTCAGGGTTTGCAGGATGCGGTCGGCCTTTTGCCCGTCGGTCTCGCTCATCCGCCGCCTCGCTATCGTCGCAACCGGAATCTGCCAACTGCGCGGCGTGCCGACAAGCCCGGGATGGACAGGCTTCGTTCGAATCCGCTCCGCCGGGCTTGCTGCCACGCGGCATTCTGCGCGCCGGTTGGGCACGACAAAATTCGTTGCGGCCGGCGGTTCAAGGTGAAACTCTGCTGTCTGCAAAGGGCGCGGCCGGCCGCGCAACCGAAAATGCGGTAGGGAGGACCAATGCTGCGCAAGCTTGCTTTGCTCGTGACGGGGCTCGTCGCCACCGCCATGCTGCCCGCAGCCGCGGTGGCCCAGGACTGGCCCACGAGGCCGATCCGCCTTCTGATCGGGTTCGGGCCCGGCGGCGGCACCGACATCGCAGCCCGGATCATCGCGCAGCCCCTTTCGGAAATTCTGGGTCAGCCGGTGGTGGTGGAGAACCGCCCCGGCGCCGGCGGCGTGACCGCGGCCGATGCCGTCGCCAAGTCAGAGAAGGACGGTTACACCGCGCTGATGATGAGCAACGCCCACGCGGTCCAGGCGGTGGTCAACAAGGCGCTGCCGTACGACCCGGTGAAGGACTTCCAGATGCTGTCGCTGGTCGGCACCGCCGGACTGATGATGGTGACCGTGCCGGACTTCCCGGCGGACGACGTGAAGGGAGCGATCTCCGCTCTCAAGGCCAACGCCGCCAGGTTCAATTTCGGCACGCCGGGTGTGGGAACGACGCAGCATTTCTCGGCGGAGCTGTTCGGCCAGCTCGCCGGCTTCAAGGTGACGCACGTTCCGTATCGCTCGACGCCGCAGGTCGTCACCGCGCTGCTCGGCAAGGAGATCAACTACACCTTCGAGCTGATCCAGACCGTGGCCGGGCAGGTCAAGGCCGGAAAGCTGAAGGCCATCGCGGTCACTTCGCCGAAGCGCTACCCGTCGGTGCCGGACGTGCCGACATTCGCCGAGTCAGGGTTGCCGGGCTACGACGTGACGAGCTGGTACGGCATCTCGCTGCCGGCCGGCACGCCAAAGCCGATCGTCGACAAGTTTCACAAGGCGATGATCGAGGCACTCGGCCGCGAGGCGATCCGCAGTGCGATCGTCAAGGCGGGCGCCCAGCCGGCCAGTTCGACGCCCGAGGAGCTGTCGAGGCATATCGCCGGCGAAATCTCGAAGTGGAGCGCGGTCCGCGAGAAGGCGGGAATCCCGCAAAGGTAGGACCGTGCGTCCGCTCGCCAATGGCGGGGGCGCCGTGCTAAAGCACGGCGCCGCGCGCATTGGCGCGACCGGATTGCCCAACAGGGGGAAGGGACGGATATGGCCGACAAGCTGAATGTCGTTGCGGTGTGCGGAAGCCTGCGCAAGGGCTCGTTCAATCGCATGTTGATGAACACCACCATCGGGCTGGCACCCGAAGGCATGGCGATCAAGGAAGCGCCGCCGTTCGACAAGATGCCGATCTACAATTTCGACGACCAGCAGGCCGGGTTTCCGGACACGGTGAACGTCTGGGCCGACGCGCTGCGCGCTGCCGATGCCGTGCTGTTCGTCACGCCGGAATACAACTGGTCGATCCCCGGCGGCATGAAGAACGCCATCGACTGGATTTCGCGCATGAAGGACCAGCCGCTCAAGGACAAGGTGGTGGCGGTGCAGTCGGCCGCTGGCGGACTGCTCGGCGGTGCGCGCGCGCAGCTTGCGCTTCGTCAGTGTCTCGTTGCGCTCGACGTGGTCTGGTTCAGCCGGCCCGAGGTGATCGTCTCGTTCGCCGCCAACAAGTTCAAGGACGGCAAGCTGGAAGACCAGACCGCGGTCGACATGATCAAGCAGCAGCTTGCCGCGCTGGAGAAGTTCACCCGCAAGTTCAGCGGGAAGTAGGGCTTTCGCTTACAAACAACGGCTGTCGTCCCCGCGACCCGCCTCCGCCCTTTCAGGCTTCGGCGGGTTGGCTCTCCCAGTCCGCGGAAGCTTTAGCGAAGGCGGAAAGCGGGGACCCACCATTCCCGTGTCAGCGGCGTTTACTGGATGCCCGCCTTCGCGGGCATGACACCGAACGCGGTGCGCGATTGCCGTCCCTACAGCTTCTTTCCCTTCAGCCAGTCGGCGCCCTGAGCATAGAGCGCGTCGACCTCCGGCCCGTCGGTGCCGGGCAGGTCGGCCTTCACGTTGAAGCCGCCCTTGGTCTGAAGATACGCAAGGTGCCGGTAGCCGACCGGAAAGCGGTCGAGGATCTTGCGGTCGAGCTTGATCTTCGCCGACGGATCGAGCAGTTCGAGCCGGTCCGTCTCGTAGATCAAGCGGCGCAGCACGATGCCCCAGCGGCCCTTGCGCTTCTCCAGGAAATCGTAGAACCGGCCGGAGCAGATCACGTCGCACGGCTCGCCGTCGATGGCGCCGCGCTGGGTGATGGTCATCTTGGTCATCGCAATCGCGCGCTTGCCGCGGATGTCGAGGTTGGTGCCGTGCAGGCCGTGAAACACCCGCACGCCGTTGGCGTAGCCCTTCTTGCTGACCTCGATGAACTCGTCGGCGCTGCCCTGGAACCAGGTCGCCCACATCCGGCCGTCCTTGTGCCAGACGGTGCGGAAGCGGTCCCACATCAGGCCGTCGCGCCAGATCGCCCAGTTGTCGATCAGTTCGCGGATCGCAAGCCGGTCCGCAGCCTTGCCGTCGCTCGCCATCGCCGTCTCCCGCTGGTCGCGGGCGACACACTGCACTAACCTCCTGCCGCAATCCAGCTTGGGCGAGGCTTTGGGGCAAGGCTTCTGGAGCAAGGTTTGGGCAAGAACAGTCAGGGAGCGGGCGTCATGCGGTTGGAAGGGCGGACGGCGATCGTGACCGGCGGTGCGGTGGGCATCGGCTGGCACTATTCGAATGCGCTCGCTGCCGAAGGCGCCCAGGTGATGATCGCCGACGTCCGCGACGGCACGGCGGCGGTGGAGGAGATCGCCGCGAAGTACGGCCGCAATTCCACCGCCAGCGTGACGTTCGACGTCAGCGACGAGGCGCAGTGCAAGAACGTGGTGGCGAAGACGCTGGAGCGGTTCGGCAAGATCGACATTCTGGTCAACAACGCCGCGCTCTACGCGCCGCTCGCGCCGGTTTCCGTCACCGACATCGACGTGGACCTGTGGGACAAGGTGATGGCCGTCAACGTGCGCGGCGTGTTCCTGATGACCAAGCACGTCGTGCCGCACATGATCGAGCGCAAGTACGGCAAGATCATCAACATCGGCTCGGGCACCGCGGCGCGCGGCATTCCGGACTTCGCGCACTATGTCAGCTCGAAGGGCGCGGTGACCTCGTTCACCCGGGCGGTCTCCCGCGAGCTCGGCCAGCACGGCATCTGCGTCAACACGCTGGCGCCGGGACTCACCATCAGCGGCGAGCAGAACGCCGATCACCTCGACCAGTCGCGCGGCGCGACCATCGCCCGGCGCGCCATCAAGCGCGACCAGATTCCGGAGGATCTGACCGGAACGCTGGTTTATCTGGCGTCGAAGGACAGCGATTTCCTGACCGGCCAGGTGCTGGCGGTGGACGGCGGTTCGAACAACACCTGAGAATTGCTCCCAAAAGCCCTGCAAGCCGGGCATGGCGGGCCGCGACGCCCCGACTCTGTTAAACCGGGGTGGAAATCGCTATGTTCCGGGGTAACGAAGCCCCCGAGGCCGCAACTCCAAGGAGGACCCGATGTCCGTCGCTGCAGCCGACCCCAAACATAACGTCCAGGCCGTCCGGCAGAACTTCTACGACAAGATCAGCAAGCAGGACCTGGCCCCCCTGTGGGAGGTGCTGCGCAACGTCGTGACCAAGGAGCCGAAATCGAAGGCTTCGCCCAAGGTCTGGAAGTACGACGAGATCAAGAAGTACATCCTCGAGGCCGGCGGCCTGATCACCCCGGAGGAGGCCGAGCGCCGGGTGCTGGTGCTCGAGAATCCCACCCTGCGGGGCCAGAGCCGCGTCACCAATTCGCTGTTCGCGGGCGTGCAGCTCATCATGCCGGGCGAGGTGGCCGAGGCGCACAAGCACGTATCGTCGGCGATCCGCTTCGTGCTGGACGGCGAGGGCGCCTACACCGCCGTCGAAGGCGAGAAGGCGAACATGTCGCGCGGCGATTTCATCCTGACCCCGAACTGGGCGCCGCATGACCACGGCAACCCGTCCGACAAGCCGATGCTCTGGCTCGACGTGCTCGACATGCCGACGATCAACCACTTCGAGACGTCGTTCATGGAGCATTACGACGAGAAGGCGCAGAACACCAACCGCGAGAACGGCGACTCGCTGGAGCGGTTCGGCTCCGGCGTGCTGCCGGACGGCCAGACGGTGGACACCTTCAGGCACCGCAGCCCCGTCATCAACTACACCTACGCCCGCACCAAGCCGATCTGCGAGCGGCTGATGAAGAGCGGCGACATCGACCCGAGCCACGGCGCGCGGGTGCGCTACTCCAACCCCGTGACCGGTGGCCATGTCATGGCGACCATGGGCGCCTGGCTTGCGATGTTCCCCAAGGGGTTCAAGGGCAAGGATTACCAGTCGACCGACGGCACCGTCTTCGTCTGCGTCGAGGGGCACGGCAAAACCGTGCTCGACGACAAGGTGATGGAATGGGGCCCGAACGACATCTTCGTGGTGCCGCCGTGGAAGCGCTATCACCACGAGTGCGCGGACCAGGCGGTGCTGTTCTCGATCTCCGACCGCCCGGCGCAGGAGGCGCTCGGCATCTGGCGCGAAGCGAAGTAGCCCCGGCTTCCGCGGATTGAAATGAAACGCCCCGCTTCGGCGGGGCGTTTTTGTCTGCTGACAAAGTCCTTGCGGCAGCGGGCGGACTTTCGTTACGCCGCAACCGGGTTTGTGGGATCAGTCCCGCCGGCGCGAGATCACGAACGACTCGTCGTAGAACCAGAGCCCGCCGTGCTTCTGCAGCACCTCCTGGGTCGCCTGCAGATAGCGGCCGTCGACGGCAGCCTCGGCAACCCGGTGATCCTCGACCTGCGAGACGTAGATCGCGGCATTCCAGGCGGCGAACAGGGTCGATGTGCCGATCGAGGAGGCGCTGGCGATCTCGCCCGGCAGCGTATGCATGTCGTAGCGGAACAGCGACCGGTTGTCGGCATAGGCGTTGAAGTTGAGATCGCGCCCGCCGGAGCCCAGCTCCTGCTTAACCGCCTTCATGATCTGGTGGCGGTCGTGGATGAACGGATTGTCGCCCGGCCAGACCTTCTGGACGATCTCGTGACCGGGATCGTTGCCGTGGGAATGGATCGCGATCAGCCGGCCGCCGGGGCCCAGCGCCCTGGCGAGCGGAGCGATGACGCGCTTCGCCTTGAAGTCGAGCGAGGCGCGGGCGCGATACGGCTGCGAGGCGATGACGAGGTCGTAGTCGGCCCGGGTACCGCCCGGCTTGGGGATGATCGGATCGAGCAGGAAGCGATGATCCTGCCGGTAGACCACAAGCACCACCGGACGCTCGTACACCGGGTTGCCGGTTTTCGGGCTGACACCGGCCTTCCAGTTCTCGTTGAGGAACGGCACCAGATTGGTGATCTGCTGCTCGAAGTCGTGGGCTGTGGTGCCGGTCAGCGCCACCTCGTGCCACACCATGCTGGAGGCTGCCGACATCGACTTCACCGCGAGCCACGGCGCGTCGGCGTAGGCGAGGTTGGTCAGGATCAGCACCGTCGCCGGATGCTCCATGAAGCGGTCCGACATCTTCTGCGTGGCAAGCCGCACGTCCTCGAGGCTGATTTCCTTGCCGACCACGTAGAACGGCGTGTGCGGAAACTTGTCGTGCATCGCGCGCAGCGTGCGCAGCAGCACGGTGCCGTCGCCGACACCGGCATCGAACAGGCGCAACGCCGGCGGCCGTGGATGGATGTTGGCAAGCTCCAGTGAGACGCGGTTCGCCACCACCCATTTTTCGGAGCAGGTGTGCACGAACAGCAGGTATTTCTGGCGGTTGTCGAAGAAGCGGAAATTCTGTTGCGGATTGCTGCCGTCGGCCGGGGCGGCGGGAGGCTGGGACGTCGGCACGCCGGTGTCGGCCGGTATCGGTGGCGATGCCGCTGCGAACTGCAACACCGGGGCCGGCGGCGAAACCGGAATGCCGATCCCGTTCTGCGGGCGCGTCACCACGGCGGCGCGCCGTCCGGCATCGCGGTTGTTCTGCATGAAGCTGCGGATGCGGTCGAGCGTCTCGGTGGTGATGCGGCCGCCGTGGCGCAGCCGGCTCGTCAGCTTGCCGTCGTTGACCGCACGCCGCCCGAATGTGGACTCTGCGAGCCCGGTGTGGCGGCAGTATTCGGAGATTTCCTGCAGCAGCTCTTGCGCATTCATCGCGGCACTCCGGCGGTTTCCTCGGTCGTCCCCCGCGATCGGTTCTTGTCCGTCCTGTTTCGGAATCCGCAGGGTGGGAAATGGAACCAACGGGGGCGGGAAGGGTCAACCACAAAACAGCCCACTATCTGGATGGGCAATCTGATGGGCATTATCCCAAGATCGTAAGCTGTTGTTATCAAGCCCGGAAATTGGACGATGGGGTCTGACAGATCACCATCGCGGATTGAAAAGCCATGCCAGTGCCACCTGCCCACTCGGTTGCCCACAAAATATCTTAGATTTTCCAGTCACTTGAAGGGAACCGGCAGCCCCGGCACCTGCGCTGTGGCGGCCCACACCGATACCAGACAACAACCTTTTGCCGCGCCTGGATTGGGGAGTGTTCGCATTCGTCTC
>CAZGSW010000207.1:3303-7337 GCA_964528635.1 uncultured Rhodoplanes sp. | reverse complement strand
GCGCATTCGCCGGTGCAGCAGGTGTCGATCGAGACCGCACAATCCAACCTCGACGTGTCGGTGCTGGAGAAGCTGCCGGGCAAGACCATCATCCTCGGCGTGCTCGACCTGTCCGACATGGCGGTGGAGACGCCGGAGACGGTGGCGGCGCGCATCCGCCGCGCACTCAAGCACGTTCCGGCGGAGCGCATCGTGGTCGCGCCGGACTGCGGCATGAAATACCTGCCGCGCGAGGTCGCGTTCGGCAAGATGTGCGCCATGGTGGAGGGCACGAAGATCGTGCGCCGGGAATTGCAGGGAGAATTGCAGGGATAGGTGGCAGTTTCGTAGCCCGGGTTGAGCGAAGCGAAACCCGGGGTGCAGGAGAGCGGGAAATCGAAGCGATTGCCCCGGCTGTCGCTCCGCTCCAGCCGGGCTACGCTTGGTCGGGACACAAGCGTCACACACCGTTGCCCGCGAAATGCAGGCTTGCCGGACGGTCAAGTCACAGAGACGAAGCGATGGCTCGCAGCGAACAATATCTGCAGGGAAGAAGAGCGGGCCTTAAGTGGGCTATCTCGTGGCTCCATGAGAGGGCGAAGGAAATGAACGACCCACACGCTCAGTCAGTACTGAACAGCGCGGCACTTGCACTCGGAGCCGAAAGCAAGGTCAAAAATTTGCGGCGCATTCGAACCGATCGGCTGCGTCCTTAACTCAGTTTCGTAGCCCGGGTTGAGCGAAGCGAAACCTGAGGTGCAGGAGAGCGGGAAATCGAAGCGATTGTCCCGGCTGTCGCTTGCTCCAGCCGGGCTACGCGCTGTCGCTGGTGTTGCCCCGCATGTCGCTTCGCTTATGCGGGCTACGACCTCTCCGCTGTCATTCCGGACGCCGCGAAGCGGCGATCCGGAATCCAGTGGCCGCAGCCACCGCAAGGTGTCGCTCCTGGATTCCGGGTCCCGCGCTTCGCGCGGTCCCGGAATGACGACCGAGAGACTGTCATGCCCGCGCAGGCGGGCATCCAGTAATCGAGGTCTATCGAGAGTTCGCAAGCATTGGATCGTCCGCCTTCCACCTTCGCAGAAGCTTCGGTGGACCAGGACTTAACCCGCCGAAGCCTTGTGCGTAGGCGGGTCGCGGACGATGACAATGTGCCTTGCGGCACCTGTTCCGCCAGCGAGGCTACGTCTCCACCAAAAAATCGAAGTCGCAGCCCTTCTCGGCCTGATTCACGGTGTCGACATAGAGCCGCTGGTAGCCGCGGCCGGGCTTGGCCGGCGGTTTCCACTGCGCCTTGCGCCTGGCCAGTTCGTCGTCGCCGACCTTCAGCTCGATCCGGCGGTTCTTCACATCGAGCACGATCAGGTCGCCGTCCTGCACCAGCGCCAGCGGGCCGCCGGCGCTGGCCTCCGGGCTGATGTGCAGCACGACGGTGCCGAATGCGGTGCCGCTCATGCGCGCATCCGAAATGCGGACGATGTCCTTCAGGCCCTTCGATCCGAGTTTCTTCGGGATCGGCAGTGCGCCGGCCTCCGGCATGCCCGGTGCGCCGATCGGCCCGGCGTTGCGCAGCACCATGACGGATTGCGGGGTGACGTCGAGGTTGGGATCGTCGACGCGGGCCTCCAGATCGTCGAGCGAGTCGAACACCACGGCGGGACCTTCGTGCTGGAACAGGTCCGGCGTCGCCGCCGCGATCTTGATGGCAGCGCCGTTGGGGGCGAGGTTGCCCTTGAGGACCGCGATCGCCGCGCCCTTCACCACCGGATTGTCGAGCGGACGGATCACCTTGTCGTCGACGTAGGCCGGCCAGCGCTTGATGACGTCGCCGATGGTCTCGCCGTTGACCAGTCTGGCGGACAGGTCGAGATGATCCTTGAGGCGCCGCCACAACGCGGGCAGCGAACCCGCGGCATGGAAGTCTTCCATGAAGTTCTGCCCGGCGGGCTTCAGATCGAGCAGCGTCGGCACGTCGCGGCCGACCCGGTCGAGCTCCTCGAGGTCGTAAGGAATGCCGGCGCGGCCGGCAATGGCGGCAAGGTGCACCAGCGCGTTGGTGGAGCCCGAGATCGCCTGCAGCACCACGGAGGCGTTGCGCAGCGCGGACTTCGTGAGCAGTTCGCTCGGCCGCGGTCCGCCGGTCTTCGCCATGGTCACGGCGTGCGCCCCGACGGCCTCCGAGAAGCGGGCGCGGTCCGACGACACCGCAGGCGCCGTTGCGGTGCCGGGAAGCATGAAGCCGAGCGTCTCCGCCAGGCAGGCCATGGTCGAGGCGGTGCCCATCACCATGCAGGTGCCGGAGGTCGGCATGAGCTGATCGTGGGCGCGGCCGAGCTCTGGGCCGTCCAGCGAGCCGGCGCGGAACGCCGCCCACAGGCGGCGGCAGTCGGTGCAGGCGCCAAGGCGGGTGCCCTCGTGTCTTCCGGCCAGCATGGAGCCCACGTTGATCACGACCGCCGGCATGTCGGCGCTGACCGCGCCCATCAGTTCAGCGGGAATCGTCTTGTCGCAGCCGCCGATCAGCACGACGGAGTCGAGCGGCAGGTTGCCCACCATCTCCTCGACATCCATCGCCATCAGGTTGCGCAGCAGGAGCGAGGAGGGGCCCGCGAACGCCTCGTGCAGCGAGATGGTGGGGAAGATGAACGGCAGCCCCCCGGCCAGCCGCACGCCCTTCGCCACGGCCTCGGCCACCTGCGGCGCGGTCTTGTGGCAGGGGTTGAAGTCGGAGGCGGTGGACAGCACGCCGACGATGGGCCGGTCCAGCGCATCGTCGGTGTAGCCGGCGCCCTTGAGGAAGCCGCGCCGCAGGAACAGCGCAAACTCCTCGTCGCCGTAACGGGAAAGCCGGGATCGCAAGCCTTTTTTTGTCATTGCCAGTTCCTTAAGCGCGTCCGCAAACGGCGGCGCCGATACGCATTGCTCAAATTGCGAGCGTTGAAGTCAACAGCGAATTATCCAGACAAGGCGGCTGCGGCAAATCCGGTCATGCCTGGGAGCTTGGGCTTGGCTATAGTGCCGCGATTCAGGAGGCGAAATGAGCATCCTTGGACGAATCCTTGCGGCTGCCGCGCTGATGAGCCTCTCGCCGGCTCATGTCTGGCCGGTCCATGCGCAGACCCTGGACAAGGTCACGTTCGCGACCAACTGGGTGGCCCAGGCCGAGCATGGCGGCTTCTACCAGGCCGTGGCGGACGGCACCTACCGCAAGCACGGCCTCGATGTCACCATCATGCCGGGCGGCCCCAACGTGAATCACCGCCTGCAACTGCTGGCGGGCCGTATCCAGTTCTACATGAGCGCCAACACCCTGCAGTCCTTCGATGCGGTGGAGCGCGGCATTCCGACGCTCGCGGTCGCGGCGATCTTCCAGAAGGATCCCCAGGTGCTGCTCGCCCATCCGGGGCAGGGCATCGATAAATTCGAGGACCTGAAGCAGCTCACCCTGTTCGTCTCCAAGGAGGGCATGGCCTCGTACTTCCAGTGGCTCAAGCGCGACCTCGGCTTCGACGAGAAGCGGGTGAAGCCCTACACCTTCAATCCGCAGCCCTTCATTGCGGACAAGCGGTCCGCCATGCAGGGTTACGTCACCTCCGAGCCTTATGCCGTGGAGACGCAGGCGAAGTTCAAGCCGAAGGTCTTCCTGCTCGCCGATCACGGCTTCGACAGCTATTCGACGCTGATCGAGACGCGGCGCGACATCGTTGAGAAGAATCCGTCGCTGGTGCAGCGTTTCGTCGATGCCTCCGCGATCGGCTGGGCCAATTATCTCTACGGCGACAACAAGGCGGCAAACGAGCGCATCAGGAAGGACAATCCGGAGATGACGGATGCCGCGATCGCCTATTCGATCGCCCGGATGAAGGAATACGGCATCGTCGATTCGGGCGATACCGGGAAGCTGGGAATCGGCGCCATGACCGACGCGCGGATGACGAGCTTTTTCGACAAGATGGTCCGCGCCGGCGTGGTGAAGCCCGGGATCGACTATCGGCGTGGTTATACACTGCAGTTCGTCAACAAGGGCGTGGGCAACGACCTGCGGCCGAAGAACT
>CAZGSW010000207.1:0-3203 GCA_964528635.1 uncultured Rhodoplanes sp. | reverse complement strand
CTGCCGCCCTACATCCTGCCGGGACCGGGGCTGGTGCTCGCCACCGTGGTCGCCGACTGGCCGATCCTGTGGTCGTCACTGCTTTCCACGCTGGAGACGACGTTCGCGGGGCTCGCGCTTGCGATCGTCGGGGGCGTGAGTCTTGCCATCGCCTTCAACCAGTCACGGCTGATCGAGCATTCGTTCTATCCCTATGCGGTGATCCTGCAGGTGACGCCGGTGGTGGCGATTGCGCCGCTGCTGCTGATCTATCTGCCGCAACAGGCCGCTGTGCTGGCCTGCGCGTGGATCGTCGCGTTCTTCCCCGTGCTGGCCAACACCACGCTGGGGCTGAACTCGGTCGATCACAATCTGGCGGACTTGTTCCGGCTCTACGGAGCCTCGCGCTGGCAGGTGCTGTGGGAGCTGAAGCTGCCGGCTGCGCTGCCGCACATGCTCGCCGGGCTGAAGATCGCGGGCGGCCTGTCGCTGATCGGGGCGGTGGTGGCGGAGATCGCGGCGGGCTCCGCGGGGGCCGGTTCGGGGCTGGCGTACCGCATTGCGGAGTCGGGCTACCGGCTCAACATCCCGCGCATGTTCGCGGCGCTGCTGCTGCTGTCGGTGGCGGGCATCGCGATCTTCTTCCTGCTCTCGGCGCTCTCGCATCTTGCGTTGCGCCGCTGGCATGAAAGCGCCGTGTCTCGCGAAAGCTGATTGCGGGCGGCAGGGCCGCAGGTCAGAAGATCGTGGTCAGCAGGAACGCGCCGGCCGCCATCAGCAGCCACAGCACGATCTTGCGGAACGTCTCGTCGTCGATCCTGCCGTAGAGCGAGAAGCCGGCCCATGTCCCCAGAGCCAGCGCCGGAAGGCCGAGCAGGAACAGATAGATCGTCCGGAGCTCGACCGATCCGGTCACGGTCAATCCCGCCGCCGCCAGCAGCAGCATGCCGACACTGACCGGCTGGAACACGCCGCGTTGCACGTCGCGCGACCAGCCGCGCATGGTGCACCAGATCACGATGATGATGCCGGGAAAGCCGGCCATCGAGCCCAGCAGGCCACTCACGAACCCGACCGCGACGTCCGCCAGCGTGTCGCCACGGATCGGGCCGAGCGACGGGCGTGCCAGCCCGTAGATGGCGTAAGCCACCAGAAATACCGCCACACCGACACGGATGACGGCGGGGTCGGCCCAGCGCAGCACGTGGACGCCGATCGCTACGCCCGGCGCACCGCCCGCAAGATAGGGCCAGACGCGGCTCCAGTTGAAGGCGTGCCGCATCTTCCAGAAGCCGTAGCCCTGGACGATCAGGCCGTAGCTGACGGTGAGCGTCACGGTCTGCACCGGGGTCAGAAAGTGCAGGAGCACCGCGGCCGCGATGAGCGCGAATGCGAAGCCGGTGAGGCCGGCCACGAAGGCGGCCACGAAGATCGTGGCCAGATAAACGCCCAGCACGGCAGCCGTCATGTCCATCGTCCGCTCGCGAAAATCAGGCGAGCAGCGCCGGGATGGCCAGGTCTATTCGTGGAAGGCTGCGCTGTCCCCAGGTCAACATCCGGCCACTATAACGGCGGGATCGGGCGCCTCAATCTGCGGCATTGCAGACCTGATGAAACGCCGCTCGCATGGCGGACGCCCCTTCGCTAGAACCGCGGCCATGGCATACCGGACCGGTCGGCGGGACAATATGATATCGCCTGCGAGACGCGATTGCGGGCCGGTGTTTGCCGTTCGATCGGGCGGGCGGGTCGCCGGTTGAACGACCCCGCCCACGAATTGCGCCGCCAGCGGCTGACCGGCATCGCGATGATGTGCGGAGCCGTCGTGCTGTTCGCCGTTCTCGACGCCATCGCGAAATATCTTGGCCGTCACATGGACCCGCTGCAGGTGACCGGCATGCGGTTCATCAGCGGCTTCCTGATTGCGCTCGCGATCTTCAATCCGCTGACGCGCCCCGGCCTTCTGAAGACAAAGCGGCCCGGCCTGCAGTTCGTCCGCGGGCTGTTCTTCGTCTCGACCACGATCTTCAACTTTCTGGCGTTCCGCTACCTGCAACTCGACGAGGCGCTGGCGATCATGTTCGCCACGCCGTTTCTGGTGGCGATCGCGGCAGGCCCCCTGCTGGGCGAATGGGTGGGATGGCGGCGTTGGGCCGCGATCGCGGCCGGGTTCATTGGCGTGCTGGTGGTGATCCGTCCCGGCATCGGCGGCGGCATGCAATGGGCGGCGCTGCTCTCGGTCGCATCGGCCTGCTTCTACGCCGCCTACGGGATCGCGACCCGGATGGTGTCGCGCCACGATTCGAGCGAAACGACCCTGTTCTACGGCAATCTGGTGGGCGTCTGCGTCATGCTGCCGGTGCTCCCGTTCGTCTGGACCGCGCCGTCCTGGACCGATCTCGCCATGCTCATGACGATCGGTGCACTTGGCTCCGCCGGTCACTATCTTCTGATCGCGGCCCACCGGCGGACGCCGGCCTCGGTGCTGTCGCCGTTCATCTACACCCAGCTCATTTGGGCTTCGATGCTCGGTTTCCTCGTGTTCGGCGATATTCCCACCCAGTGGACGCTGCTGGGCGGTGCCATCGTGGTCGCGTCCGGGCTCTACCTCATCCATCGCGAGCGTAAGGTTACCGGCCGGGTTGTTGCCCCGGTTGAGCCCAATTGACAATATGCGCCGGCCCGCCTGATACCGGCCGGAACCGCCCGCCCCGACAAGGATAAAAATCATGCTGGACAAGCCCGCCTCCGCCGCCCTGAACGACGACATCGGCGAGCAAACGCGGCTGGAACTGTACCGCTCCCAGGTCAACATCCGCGAGGCGGAGCAGCGCGCCTACGACCTGTTCCTGCAGAACCTGGTCAAGGGCACCAGTCACCTGTCCCTCGGTCAGGAAGCGGTGGCGGCGGGCTTCGCGGTCGCCATGAAAAAGGGAGACCTGTCGTTCTGCACCTATCGCGGCCATGCCCATACGCTGGCCCGCGGCGTGCCGGTCGAGCAGGTGCTGGGCGAACTGATGCAGCGCGACAACGGCCTGATGCGCGGCAAGGGCGGCTCGATGCACCTCACCTCCGAGGAGCACGGCGTGATGGGCTCCTACGCCATCATCGGCGCGCACCTGCCAATCGCCTGCGGCGCCGCGTTGACGGCCCAGTACAAGGGCGAGGACTTCGTCTCGGTCTGCTTCTTCGGTGACGGCACCACCAACATCGGAGCCTTCCAC
>CAZGSW010000206.1:0-7356 GCA_964528635.1 uncultured Rhodoplanes sp. | reverse complement strand
TGGCGAGGCGCGTCACCGGCACGCTGACGCGAAGTTCCGCCAGGTACTCACGCAGCCCAGAGACCAGGATTTCGCGGCACAGGATGATGACGGCCGCGAGCAGCGACCAGCCCCGAATCGTCTCCTCCGCAGCCAGCATGAGCAGGCAGGACGCCACCAGCAACTTGTCGGCGATCGGATCGAGCATGCGCCCGAGCGACGTCATCTGACCGTAGGTTCTTGCCACGTAGCCATCGAGCACGTCGGTGATGCCGGCGATGATGAACACCGCAAGGGCGACCCAGCGCAGCCACAGCCCGCCGTCGAGGATGCTCTGCCAGTACATCAGCGCAACCACTACGGGCACCGCCGCGATACGCGAATAGGTCAGGAGATTGGCCAGCGCGAGCGGTCGCGCGGGCAGGCTTGTGCTGCTGGCGGCTTTCATGGGTCAGAGATGATACGCTTGGTTCGTCGGCATGAACAGGCGCAGCACCGGATTGTGATTCCGGCTATGCACAGTTCAGGGCGCTCGCATTCGACTTTGGCAGCGCCGCAAAGTCATTGCGGCCACAGGAGTTCCGCGCGCGGGCGGCTGACGGTCTGGCGACCGTGCTTGAATACCGCGACAACGGGCGCATTCGCCGCAACCGCCTCGGCCGGGGTTTTCGCATCGATCACGGTCATCTCGGCCTGGCTGCCCACCTTGATGCCATAATCCTTGAGATTGAGCAGACGGGCCGAGCGCTCGCTGATCATGTTGAAGAGTTCCGCCAGCCGTTCCTTCTGGCCCACCTGCAGAATATTCGCGTGCAGATTGGCCATCCGAATCAGCGAGCCGTCGCCGAGCGGGGTAAACGGGTTGAGGATGTTGTTGGTGGAAATCGAACAGTTGCAGCCGGCCTCCGCGAAAAGATTCAGGTCGGTGACGCATCGCGGGACGTTGTATTCGACGTGCCGCGCCAGCACGAAAAGATCGGTGGCAGGCAACGCCGTCACCGCGACTCCGGCGTCCGCGAGCTTTTTCGCGATCTCCCTCTGCTTGTCGAGCGGCAGCGCACTGACCTTGGTGACGTGACCCATGGCAACGCGGCCGCCGCGCTTGTACTTCTGCGTCAGCTCGGCGACGAGATGCAGATCGAGACTGGCCGGGTCGTGTCCGGAATCGATGTGCATATCGATGTCGATGTCGTAGTGACGCGCCAGTTCGAACACGCGATTGATCTGCGCCGGATGGTCGACGTCGTAGTTCGGCGCGCCGCCGATCACTTTCGCTCCGGTTTCCAGTGCCTCGACCAGCGCCTTGTCCGCCTCCGGCGCGTTGGAGAGGCCCTCCTGCGCAAAGGCGCAGATTTCGAGATCCACCGCCCAGGCGTATTCCTTCTGAAGCTGCGTCAGCGCCTCGATGCATTTCGTGCCCACCGGCAGGTCGATTTCCGCGTGGGTGCGGATGCGGGTGGCGCCGTGCTTGATGCAGCTTTCCAGCGACTGCCTGGCGCGGTCGTAGATGTCCTCGACAGTGAAGGACTGCTTCACCGCCTGCACGCGCTTCATGTGGTTCGGTTCGGCCCGGCTCGGCTCGGGACTGGCTCGGTCGACGATGCGCGACTTGTCGAGATGAATGTGGGTCTCGCACAACCCGCCGCAGCACAGGCAGCCCTGCGCATCATACGAAGGCGAATCCGCCACCAGTTTGGGCTCGATCGCCGCAATGCGCCCCCTGGAGAACCCGATGTCGGTCAATTCGCCGGACGATCCCGGCAGCCGCGCGTTGCGAACCACGTAGTCGAGCATTGAAACTCCCCCTGACAGCACCGCCAGTGTTGTAACGCATTCTCTCCGCTCATGCCCGCGAAAGCGGGCATCCAGTTTGCATAATGAATATTGAGTGATTTTTTCTGGGGCCCCCGCTTGCGCGGGGACGAGCGGGCGAGCGGCCTACCCCGCCCGCTCGTGGAAGAAGTCATAGATCTTGCGCGCGGTATCCCGGTTGATGCCCGCAACCTGGGCAAGATCGTCGACCGACGCCCGCTCGATCGCCTTCAGGGTGCCGAAGTGATGCAGAAGCGCCCGCTTCCGGGTCGGGCCGATCCCCGCAATCTCCTGCAGCCCGGCCTCCCGGATGTCCTTCTTGCGGCGGGTCCGGTGCGAGCCGATGGCAAAGCGGTGGGCCTCGTCGCGCAGCCGCTGAATGAAATAGAGCAGCGGATCGCGTGGCGGCAGCTTCACCGCCTTGCCGGGCAGCACGATGGTCTCGTTGCCGGCATCGCGGTCGGGGCCCTTGGCGACCGCGATCACCGGCACGTCGCCCAAACCGAGCGACTCCAGCGTCTGCCGCGCGGCGTTGAGCTGCCCCTGCCCGCCGTCGATCACCACCAGATCGGGCCAGGGCGACTCGCTGTCCGCGTCGGCAAGCGGCTCGCCGGATGCCACTCCGTCAGGAGCAGCGGTATCCGCCACGGCCCGGGGCGCCTCTGATATCAGCCGCTTGAAGCGGCGCTCCAGCATTTCGCGCATCATGCCGAAATCGTCGCCCGGCGCCAGTTCGGCCGACCGGATGTTGAACTTGCGGTACTGATTTTTCCGGAATCCCTCCGGTCCCGCCACGACCATGGCGCCGACCGCGTTGCTGCCCTGGATGTGGCTGTTGTCGTAGACCTCGATGCGGCGCGGCACCTGCGGCAGACCGAGCGTCTGCCCGAGCGCCGAAAGCAGTTTCTGTTGCGACGCCGTGTCGGCGAGCTTGCGTCCGAGCGCCTCGCGCGCGTTGGCGAGCGCGTGCGTCACCAGGTCCTTGCGCTCGCCGCGCTGCGGCACGGAAACCTCGACCTTGCGTCCGGTCCTGGTGGCAAGCGCATCGGCAAGCAGCGGCCGCTCGGGAATGTCGTGCGACAGAAGGATGCAACGGGGACACGGCTTGTCGTCGTAGAACTGGGCCAGGAAGGCGCCCAGCACCTCGCCGGGATCGAGCGCGCGGTCCGCCTTCGGAAAGTACGCGCGATTGCCCCAGTTCTGTCCGGTCCGGAAAAAGAACACCTCGATGCAGAAGAACCCGCCATCCTGATGGATGGCGAACACGTCCGCCTCCTCGACGGTGCGCGGGTTGATGCCCTGCGTGCCCTGCACGGCCGACAGCGCCGCGAGGCGATCGCGATAGATGGCGGCGCGCTCGAAATCGAGTTCGGTGGAGGCCTTCTCCATTTCGGCCGCAAGCTCCTCCTGCACCGCGCGGCTCCTGCCGGACAGGAACGCATTCGCTTCACGCACCAGCTCCGTGTAGCCGGCGAAGTCGATCTCGTTGGTGCAGGGCGCCGAGCAGCGCTTGATCTGGTGGAGCAGGCAAGGCCGGGTGCGGCTTGCGAAGAAGCCATCCGAGCATGACCGCAACAGAAACGCGCGCTGCAACGCCGTGATGGTTCGGTTGACCGCCCAGACCGAAGCGAACGGCCCGTAGTACCGGCCTTCGCGCGAGCGTGCGCCACGGTGCTTGAGGATCTGCGGCGCCCAGTGGTCGGCCGCGATCATGATGTAAGGAAACGACTTGTCGTCGCGCAGCAGGACGTTGAAGCGCGGCCGCAGCCGCTTGATCAGATTGGCTTCAAGCAGAAGCGCCTCGGTCTCGGTCGCGGTCGAGACGAACTCCACGGAAGCGGTCGCGGCGATCACCCGCTCGATCCGGGTATCGTGACCGGTCGGACGCGTGTAGGCCACGATCCGCTTGCGGATGCTCTTCGCCTTGCCGACGTACAGCACCTCGCCGGAGGCATCGAGCATGCGATAGACGCCCGGCGACGGGGGCGCGAGCCTGGCGTACCGGACCAGTGTCGCGCGGCCGGCCGCGAGCGGCGTCTCGCCTTCGAGATCGAGCACCGGCTCCGCTTCGGGAAGCGTCGCTTCGTCTTCGTCCTCGATCGGGTCGCCTTCGACCAGATCGCTCGCCGGATCGATGTCTTTGGCCCTGCCGTTCATGCCGCGAGATCAAGGTTCCTGTGCAGCGCCAACAAGGGACGGCGCGGCGCTCGTTGTGCAAACCGCATTGGTGAACGGTCCGCTAAGCGGGAGGTCCGCCGCTCACGGTTTCTTAGGCCTAAGCCCGCCGCGATGGCTGATGTTTCACCAACGCTTAATATAGGAGACCCGATGATTTGTTCATCATGGGTTTACCAGCCTGGAGACACCTGTTCGGCGCCGCAGTCGCGGTGACCGCCATTTCGGGAGCCGCGCAAGCCGCGGATCTCGTTCCCGGCATTGCTTCGATCCGCGGCCATTCGTGGCAGGGGCCATATGTCGGCGCCAACCTCGGGTATCTCTGGGGCACCACGACCGGAAATCCGACGCGGCCCTCGGGAGCAACGGGCGGACTCCAGGCCGGGTACAACCTGCAAGGCGGCCCCATCGTCGCAGGCATCGAAGCCGACCTGCAGCTTTCGGGCGCGGAAGACCGGTTCGCACCATGGAAGTTCTCGAACCCGTGGTTCGGCACGCTGCGCGGCCGCGCCGGCTACGCTGCCGGCAACCTGCTGTTCTACGGCACCGTCGGCCTCGCCTACGGCGCGCTCAGGGCGGAGAACACCGCCACCGGAGTTTCGCAGAGCGGCACCACGGTTGGATGGGCCGCAGGCGGCGGCGTGGAGTTCGGACTGACCGCCAACTGGTCGGCGCGCGCGGAGTATCTCTACGTCGATCTCGGCAATCAGGCGTTTGGCGTCACCGGCGTGAGCAACGGGTTCGAATCCCACCTGCTGCGCCTCGGCGTGAATTTCCGTTTCTGAGCCGCGCAGCCGCCATTTTCCGTTTTGGCCGGCAGCGCAATCGGCGCTGTCGCGGAAATTTGCGATTTGAAAACCAACAGCGTTCAGTCCTGCTTCACCATAGGTACAGCTAACGGCAAGTAAACAATTTCGAGAGTGCCGATTTTACGGGCCTGATCATAGTAATCGCGAGATTAATCAGGCCGCTAAAACTTGATGTGTCTTTTAGGCACTAGTTTTGATGAACGCTTCGACTACCTTCCGCGCCACGTTCTTCGACGGAGGTTTGGTGCAATGAAGCGTTTCATCCTGGCGGGCCTTGCTCTCTCAACTCTGGTGTCGGCCCGGGCCGTCGCGGCGGATCTGCCGTACGCCCAGCCTTACCGGGCACCCGCCTACGTCACCAGCTACAACTGGACCGGTTTCTATCTCGGCGCGAACACCGGCTATGTCTGGGGCAGCACGGGCGGATTCGACCTGCGCGGCGGATTTATCGGCGGACAGATCGGATACAACTGGCAGGCTGCCGGCAGCCCCTGGGTGATCGGCGCCGAAGTCGACAGCGCCTGGGCCGATCTCGGCCGTACCGACACCTTCATTCTCCCGGCGGGCGTGCTGTCGGTGTCGTCCAACGCCAACTACGTGGGCTCGGCCCGGTTGCGCGCCGGCTACGCGTTCGACCGGACGATGGTCTACATCACCGGCGGTCTGGGCTGGATCAACAACGAGATCGCCGTCAACGCCGCGATCGGCGGCTTCGGACTGGGCGTGTCCGACAGCCAGTTCCACGTCGGTGGCGTGGTCGGCGCCGGCGTCGAGCACGCCTTCGCACCGAACTGGTCGGGCAAGGTCGAGTACATCTACTCCATGTATTCGACGGAGACCTACTTCGCCGGCATCGGCGGCGGCGTCTCGGCGAGCGCCGATACTCATACCCTGCGGGTTGGCCTGAACTACCAATTCCGCCAATAAGCGATCTGCGAAAAAAACTGGCCCGGGCTCACGCCCGGGCCTTTTTCTTTTCCGGAACGTCAGGCGTTCCGGCATTCACGCCAAGGCGCGTCAGGTGCGGCCCTGTGCGCAGCGCACATACACCATGTTGCCGTAGCGATTGCCCGAGTCGGGATCGACGAAACGGGTGATCAGGACGCGGCCGTCGAACGAAACGATCTCGCGATCCTCGGGCATGCCGGGCTCTCCGGGAGGACCGATGTACTGCCTGCCGCTCGCGCTGCCCTTGAGCTGCAGTTCGCTCGGCTGCCGCTGGTCGGCCAGGTGCATCATCACGCCACCGTTGGGACCGCGCGAAATCACATAAGGCGAGCGGCACTGGTTGCGCGCTGCGGCTTCGGTGCGGGAGCGATCCTGCTCGCGGTGATAGGACGTGAAGCCCCAGCGGCCGACCAGCTCTTCCGCGGAGTACCTGGAGGGCACCGCAGCCGTCGCAGGCGGCGGCGCCGGCTCCGACGAACCGCCAAAACCTGACAGGCTGGGCATGCTGCTGCAGCCGGGCAGCGCCAATCCGGCGAGGAGAACCACGGCCGCTGTCGGCGCACGCAAAACAAAGATCGGCATAGGCAACTCCCTACATCAGCCCGGACTTTGGGCGTCGAATACGGCCAGCGCAAGCCATCTGTCCCAAATCGGTCCGCCAGGCTCTGGTGTCCTTACGATCCGTGCACCATCGCCCAATCGCGTTAACCAAGCCTGAGCGGGCGACGGTTCGCCGCGGCGGCGTGCTTGACTCCGATGGGTTAACGCCATATTTCCGGGCAGCGATTGGCACTCGATAATAGCGACTGCTAATTGACTGAGAAATCAGAATTTTTGGCTCAAACCCGCGCATCTGCGCCGACGAGGGAAACTATGGCCAAGTTGAAGTTCCGTCCCCTGCATGACCGCGTGGTGGTGAAACGCATCAACGCCGAACAGAAGTCTGCCGGCGGCATCATCATCCCCGACACCGCGCAGGAGAAGCCCTCGCAAGGCGAGATCGTGGCGGTCGGACCGGGCGGCCGTGACGAAGCCGGCAAGCTGATCCCGATCGATCTCAAGGCCGGCGACACGGTGCTGTTCGGCAAATGGTCCGGCACCGAGGTCAAGATCGACGGCGAGGAACTCCTGATCATGAAGGAGTCCGACATCATGGGCGTCGTCGGCTGACACGGGCTGCCCCGGAAACAGACAGGAGTGGATTGAAATGGCTGCCAAGGAAGTGAAGTTTTCAGTCGACGCCCGCGACCGCATGCTGCGCGGCGTCGAGACCCTCGCCAACGCGGTGAAGGTCACCCTCGGCCCCAAGGGCCGCAATGTCGTGATCGAAAAGTCGTTCGGCGCACCGCGCATCACCAAGGACGGCGTCACCGTCGCCAAGGAAATCGAGCTCGACGACAAGTTCGAGAACATGGGCGCCCAGATGGTCCGCGAGGTCGCCTCCAAGACCAACGACAACGCCGGTGACGGCACCACCACCGCGACCGTTCTGGCCGCCGCCATCGTCAAGGAAGGCGCCAAGGCGGTCGCCGCCGGCATGAACCCGATGGACCTCAAGCGCGGCATCGACCTCGCGGTCGAGGCGATCGTCGAGCACCTGAAGGCCAACTCGAAGAAGATCACCTCGAACGAC
>CAZGSW010000205.1:0-7413 GCA_964528635.1 uncultured Rhodoplanes sp. | reverse complement strand
GGTTTCGTCCCGCAGATGTGACGCGGCAGCGCCTGCGGCGCAAGGGGCGCAAGGGGGGAAGCGTCAGTCGTTGCGCTGCGCGGCATGGCGGCCGGCGATGCGGCCGAACACCATGGACCGGCACAGCCCGTGCTGGGCGAAGCCGCCCTGCGATTCGCCGGCGCAGTAGAGACCCGGGATCACCGCGCCGCGAGTGTCGATCACCTCGGCGCTGGTGTTGGTGCGAAGCCCCGTCAGCGCATCGTGCACGATGGGTGTCGACCAGGCGGCATGGAACGGCGCCCTGTCGATCCGGTGCAACGGACCCCGCTTCCCGAAATCGGAGTCGGCCCCGGCATCCACCATCGAATTGTAACGCGCCACCGTCGCCTCCAGCACGGCGCCGGACATCGGCTGGCGCTGGTGCGGATTGCGGATCTTCGCCGCCAGTTCGGCGAGCGTCCCGGCGCTGTAGAAGTAGCCGTCCGGATCGACATGCGGCGGCTGCGGTTTCCAGCCCTCGCGCTCCGCCGTGCCGGCGTCGAAGATCGCCCAGATCGGGCCGCCGCCGTTGAGCTTCACGGTGTCGCCGTGGTTGGTCAGCGCCGCATCGAAGAACCTGTGGCTGGTGTCCGTCTCATCCCAGAAGCGCCGGCCGAACTGGTTGACCATGATCAGGTTGCGCCAGTCCCCGACCGACAGCCCGGTGGCGCGCGCCTGCGCGAACATCACGCTGTCCGGCTCCCAGACCAGCGAGGTGTAGCCCCAGCGGCATCCGATGTGCACGGTCCTGGTGATCCAGACACCGGCCGGAATGGTCTGGATCGCCGTCGCCCACAGCGACGCGCCGATGTCCATGGCCGCAAGCTCGCCGTCGGCGCTCTGATGCGCGTAAGGCTCACCGGCCTGCTCGTATTCCTCGGTCAGGCGCGGATCGAACATGCGGCGGAAGTTGACATTGCCGATGTGGCCGCCGGTGCAGATCACGACGCCCTTGCGCGCCGCGATGTTGACGGTCTTGCCGTCGTGCGACACCACGAGGCCGAGCACACGGCCGGCGTTCGGGCTCTCGCGCACGATCGACGTCATCTTGTGCCTGAGCAGGATCTGCACGCCCTTGCGGCGCGCGCTTTCCTCCAGCCGCCGCACCAGTCCCGAACCGTTGCGGTTGCGGTGCGGCGCGATGACGCCGGCCGGAATGTGCCACTCCCTGGTGACGAAGATGCGCGGCACCGAGGACGCATCCGGCGACTGGATCGGCTCCTCGATGAACTCAACGCCGTTGTCGAGCAGGAAGTCGTACATCGACAGGTTCTCGTCGGCGAACACCCGCACCAGGTCGCGATCGTTGAACCGCGCCTCGGCGTGATCGGGGCGGACCCAGTCCTGATAGATCTGCTCGGGCGTATCGGCGATGCCGAACTTGCGCTGCAGGGCGTGACCGCCGCCGACCTGGATGCGGCCGCCGCTCAGCATCGCGCGGCCGCCGATATCGAAGTTCTCGTCGATCAGGATGACGGAGGCGCCGTGGTCACGCGCGCTGATCGCAGCGGGGAGCCCGGCGGCCCCGGCCCCGATCACAACGACGTCGGCGGATTGGTCCCAGCGGATGCCGCCATTGGCGCTGTGGGGCCGGGTGTCTTCATCGGTACGCATTGGACCGCGGCATTATTGACGCGGACGGCGGCCGGTCAAGCGGCACGGAACCGGCGGCGCGGGCTCTGCAACGGTGGCTGGCATTGCCACGATGAACTAGATTGGCGCGATGCTCGACGACAACCTGGACCAGTTGCACCTGCCACAGCGGCGCAACGTGCGCCTCGACACGCTGCTGCGGCTGCGCTGGCTCGCGATCATCGGGCAGACCACGGCCGTCGTGGTGGTGTTCTACGGGCTCGATTTCCCGCTGCCGATCTGGGTCTGCCTCGCCGTTATCGCGCTTTCGGCCTGGCTCAACGTGGCGTTGCGGGTGCGGTTCTCGCCCACACAGCGGCTCGAACCGGAGCGGGCGGCGTGGCTGCTTGCCTTCGATATCGCCGAACTTGCGGTGCTGCTGTTCCTGACCGGCGGGCTGCAGAATCCGTTCGCCTTCCTGTTCCTCGCCCCGGTGCTGCTGTCCGCGACGGCGCTGCCGCCGCGGCACACCCTTATTCTCGGCGGCTTCGCGGTGTTCTGCGCCACCCTGCTGGTGTTCACGCACTATCCGCTGCCTTGGGATCCGGACGATCCGCTCGAATTGCCGTGGATCTATCTGCTCGGCGTCTGGCTTTCGATCCTTCTCGCCATCGGCTTCATCGGCGTCTACGCGTGGCAGCTCACCGAGGAAGGCCGCCAGCTCGCCGAGGCGCTGGCCGCCACCGAGCTGGTGCTGCAGCGCGAGCAGGCGCTGTCGCAGCTCGACGGCCTCGCCGCCGCAGCTGCTCACGAACTGGGCACACCGCTCTCCACCATCTCGGTGATCGCCAAGGAGCTGGAGCGCGCGATCGAACCGAACTCGCCGCACGCCGACGACGTGAAGCTGCTGCAGGAGCAGTCGCAACGCTGCCGAAGCATCCTCGCCAAGCTCAACGAACTGCCGAGCGCGGAACCGTTCGCGACCGTTCCGCTCTCCGCATTGATCGAGGAGGTGGTGGCGCCGCATCGCAACTTCGGTGTTTCGATCAATGTCGACATGCCGCCCCGCGCGCCGATCGGGGTGCGCAACCCGGCGATCCTGTACGGACTCGGCAACCTGCTGGAGAACGCGGTCGACTTCGCGCAGGAGCGCGTCGAGGTCACCGCCGACTGGGACGGCGAGGACATCGCCGTGGTGATCAGCGACGACGGACCGGGCTTTGCACCCGAGATCCTCGATCGCATCGGCGAGCCTTATGTCCGCTCCAGCAAGCGGCGGCGCATGAACGCAGGCGGCGAAACCACCGGCCTGGGTCTCGGTTTCTTCATCGCCAAAACCTTGCTGGAACGCTCCGGGGCCACCCTCGACTTCGAAAACCGCGTGTTCCCGGACCGCGGTGCCGTGGTCACGATCCGCTGGGGCCGCGGCGATTTCGAGCGGCCGATGGGATTTGCCGCCTCTTGAGGGTTGAGCCGGAAGCGCAAGGCCCTTACCTTGAGCGGATCGGGGGCGGCAGGAGGACCAGACATATGGACATGGCCGTCGCCGAGCAGCCCAAACCGCTGGAAGGCCTCACCGAGCGATCGCTGCTGATCGTGGAGGACGACAAGTCGTTCCTGCAGAGGCTGGCCCGCGCGATGGAATCCCGCGGGTTCGAGGTCACGACGGCCGAATCGGTCTCCGACGGCCTGCTCGAGGTGGAACGGACCGCGCCCGCCTATGCGGTGGTCGACATGCGGCTCAGCGATGGAACCGGGCTCGACGTGATCTCCGCCCTCAAGCAGCGGCGTCCTGACGCCCGCGCCATCATTCTCACCGGCTACGGCAACATCGCGACGGCGGTCAATGCGGTGAAGATCGGCGCGGTCGACTACCTCGCCAAGCCCGCCGACGCCGACGACGTGGTCGCCGCCCTGCTGGTGATCGAAGGCCGCAAGGCCGAGCCGCCGGAGCATCCGATGTCGGCGGATCGGGTGCGCTGGGAACACATCCAGCGCATCTACGAGCTGTGCAACCGCAACGTCTCCGAGACGGCGCGGCGGCTCAACATGCACCGCCGCACGCTGCAGCGCATCCTCGCCAAGCGCGCACCGCGCTAAAGCGGGATGACTTGACCTTGAATCGCCATCCCGCTTTAGCTCCCTGCTTAAGCATGATCTTTTCCGAAAACCGGTTCCCACTTTTCGGGATCATGCTTTAAAGCGCCGACCCGTAAGGCCCCGCCGGATCGATCAACGACTGCAGGCGCAGCGATGCGGCGCGCGCGATGCCCATCGTCATGCTCCTGCGCGTCGAGGCATGCAGGCGGTGCTCCGGCGCACCGCAGACGATCTCCGCGCCGAACGCATCCGCCACGATCAGGCCGGTGTCGGGCGGGAAAATCTCGCAAGGCACCTCGGTCGTGGTGGCGAAGAACAGCCGGTCGCAGTGCATCCGGTAGTCCATCCACTTGTTGTCGGCACGGAAATCGGCAACCGATGACTTGATCTCGACGATCCAGATTTCGCCGTCACGGCCGAGCGCGGCCAGATCGGCGCGGCGTCCCGACGCAAGCGGCAGTTCGCTGACACAACAGAACCCGAGCGACAGCAGGAGACGGCCGGTGCCGCGCGCCACCGCAAGCGCGGTCTGCGACTGCCGCCCGTCGACAGGCACTTCGGCGGCCTTCGCAAGCGGCATGCTCATTCCGCGGCCTCGCTCCGCTGTGCCGCCGCCGCGACGCGCTCCGGAAACGCCCTGGCGAGCGCCTCCCGGCTGGCAGCGATCAGTCCGCGCTCGGTGATGAGTCCGGTGACAAGGCGCGCAGGCGTCACGTCGAAACCGTAGTTCGCCGCCGGCGAGCCGTCCGGGATGACGGTGACCGTCTCGATGGCTCCGCCGGCGGTGCGCCCGGTCACGGTCGCCTGCTCCTCGGCGCTGCGCTGTTCGATCGGAATCTCCGCGACGCCGTCCTGCAGCGCGAAGTCGATGCTGGGCGACGGCGCGCCCACATAGAACGGCACGCCGTTGTCCTTCGCCGCCAGCGCCTTGAGATACGTGCCGATCTTGTTGCAGACGTCGCCTTGCGCGCTGGTGCGGTCGGTGCCGACGATGACCATGTCGACCATGCCGTGCTGCATCAGATGACCGCCGGTGTTGTCGGCGATCACGGTGTGCGGCACGCCGTGCTGCCCGAGTTCCCACGCGGTGAGCGAGGCGCCCTGGTTGCGCGGCCGCGTCTCGTCGACCCAGACATGGAGCTTCACGCCGCCGTCGTGGGCGGCATAGATCGGGGCCGTCGCGGTTCCTATATCGACGGTGGCGAGCCAGCCCGCGTTGCAATGGGTGAGAATGTTGACCGGCTCGCCCGCCCTCTTTCGGGCAGCGACCGTCTCGATCAGCGGCAGGCCATGACGGCCGATCGCCCGGTTGATCGCCACATCCTCGTCGGCGATCGCGGCAGCGCGCCGGTAGGCGGCGGCGGCGCGCTCGTCCTCCGGCAGGCCACGGATTGCAGCCATCGCCTCGTCGAGCGCCCACTTCAGGTTGATGGCGGTGGGCCGCGTCTTCATGAGCGCGACACGGGCGCGCTCCGCCGACGCGTCCGACGGATCGGCGCGCAGCGCCAGAGCCATGCCGTACGCCGCGGCGGCGCCGATCAGCGGCGCGCCGCGCACCTGCATGGCGGCGATGGCGCGGACGGCATCGTCGAGACTGGCCAGCCTGAGGGTGGCAAACCGGTGCGGCAGCACGGTCTGGTCGATGATGCCGACGGTTGCACCGTCGGCCTCGAGCCAGATCGTCCGCGTCGGTTTTCCGCCGACCTTCATGCCGTTCCGAACCCCATGTTGTATGGCGTATTCATAACCCGATTCCCGGCGGCTCCGCGGCAAAATCCCCGTCCCGCGCCCGGCCAGCGCCCGCTCTTGCCCCTCCGTGGCGATTGACGCACTCTGCGGGCCCCATTCCGGAGCCATCCATGCCCCTCGATTACGAAGCCGAATACAACAACCGCGCCCGCGTGCCGGACCACCCGCAGATTTTCGAGGGCTGGGTGCGCGACGCCGCCGCCTATCGCGAGCAGGCCAAGGCGGAGGGACGCACCGAGCTTGGGATTTCGTTCGGACCGAGCCCGCGACAATACATCGACGTGTACGCGCCGGAAGGCGGCGCGGCAGGCGCTCCGCTCGCGCTGTTCATTCACGGCGGCTACTGGCGCTCGCTCGACCCGTCGATGTTCAGTCACATGGCGCGCGGCATGAATGCGCACGGCGTGACGGTTGCCATATCCGGTTACGATCTGGTTCCGCAGGTCTCGATCGCCGACATCGTCGACCAGACACGGGACGCCTGCCTCGCGCTGTGGAAGAAGTTCGGCAAGCGAATCATGGTGAGCGGGCATTCCGCCGGCGGACACCTTGCCGCGTGCATGGCTGCGGTGGACTGGACCAGGCACGGCGCGCCCGGCGATCTGGTTCCCTCGTGCTATGCGGTTTCGGGCCTGTACGACCTGACGGTGCTGATGCATCTCGCCGGCAACGCCGAATTCAAGCTGACGGAGGAGAGCGCGAAGGCGATCTCGCCGCTGTTCTGGGCGGCGCCGACCGGGAAGGTTTTCGATTCGGTGGTGGGCGGCGACGAATCGTCCGAGTTCCTGCGTCACAGCAAGGAAATCGCCCACGCGTGGGCGAAGAGCAACGAGACCCGCTACGAAGAGGTGCCGGGCAAGAACCATTTCACCGTCTGCGATCCGATGACCGACCCGGACAGCGCCATGAGCCTGCGGCTCGCCGAACTGGCGAAACTGGCGCGCTAGCTGTCGGCGCGACCATGAACCTCGAAGCAGTCACCGTCCTCGGCCTGGTGGCTGCGTTCTGCACGACATTCGCGTTCGTCCCGCAGGTGGCGAAGGCGTGGCGGACACGGTCAACCGCCGACATTTCGCTCGGCATGTTCGGCCTGATGACATTCGGCATCGTGCTGTGGCTGGTGTACGGCGCGATCAAATCCGACGTGCCGCTGGTTCTGGCCAACCTTGTGACGCTCGGGCTGTCGGCCACGATCCTCTATCTCAAGCTGCGTCACGGCTGACGGTCGGACCTGCCCGCGTCATGCCGGCCTTGTGCCGCGCAATCCACGCCTTGCGCGGCACAGCGTGAGGCCCGCGGCCACTAAAAGAACGCCTGAATCCCGGTCTGCGCTCGGCCGAGGATCAGCGCGTGAATGTCGTGCGTGCCCTCGTAGGTGTTCACCGTCTCGAGATTGCACATCACGCGCATCACATGGAACTCGTCGGAGATGCCGTTGCCGCCGTGCATGTCGCGCGACACGCGGGCGATATCGAGCGCCTTGCCGCAGTTGTTGCGCTTCATCAGCGAGATCGACGGCGGCGCCGCCTTGCCGGCCTCCAGCATGCGGCCGAGCGCAAGCGCGCCGCGCAGGCCGAGCGCGATCTCGGTCTGCATGTCGGCGAGCTTCTTCTGCACCAACTGGTTCGACGCCAGCGGCCGGTTGAACTGCTTGCGGTCGAGCGTGTACCGCCGCGCGGCATGCCAGCAGAACTCGGCGGCGCCCATCGCGCCCCAGGCGATGCCGTAGCGCGCCATGTTGAGGCAGCCGAACGGACCGGCAAGTCCCGACACGTTCGGCAGCAGGTTGTCTTCCGGCACGAACGCGTCCTGCAGCACCACCTCGCCAGTTACCGAGGTGCGAAGCGAGAGCTTGCCTTCGACCTTGGGGGTCTCGAAGCCCTTGGTGCCGCGCTCCACGATGAAGCCGCGGATCTTGCCGTCGAGCTTGGCCCAGACGATCGCAAGGTCGGCGACCGGCGCGTTCGAGAT
>CAZGSW010000204.1:0-7433 GCA_964528635.1 uncultured Rhodoplanes sp. | reverse complement strand
CGCGTCGGATGGCCGGAGCCGAGCGCGATCATGCGCCGCCGCCAGCGCTGCGGCACCGGCAGCGGAATGAGGTAGCGCATCAGGTCGATGATGTTCTTGACGTCGTAGTCGAAACCGATCCGCTCGGCGGCGTAGTTGCAGACCCGCGTGCAGTCGTCGCCGGTCAATCCGACAGGGCGGCAAATCCGCGTGTGATAACGCGCGTACTTGGAGAGCGGAGCGCCGATCACGCCTTCGCCGAGATTTGCCTCCACGAGGACGAGCGGCTCGCCGTCCGGCGCGGTGCGGTCGCCGATCGGCCCGACGTAGAGCGCCGCGTGCGACCAGGTCGACTGCGTCAGGTACTTGATGACGCCCGAGACGCGGTTGTTGCCTTCGACCAGGAGAACGTCGCCGGGCTGCAGCGCGGCGCGCAGTGCATCGGGCTCGCTCGGCGTGAACGGCTCGTAGCCGTCCTCGCCCCGCTGCAGATATTCGACGATGACGCGACCCATTCCGCGCAGCAGGCTCATGGCACACTCCCCATGCGCGCGCATTGTTTCCTGCACGTCGCATTGTCGCGTCACGATAGACGGGACTCATTGCAATTCGGTTCATTGATGGCGGTATGTGGTAACGCCCCGTTAGTCACGCCGGTTTGCGGAGGGCCCTGCAATCGGGCAAAGTTGGTGACGGGAGCAGTTCCGGCAACTTGCTGAAAACCATGACGTCATTCACCCGACGATCGTTCCTCGCCGCTGCCGGCGGCGCCCTGGCGTCGCCCGCAATCGGTGCACCCGTGCCGGCGGGCAGCGACACTGAGGTGGTTGTCGTGGGAGCAGGTGCCGCGGGAATTGCGGCAGCCCGCCGGCTCGCCGCTGCCGGCCGCCGGTTCATCGTGGTGGAGGCGTCCGGCCGGGTGGGCGGCCGTTGCGTCACCGACACGTTGACGTTCGGAGTTCCCTTCGATCTTGGCGCGCACTGGGTCTACTCGCCGGACAGCAATCCGCTGATGAAGCTGGCGAACGGCCGCGGCCTCGACATCTATCGTGCGCCGTCCGGCCAGCGGGTGAGAACGGGGCGGCGCAACGCCCGCGAAAGCGAGATGGAGGATTTCCTCGCCGCCATGGTCAGGGCGAGCCGCGCGATCTCCAATGCATCGCGCGGCAAGGTTGACATGCCCGCCGCCAAGGCCATGCCGCCCGATCTCGGCGACTGGAAAGCGTGCATCGACTTCGTGCTCGGGCCTTACCACTGCGGCGCGGATCTCGATGCTGTGTCGGCGATGGATCTCGGCCGTGCCGCCGAACGCGACAGCGCGGCGTTCTGCCGTCAGGGGTTCGGCACACTGCTGGCCGGCATCGCGGCTGGCATGCCGGTGCGGCTGGATACACCGGTCGCACAAATCGACACGCGCAACACGCGGGGGCGCACGGAGGTCCGTACCGCCAAGGGCACGCTGACCTGCCGCTACGTGATCGTGACGGCGCCCGCAGCTGTGCTCGCGGCCGACAAGATTGCCTTTCTGCCCGATCTACCCAAGCGGCAGCGCGACGCACTGGTGGCGCTGAAGCCGGGCAGCCTCGATCACATTGCGCTGGAGATGCCGGGCAACCCTCTCGGGCTGCAGCGCGACGATCTGATGTTCGAGAAGGCGACGGACCGGCAGACCGCGGCTCTGCTTGCCAACGTGTCGGACACGCCGCTCGCAGTTGTCACCGTGGGCGGCCGCCACGCCGGGGAGTTGGCCGCCGGTGGCGAGAAGGCCCTGGCCGGGTTCGCCATCGACTGGCTGGCGGGGCTTTACGGCGAGGATATCCGCAAGGCGATCAGGCGGACGCGCGCCACGAACTGGAACGCGGCCCCCTGGATCATGGGAGCGACAGCGGTCGCCCAGCCCGGCGGTCAGGCATCGCGGCAGGCGCTGAGCGAGCCGGTCCGTGACCGGATCTACTTCGCCGGAGAGGCCGTTCACGAGACTCAGTGGGGCACCGTGGGCGGTGCCTGGGAATCCGGCGAGCGCGTTGCCGAAGCGGTGCTGCGGCGCATGGGAGCGCTGAAGGGCCCTGCCGAGCAGAAGCCCGAAAGCACGCCGCGGCGGCGCCCCCGGAAGCGGAAATGACGGCACGTCCCAAGGCCCTGATCGCGTGGTCGAGCGGCAAGGACAGCGCGTGGGCTCTCCATGTGGCGCGCCGCGCCGGCGATTACGAAATCATTGGAGCGCTCACCACCATCACCGATGCGTTCGGCCGGGTCAGCATCCATGGATTGCGTCAGGACTTGCTGGCGGCGCAGCTCGAAGCTGCAGGCCTGTCCCCGACGATCGTTCGGATCCCGTACCCATGTCCGAACGAGGTTTACGAGCGCGAGATGGCCGCGGCCATGGAGCAGGCGAGGGCGCTGGGCGTCACCCACATCATCTTCGGCGATCTGTTTCTGGAAGACATCCGGCGCTACCGTGAGACGCGGCTCGCGCCGATCGGCATGACGGCGGTGTTTCCGGTCTGGCACATGCCGACAGACCGGCTTGCCTGCGACATGATCGCTTCGGGATTGGACGCGCGGCTGGTCTGCGTCGATCTGAAGAAGCTGCCGGCGTCGTTCGCCGGACGGCGGTTCGACGCTGAACTCCTTGCCGATCTGCCGCCGGATGTCGATCCGTGCGGCGAGAACGGCGAGTTTCATTCCTTCGTCGTCGCGGGCCCGATGCTGGCGCGCCCGGTCGCGGTGCGGCCCGGCGAGGTGGTGGAGCGCGATGGCTTCGCCTATGCGGATTTGTTGCCCGCTTAGGCCTGCGGCTGCGCGTTTCGCTCGACCGGGGTCAGCTCGAACTCACGCAAGCGCCCGAGTCGAATCGCTTCCACCGTTACGCGCTTGCCGATCCGGCTGCGATCAAGCAGGCGGATCATGTCGTCGACACCGGTGACCGGCTCGCCGTCGAGACGCACCACAAGATCGTGCGACATCAACCCGGCGCGATCGGCCGGCCCGTCGGCCGCCACGCTCGACAGCATGGCGCCGGACCGGTTCTCGATCCCGGCCGAGATCGCATGGCGGCGCGGCACCGGCACGGTTTGCGCTGCGACGCCGATGTAACCGCGCCGCACGCGGCCGTGCATGATGATCTCGCTCAGTACGTGGTTGGCGGTGTTGCTCGCGACCGCAAAACAGATGCCCTGCGCGCCCATGATGACGGCGGTGTTGATGCCGATCACCTCGCCGTGCGAATTGACCAGCGGCCCTCCCGAGTTGCCGGGGTTGAGCGACGCATCGGTCTGGATCACGTCCTCGATCATGCGGCCGGACACCGAGCGCAGCGAGCGGCCCAGCGCCGATATGACACCCGCGGTTACGGTCGATTCGAAGCCGAGCGGGTTGCCGATCGCGATGGCGATCTGGCCGCGGCGCAGCGCCTTGGAGTCGCCGAGCGGTGCGAACGCGAGCGTGCGCGCCGCGTCGGCGCGCAGCAATGCGAGGTCGGTGTCGGGATCGATGCCGAGCAGGCGGGATTCCGTGGTCCGCCCCTCGGTGTCGGAGAGACGGATTTCCTTCGCGCCGTTGACGACGTGCGAGTTGGTGAGGACGAGCCCGTCCGGCGATATGACCACGCCGGAGCCGATGCCACCCTTGCCGGTGCGGCCGCCGGCTTCACGGGTGTCGACGCGGACCACCGCGGGTCCGACCGTGTCCACCACGGACGAAACGGTGTGCGAATAGGCGTCGAGCAGCGCGGCATCGCCGCCGGAAGGCGGAGACGGAGGCGCGGCCTCGACCGGATCGGGATCGAGCAGATAGGCGACGGAGGTATCGAGCATGGGAACTTCCCGACGAGGGATGCTCCCTATGTAGGTGCAGATATTCGATTTTGAAGCGCGTGCCTTCCGGCCTCTCAGGATGATGGCGGAGCTGGCCTTGTATCATGTCGCCGCGGTCGGATCAGTGCTGGCCGCCGACGGTCTCCGCGAACACCAGCAGGCCGTGCTGGCTTTCAACCGCCCATTCGCGCAGACCTGCCGTGCTGACTTCGCCGAGGAAGGTGTCGGTGTCCTCCCACGCGGCGGTGCGCACGTCCTCCAGCGAATCGACCCAGACGTAGAGTGCGGGCTTGTCCTCCAGCAGCGCGATGGCGCGCGGCGGCAGCGTGCGCTCGGCATGGCCGCGGTCGATCAGGATGATGTGGGTCTGGCCTGCGGAGACGCCGCAGCATCCTTCGTCGTCGGCTTCGTCCTCGCCCGGCACCGGGACAAAGCCGAGCCCGATGTAGCGCAGGCGCGCATCGTCGATATCCTCGACGAGATACATCGGAGTGGAACGGCGGGCCTGCATCGCGATCTCCCGAATCGGAGACCGTATGCTAGGGGCGATGCAAAGTGATTCGCGACCGGCGAGCGGACGGTTTTCCCAAGGCGTCGGGAACCGGCTGATTTATTTCAGCGCCGGTGGCGCAAAAGACACATCGGCCGCGCAGGATCAGCCGCGCAGGACGCCGCCGGTCCGCTTGCCCACTTCGGCGACGATTTTCGCACCGAGCGCGTCGATCTCCGCGTCGGTCATGGTCTTCTCGCGGGGCTGGATCGTCACGGCCATGGCGATCGATTTCTTCCCGGCTTCGATGCCCTGTCCTTCATAGACGTCGAACACGGTTACACCCGCAATCAGCTTGCGGTCGACGCCTTGCGCCGCCCGGATCAGGTCCGCGGCCCTGGCCGTGCGGTCGACCACAAAGGCGAAGTCGCGCGTGACCGGCTGGAACGGCGACAGGTCGAGCACCGGCCTGGCGCGGGTCGGCTTCGCCTTGGCCTCCGGGATGCGATCCAGGATGACTTCGAAGCCCATGAGCGGACCTTCGGCATCCATCGCCTCGATGGCGCGGGGATGCAGTTCGCCGAAGTGACCGAGCACGTTCTGTGGCCCGATCTGGATCGTGCCGGAGCGGCCGGGATGGAACCAGGTCGGTCCGCCGGGGACCACTTGAAGCGCCGACAGCGAAGCGCCCGCCGCTGCCAGCGCTGCGAATGCATCGCCCTTCACGTCGAAGGCATCGGCATTTTCGGCTCGCGACGACCAATGGCGTCCGCTGCCCACGCTTTTTGCCAGGGCGCGGCGGACGCCGGATGCGGCTATCAACTGGTCCTCGGGATTGTCGCCGCGGAACACCTGCCCCACCTCGAACAGCGCCACGTCGGGAAAACCACGATCGGCGTTCTTCTGCGCGACCGCGATCAGGCCGGACAACAGGCTCGGCCGCATGTCCGACAGTTCGGCGGCGATCGGATTGGCGAGTGCAAGCTCGGCCCTGGCGCCGCCGAACAGGCCGGCCTGTTTTTTCGAGACGAACGACCAGGTGACGGCCTCGACCATGCCGCGTGCGGCCAGCGCCCGCTTGGCCTTGCGGGTCCGCACCTGCGCCGATGTCAGGACCGGCTTGCGCGGCGTCTCGCCACGGCCGAACGGAGTCAGCGGAATGCGGTCGACGCCGACGATGCGCACGATTTCCTCGACCAGATCGGCCTTACCCTCGACGTCCGGCCGCCATGACGGCGGCGACACTTTCACCATCGTGCCCTGGCCGGCGACGAAGAAGCCGAGCTTGGTGAGGACGCGCCGCATTTCCAAAAGTTCGAGGCTGAGTCCGGCGAGGCGCTTGAGTTCGGACGGCGGGAAATCGATCACCCGCTCCGGCGCCTCCGCCTTGCCGGCCACCACGACCTCCGACGGCGTGCCGCCGCACAGGTCGAGCACCATGCGGGTCGCAAGTTCGAGCCCGGGCTGCATAAAGTTTGGATCGACGCCGCGCTCGAAGCGGTAGCGCGCGTCGGAGTTGATGCCGAGCTTGCGTCCGGTCTGGGCGATGTTGAGCGGCTCCCACAACGCCGACTCGATCAGCACGTCGACGGTGTTCTCGTCGCAGCCCGACGCCTCGCCGCCCATGATGCCGGCCAGCGACTCGACGCCGTTATCGTCGGCGATCACGCACATGGCGTTGTCGAGCGTGTAGGTCTTGCCGTCGAGCGCCAGCACCTGCTCGCCGTTGTTTGCGCGCCGGACCACGAGATCACCCTTGACCTTGGCGGCGTCGAACACGTGCAGCGGGCGGCCGCGGTCGTAGGTGATGTAGTTGGTGATATCGACCAGCGCGTTGATGGGGCGCAGGCCGATGGCCTTCAGTTGCTTCTGCAGCCAGGCGGGCGAGGGGCCGTTCTTCACGCCGCGAACGAGCCGCAGCGCGAATGCAGGGCACAGCGAGGGCGATGCGCCGAAGTCGAGCCTGACGCCGACCGGGCAGGGGAACTCGCCCTTCACGACCTGCGGCGTGTTTTCCTTGTATTTGCCGACGTCGGCGGCCGCGAGGTCGCGTGCGATGCCGTTGACGCCGGTGCAGTCGGGACGATTCGGAGTGAGATTGATCTCGATGGTCGGGTCGTTCAGACCCAACACTTCGGCAAAGGGCTTTCCGACCGGAGTATCCGGCGGCATCTCAATGATGCCATCGTGATCGTCGTTGAACTGAATCTCCGCGCCGGAAATCAGCATGCCCTGGCTTTCGACGTCGCGAATCTTTCCGACCTTGAGCGTGACGTCCTTGCCCGGGATGTAGGTGCCCGGCAGGCCGAGAACCGCTTTCATGCCGCCGCGCGCATTCGGCGCACCGCATACGATCTGCAACGGGTTGCCCTCGCCGGTGTCGACCATGCAGACGCGCAATCTGTCGGCGTTCGGATGCTGCACCGCCGACAGGACCTCGACCACCTTGAACGGCGCGAACTTGTCCGCCGGGTTGTCGATGCTCTCGACCTCCAGCCCGATCATGGTGAGCTTGGCCACGATCTCATCGAGCGACGCCTCGGTGTCGAGGTGTTCCTTGAGCCAGGAGAGAGTGAATTTCATGGCGCACTCACCGGCAATTGGGCATTCGCTCGTCTGATGAAATCGCTCTTGGCGGCGCGGTATTGCTCCATGTCACCGCCATCCCATTGCCGCTTGAGCGCGTTGTATTCGTCCTTGAGTTGCGGCGATGCACGCAGCCGTTCCCAGAACGAATGGAAATCATCGAGGGCGGACCCGCGCACAACGAGTTGAATCCCGACCGGCAACGACCGCCCCTCGATGGCATAGCTCGCGAAGGTGTCATCGCGTGGCGAGCCGAGATTCTTGCAGTATGCGGAATCCAGCGCATCCCGCGCGGCTTGGAAGTCAGGCGCGTCGACTCTAACAACGAGATCAAGGTCTCCCTTGGTCAGGCAGCCTGACACCGAAGTTGCGCCGACATGCAGAATCTCGACGCCCGCCGGCAGCCGCTGTCGGAGTTCTGGGATGATGGCCGCAGCTTCGCGCTCGGCGGTCTCGGCAAGCGAGGCCGAACACTGAAAACGCACGCGCTCGGGCTGGCGCTCATTCGTCACGAACTCAGCCCTCCCGCCAGCGTCGGGAAGTCGAGCGGCCGGAAGCCGTAG
>CAZGSW010000203.1:0-7494 GCA_964528635.1 uncultured Rhodoplanes sp. | reverse complement strand
GCGCACCGAACCGGAACCGGTTCCGCCTCCGACCGGTGTCGCGGCTGCAGCGAAGGCCCGGGCGCTCGCTGACATGAAGGACGCCGGCGAGAAGGCGATGGAACCGGCCGAACTGGAGGCGGAGCGGCGGGCGGAGGAATCCGATCAGGAACGGCCGCCAAAACGGCCGCGGCGGGCCTATCGCGCGCCGCCCGTGGACAAGCACAAGGTGTACTGATTTCGCCGGCGAAATCGCCGAAACCTTTCGCCGCATTTCTGCCGCCGCCTAAACCATTGGAAAACCGAAAGAACATCGGGGTGGAACGACTGTCTTCCGGCGGCGTTGCTGATCCGCTTTGCTCGATGTCTGCGGGCCCGATGATCGAGGCGTTGGGCGGAGCGCATTCTCGTACGGAGGCAACACCATGTGGATCTCGTTGTTTTCGATCGCCTTTGCTGCTGCGGTTTGTCTGAGTGTCGCAGCGGTGGTGGTGCAAGCGAGACAGGAGGAAACCCTGCGCGGATGATCCGCGCCGGACGGTTTGCGTTGGCGTGATAAACGAAAAGCGGAGCGGCGAAGGCCGCTCCGCTTTTTCGTTGCTGCCGGCTTCAGCGTCTCAGTTCTGTCTCCAGCATGCGGTCGATGGCTTCCATTTCGCGGCCGAAATCGTCCGCCACCATCTTGATGAACCATTCGCGGCAGTCGATGGCCCACCAGAGCGCGTCCCGGCGTTGCGCCGACACCTCGTCTGAGACCAGTTCGATTCTTGCCTTGACGATGTCCCGCCGCCAGAGAGCGACGAGAAACTGGGAGCCTGGAAAACAGGACACGCTTGCACCCCAACACAGCGCGCCGCACCTGGAGACTGTAACGCGGCTGGCTGGTCGAGGTTGCGAAGACGTCGCGCGTGGTTAACCGCGGCCGGCCGGCCGGTCCGGTTACGCGCGCGCCAATTCAGATTGCGTTGCCGAGGCGAAGGCCGGCGCGGAGGAACTTCTGCGGATCGACGGCACTGCCGCCGATGCGGGTCTCGTAATGCAGATGCGGTCCGGTCGAGCGACCGGTCGATCCGACGCGTCCGATGGTATGGCCGGCGCGCACGCTCTGACCGGCCTTGACGTCGATATGCGACAGATGGCCGTACCGGGTCGTGATGCCGTTGCCGTGGTCGATCTCCACCATCTTTCCGTAGCCGCCGTTCCAGCCGGCGGACACCACGCGTCCGTGCGCGGCGGCGCGCACCGGACTGCCGTGACCCGACCGGAAGTCGACGCCGGAGTGCATCGCGGGCCCGCGCCCGAACGGATCGCTGCGGACGCCGAAGCTCGAACTCAGGTCGATCTCGCCGGCGATCGGCTTGCGGACCGGCACGGTACCCAGCGTGTGGGTGAGCCGGTCGGCCTGCATCCGCGCGATCTGGATGCGGAACAACTGGCGCTCGAAGGTCCCCGCGTGCGCCGAGAGCTTCGCCGGGATGTACGGGCCGCCCACTCCGGACGGCGGCTGCACCTTGCCGGGCTTGACGCCGAGGTCGGCCAGCACGCCGCGCATGCGCTTGACCTTGTTGTCGTAGCTCTCTTCCAGCGAATTGAGAGCCGCCGTCTGCCGTGCCTCGACGCGGTCGAGCGACGTGTGAAGCCGTGTGATGGTCCCCTCGATGCCGGCGGCGGGGAGCTTTGCGGTCGCCGCGGCGGCGACGCGGGTGGCGCGCTGCGGAGAGACGCGCGATTCCAGCCGGGCCTCGCGGTCCGGCGGCACCGTGAAGATCGCGGTGTCGTTGATCGGAGAAGGCTTCAGCGCCGGGGCCGGCGGCAACCCGGGAAGCGGCTCCGGCCGCGCGCGCCGCGGAATGGAGCCGGTCGGCGTGGGATCGGGGACGCCGAGCAGGGTGGTGGCGCGCGTTTCCAGCGTCGACTGGCGGCGCAGGATCTGGTCGAGCTTCTGCTCGAACCGCTCCTGGTCGAGCAACTGCCGGCTGGCGGTGCGGTCGACCTGGGCGCGCAACTCGGCGATGCGATCCTCGTAGGCGAACTGCTGCTCGGCGTGGCGGGCGATCAGCCGCTTGATGACGTCGTCGTGGAAGGCGAAGTAGGTGCCGGTCGCAAGCGACCAGCCCGCCATCACGACGATGCTGCCGACCGCGATCCAGAAGGTGACGGGGCCGAGCCGGAAGGAGCGTCCTGCATGGGCGAGCGTGTAGCCGGACCGGGCCGCCGTGCGGGCGGTGGCGTCGTGCTGGACGACGCGTCCGGAATCGGACCGGTGGCTGCGATACCCGTGACGAGATGACATCGACGCTCCCCGTCCGGACCCGGTTTGCGGGCCCGGTGCATCGCGGGCGATATCAGCGCGTCATGGTTAATATTGTCCGAACCGGGTTGAGAAAATGCCGATGATTGCTAATGAAGCGTGGACGCAGGCGGCGTGGCCTGCTGGTTCAGCGGGCTACAGGGCCCTGGCGGCTTCGAGCACCTCTTTGGCATGACCGTCGACCTTCACCTTCTCCCAGACGCGGGCGACCTTGCCGTCGGCACCGATCAGGTAGGTGTTGCGCAGGATGCCCATGTACTTGCGGCCGTACAGCGACTTCTCCGCCCACACCCCGTAGGCCTCCAGCATCTTGTGGGTCTCGTCGGAGCCGAGCGCGACGTTGAGCTTGTGCTTGGTCTTGAACTTGTCGAGCCGGGTCACAGGGTCGGCGGACACCCCCAGCACCTCGGTGCCGGCCTTCGTGAAGGCGCCCTTCAGGCCGGAAAAGTCGATGGCCTCCCGGGTGCACCCGGAGGTGTCGGCCCTGGGGTAGAAATACAGCACCAGCTTGCGCCCCTTGAAGTCGGACAGCGAGACCGTGCCGCCGCCGTCGCGGGGCAGGGAAAACCCGGGAGCCTTTGATCCTGCTGCAATTTTGGTGGCCATGCGCCTTCCTTTCGTCGTTTTCAGGGGCTCAATCTGCATTATTCTGGACGGGACGCGCTGGCGAGTCCGGGGTGGGGGACGTTGGCGGCCCGGGTCATTTCATAACGAAATGCTCGTCGTTGTCGCGTAATCGGATTGCTGCGGCTCGGTGGTGACAATCGCGGACCAGGGGAAGCCCGGTTGGGCATGACGGACCAGAGAAAAAGTCCGCGGACAGGCATGCTGCAGGAGCTGGAAGACGCTCTGGCGCGGCACCGGCGGCGGGCTGCCGGCGTTGCCGACGATCCGGAAGAGACCGGCGGTGCGGAACGCCGCCGCTTCGGCCTGCGCCACTCCGGCTGGCGGCTTCCGTTCAATCCCTGGTTCATGTTCGACCGGCGGCATCCGGTGGTCCGTCGTGTCACGGTGATCGGCGGCAGCACGATCGCGGTCGTCCTCATCCTGTGTGTGGGCCTGTGGTGGCGGCTGGCGAGCGGTCCGATCTCGCTCGACATCGCAACGCCGTGGCTGACCTCGGCAATCGAAAGCAATTTCGGCTCGCAGTACCAGGTCGAGGTCGGCGGCACCCAGCTCGAACGCACGACGGACGGTCACACCGCGCTGCGCCTGCGCGATATCGAGGTGCGCGACGCGACGGGTGCGTTGGTGGCGACCGCGCCGAAGGCCGAGGTGGGAATCGCCGGCACCAGCCTTCTGCTCGGCAGCCCACGCGCCCAGACCTTCCGTCTGGTCGACGCCAACCTGAAAATCCAGATCGAAGGCGACGGCCGCCTGACCGTGTTTGCGGGCGGCGAACGCCCGCTGGCCAGCATCGCTCCGGCGCGAATGGCGGAGCCCGCGGCCGGTGCAGGCGACGCGGGCAACGCTGCTGCCGACGCCAAGCCCTCGCCGTGGCAGGCGGTGGCGCAGCGCAGTCTCGCCGCGAACCTCGGTGCGGCGCTCGCCTGGGTCGACCGGCTGGGCGGTCCGGCGCAGGCCAACGAGGTCGTGATCGTCACCGGGTTCGACGGCAAGGATCTGACCGAGATCGGCATCACCAACGGCAGCCTCACCGTGCTGGACCGGCGCGACGGGCTGGAGTGGGGCGTGCAGAACCTGTCCATGAGCCTGCTGCGCCCGAGCGGCGGCGGCGTCACGCTCTCGATGGTGTCCGAGAGCAAGGACAAGCCGTGGCAGTTCAACGCGGCGCTGGAGCCGCGCGACGGCGGCAATCGGCTGCTGCGGCTGCAGGCGCACAAGGTGCCGGCCGGAAATCTGTTCGCACTGCACATGGTGGAAAGCGGATTGCGGTCCGACATGGCGGTCTCCGCGGCGCTGGAATCGGCGATAGCCGCGGACGGCACGCCGCAATACGCGCGGGGCTCCATTGTCGCCGAGGGCGGCTCGATCGGATTCCTCGGCCACTCCGAGCGCAGCGTACCGATCAACTCGGCGGAGATGGCGCTCGACTGGAATCTCACCCGCCGCACGCTGCGTATTCCCTTCAAGATCCACGCAGGAACCATGCGGCTCAACCTGAGGGCCGAGTTCGCGGCTCCGGCGGAGCCAGGCGCGGCGTGGCCGTTCGCGATCGGGGGCGGGCTGATCGTGCTCGACCCGATCCCGAAGGAGGACGACGGCCTGCTGCTCAAGAACGTGCTGGTGCGTGGATCGATCGATCCGGGCCGTCAGCGGATCACCATCGAGAAGGGCGATTTCGGCACCAACGATCTCGGCGTGCGCGGCGACGTCAGCATCGCGCTCAGCGGAATGCTCGATTTCGGCGGCGAGCCCCGGATGGCGCTCGGCATCGCCGGCAATCAGATGACGGTTGCCGCGCTCAAGCGCCTGTGGCCGGTGTTCATCGCGCCCAAGGTGCGCGACTGGCTGGCGGGCGCGGTGACCGCGGGCACGGTGGATCGCATCGACATTGCGACCAACATGCCGGTGGTGGCGATGCAGCCGGGCGGGCCGCCGGTTCCCGACGACGGCATGTCGATCGAGATTGCCGCGCGCGACCTGGTCATCAAACCCGTCGAGGGCCTTCCGCCGATCCGCGAGGCCGACCTCAACGCAAAAATCACCGGCCGGAGCACCGTCGTCAATGTCGGCAAGGGGATCGTCGAGGTCTCGCCGGACCGGCGCATCGTTCTGACCGACGGCGTGTTCGAGGTGCCCGACATGGAGCCGGACGAACCGCCGGCGCGGGTGCGCTTCAAGCTCGACGGCCCGGTGGCGGCGGTGTCCGAACTGCTCGCCTCGGACCGGCTTCGCGAGTTCTCCGGCGCGCCGTTCGATCCGGCCACGACGCGCGGCGCGGTGACCGGGCAGGTCAATCTGGCGATGCCGCTGCGGCCCGATCTGCCGAAGGGATCGACCGCCTACGACATCGCGGTCGACGTCACCAACTTCAGCGCCGAGAAGATGATGTTCAACCATCGCGTCGAGGCACAGGCGCTGCGCGTCACCGCGACCAACCGGAACTACCAGATCCAGGGCGAGATGCGGATCGGCGGCACGCCCGCCCACGTCGACTATCGCCGGGTGATGACGGAGCCGGAGGCCGAGGTGCGCGTCCAGGCCTCGCTCGACGACGCGGCCCGGGCGCGGCTCGGGCTCAACTTCGGCACGGCGCTGACCGGCCAGCTTGCGCTCAAGCTCGCCGGGCGCGTCAGCGACACCGAAAACAGCCGGCTGCAGGTCGAGGTGGATCTCACGCCGGTCAAGGTGGACAGCCTGCTTCCGGGCTGGGTGAAGCCTGCCGGAAGCGCGGCGCGCGCCGCCTTCACCTTCGTGCGCGAAAAGGGCGCGATGCGCTTCGACGACATGCTGATCGACGGGCACGGCATCCTGGCGCGCGGCACGGTGGAACTGAATTCCGACGGCGACATGCAACTCGCGAACTTCCCGGTGTTCGCGACCTCGGACGGCGACAAGGTGACGCTGCGCGCCGAGCGCGGCACCGACGGGGCGATGCGCGTCACCATGCGCGGCGACGTCTATGACGGACGGACGTTCGTGAAGTCCTCGATGTCGGGGCCGACCGATCCGAAGCTTCGCTCCAAGCAGCCGGACATGGACCTCGACATCAAGATCGGCGTGGTGGCGGGGCACTACGGCGAGGCGCTGCGCGGGCTCGACCTGCGGATGTCGCGCCGCAACGGTCGCATCCGCAGCTTCAACCTGAACGCCAAGATCGGCCGCGACGCACCGCTGATCGGCGATATGCGCACGCGAACCTCGAGCGGCCGGCCGGTTCTGTATTTCGAGACCAGCGATGCCGGCGCGCTGTTCCGCTTCACCGACACCTACCAGCGCATGTCGGGCGGCAAGATCTGGGTGGTGATGGACCCGCCCACGCCCGACAACGCGCCGCAGACCGGGCTGATCAACCTGCGCGATTTCTCGATCCGCGGCGAGGGCGCGCTGGACCGCGTGGTGTCCAACGCGGCGCAGGATCAGCGCAACAGCGTCGAGTTCACCCAGGCGCGTGCCGAGTTCATCCGGTCGCCCGGCCGCACCGCGATCCGCGACGGCGTCATCAAGGGGCCGATCATCGGCGCCACCATGGAAGGCGTGATCGACTACGCGCGCGACGAGGTCGCGGTGCGCGGCACGCTGGTGCCGCTGTACGGCCTCAACAACATGTTCGGCCAGATTCCGATCGTCGGGCTGTTCCTCGGCGGCGGCAGCAACGAGGGCCTGCTCGGCATCACCTACGAGGTGAACGGACCGCCCAGCAACCCGAGGCCGATCATCAATCCGATCTCGGCGATCGCGCCGGGCCTGCTGCGCAAGTTCTTCGAATTCCGCGATACCAGCGACCGCAACTTCGTCGAGCCGACGCGGTAGTTCGTTACACGAAAACGTCAGCGATACAGCGCCGGCGGCCTGCCCAGCCGACTCATTCTTGTCACGATGTGGGAGGTATAACGCGCCCGGGCCGACGCGAAGCGCCTCTCGTGCCCCCGACCGGAGCGCCTTCGGGAGCGATCCCGAAGGGCTCCCGTCGGCGCGTGTTGCCCCCGAACGCAGAGGTGGTCCGGGCGACGGCGATCAGATCGGCTTGATGAGAACGTGCTTCTTGCGGCCGAGCGACAGCTTGATGACGCCCTCCGGCGTCAGGTTGCTCCGCGACAACTGCATCTTCTCGTCGGTGACCGTGGCGTCGTTGACCCTGAGCCCGCCGCCCTTGATCTGGCGGCGCGCGTCGCCGTTGGAGGACGCAAGTCCGGCGCGGACGAACGCGGCCAGCACGCCGAGCGCGGCGAGGTCGGCATTCGGGATTTCGACGGTCGGCAGGCTCGAAGCGAGCGTGCCTTCCTCGAAGGTGCGCCGCGCGGTCTCGGCGGCCTCCTCGGCCGCGGCGCGGCCGTGCAGCAGCGCGGTGGCCTCGGTCGCCAGCACCTTCTTCGCCTCGTTGATCTCCGAGCCCTGGAGTGCCGCGAGGCGCTCGATCTCGTCGAGCGGCATCACCGTGAACAGCTTGAGGAAGCGCGACACGTCGCCGTCCTCGGTGTTGCGCCAGAACTGCCAGTACTCGTAGGGGCTGCGCATGTCGGCGTTGAGCCACACCGCGCCGTCCGCGGTCTTGCCCATCTTGGCGCCGGACGAGGTGG
>CAZGSW010000202.1:0-7532 GCA_964528635.1 uncultured Rhodoplanes sp. | reverse complement strand
TCGACGTTGTACTTGGCGATGTAGTCGCGCAGCAGGCGGCCGTACTCGGCCGGCGGGCGCGGCAGGAACGGCGCGCCGAAGCAGGTGGAGAACTCGGGCACGACGCCTTCGACGCCCTTCTCGGTGCCGGCCACCTTCGCGGTGTAGCCCGACAGGAAGTGATACATCGCCTGCGCCGGCGACAGCTTGGCAATCGGCGGCATCACGCCGTAGGCATCGGCGGTCAGGAAGATGATGTTCTTCGGATGGCTGGCCATGCCCGAGCGCGAAGCGTTCGGGATGAAGTCGAGCGGATAGGCCGAGCGGGTGTTCTCGGTCAGCTTGTCGCTGTCATAGTCCGGGATGCGCGTCACCGGATCGAACACCACGTTTTCGAGCACGGCGCCGAACCGGTTGGTGGCGTCCCAGATCATCGGCTCCGCTTCCTGCGAGAGCTTGATGCATTTGGCGTAGCAGCCGCCTTCGAAATTGAAGATGCCGTTCGGCGACCAGCCGGTCTCGTCGTCGCCGATGAGGATGCGGTTCGGATCGGCCGAGAGCGTGGTCTTGCCGGTGCCGGACAGGCCGAAGAACAGCGCGCTCTCCTTGCCGTCCTTCGAGACGTTCGCCGAGCAGTGCATCGGCATGACGCCCTGTGCCGGCAGGTAGAAGTTCAGCGTGGTGAACACCGACTTCTTCATTTCGCCTGCGTAGGACGAGCCGCAGATCAGCACGATCTTGCGGGTGAAATCGATCGCAACCTGGGTGTCGGAGCCCTCGCGGCCGCCGTGACGCTTGTGATCAGGCTTGAACGACGGCATGTCGATGATCGTCATGTCCGACGTGAAGCCCGCCAGTTCCGAGCGGTCCGGCCGGATCAGGAGCTGACGGATGAACAGCGAGTGCCAGGCATATTCGGTGTAGACGCGGACCTTGATGCGGTACTGCGGATCGGCGCCGCCGTAGAGGTCCTGGGCGTAGAGGGTCTTGCCTTTGGCATGCGCCAGGAAGTCCTGGAGCAGGTTGTCGAAGTGCTCCTGGCTCTGCTTGCGGTTGCCGTCCCACCAGACGGTGTTCTCGGTCAGCGCGTCGACCTTGGTATGCTTGTCCTTGGGGGAGCGGCCGGTGTGATGGCCGGTCTCGGCGCTCAGCGCGCCGCCGGCGACGATCTGGGCCTCGCCGTTGCGGATTGCGTGCTCGTAAAGCGGCGCTTCAGTCAGATTCCAATGGACCGCAGCGAGGTCCTTCAAGCCGAATTTGTCTGCGCCAAAGGCGCTGTTGCGCAAACCCGTCTCTTTCACTGAAACCTCCTCGCACGCATCCGGCCGGAACGCCGGAATCTCCCTGGATAGACCGGCTGTGGCAGTCCTTGAGTTGATTGTACCCCCGGCCCCACAGAAGGGCGACCGTATAGTCACGATCCCGTCTTCTGCCAAGACCAAACGGACGCAACGCCGATCTTCGGCGGCTTTTGAAGCAGATCAATGCGAGCCTATAACCCTATTTTGCCGTCGCAGCGATTACGCTGCGGTGCAACACCACCGCGGAGACCGCCCTCGGATCGGCTATCCGGCGTCAATCCCCGGGCGTCGCCGCGAAATCGGCCAGCCTTTGCAAGCGATCTGAAATGCGCGGACGCTGCGGACCCGCCAGCAACGGGATGATTGCGATTGCAATCGGTATCGGCGGGAGTGCCCGTCAGGCCATGGCGCGGGCCTGCTCCGCCAGATCTTTGAGCACGGCACGCAATACGCCGGGCTGCGATACGCGTTGAGGAAATGGAAGCCGCAGACCGGTCCGATCGAGTTGAAGATCAAGTCCGTCGGGATCACAACCGACGCAGCGCCAGTCTCCGTCGGGGGCGCCCAGCAGCTTCACCGCATACAGCCGGCAGGCATCGGCGTGATCGCGATTCATGTGCGCGATGATTTCGGGCTCAGCCGCCAACAGCGCGTCGGCGCCGCTCAGATCGGTGAGCAGATCGGCCGGACCGAGATCGACGATACGTCCGAAGCCCGCGACCAGGTGCGCGCCTTTGAGCTTGATCTCGTAGAAGGCGAAGTCGCCGAATCCGGCAAACATCTCCGCTTCGGGCTGGCGGACGAGATAGCGGCGGCGCGCGTCTTCGCTTTCGGTCCTCGCGGCGTGCCCCGTCAGCATGACGCGCGCCCCCTCAAGCGGATCGCCCGGCTTGCGCTCGTCGAGCATGAGTGAGACGCGGTGGTCGGCGAGTATGTTCCTGGTGTGGACGGCGAGCCGGGAGATCAGGAGCAGCGGGGACCCGTCGGCCGCACACGCCACGTTGACCAGCGAGCAATACGGATCGCCGCTACCGGCCATCAGGGTGGCGAGGGCCCCGGACCGTGCTTCCCGCATGAGCTTCCGGGCTGCCATCCGGGGATCGAAACCGGGGTCGTTCTTCATGGAGCGTCCAGTCGCGCAACTCTGGTAACGGTGCCGGGAGCGCCTAGATTAACGGGTCGAGAGGTTGACGAATATTGCTCACTGGGACCTGGAACCATTGGCGCCGACCACCGTCAACAGATTGACGAATCACGTATTTGTACGGGAATTGTCACATTTCGGCCCAGCTTTGCAGGCTTCAAGGCTCGGGGACTGGCGCTTGTTCAAGCGTCAGAAATCTAGCGTCCACGGGGAAATAGGCTGATGCCAACCATTGCACTCGTCGACGACGACCGAAACATCCTGACCTCGGTTTCCATTGCGCTGGAGGCCGAAGGCTACAGGATCATGACCTACACCGACGGCGCCTCCGCGCTCGAGGGCTTCAAGACGTCTCCGCCCGACCTCGCGATCCTCGACATCAAGATGCCGCGGATGGACGGAATGGAACTGCTGCGCCGCCTGCGCCAGAAAACCGACACGCCGGTGATCTTCCTCACGTCGAAGGATGAAGAGATCGACGAACTGTTCGGCCTGAAAATGGGCGCTGACGACTTCATCCGCAAGCCGTTCTCGCAGCGCCTGCTGGTCGAGCGCGTGAAGTCAGTGCTGCGACGTTCGATTCCGAAGGATCCGCAGGCTGCCCCGAAGGAAACCGACATCAAGGCGCTGGAGCGCGGCCCGCTCCGCATGGACCCCGAACGCCACACCTGCACGTGGAAGGGCGAGGCGGTGACGCTCACCGTCACGGAGTTTCTGATCCTGCAGGCGCTCGCGGCACGCTCCGGCGTGGTCAAAAGCCGCAACGCCCTGATGGACGCCGCATACGACGACCAGGTGTACGTCGACGACCGCACCATCGACAGCCACATCAAGCGGCTGCGCAAGAAGTTCAAGGTGGTCGACGACAGCTTCGACATGATCGAGACCCTCTACGGCGTGGGTTACCGGTTCAAGGAAGTCTGACGAGACGGGCTCAACGGCTGCGCGCGGAAGCGCAAAGCACGCTCGTGTGGCGGTTCCGAAGTCCGCATCATTCGTGCTGCAAATTCGTCATGCGGACTTCTGAACCAAAGCCACACCAGATCAAAAGCTGCTAGTGTCCTTCGATTCCGAAGTTCGCAAACGAACGCGCCTCATCATGAGGCGAACTTCGGAATCGAAGGACACTGGTATGTCGGGCGTGCCCGATCCGGGGCAAACGATAGGCTGGCAGACGCGATTGCGTGCTTGATCGAACCGCCTCCACCGCCAAGGAATCCGCCGAGACCTCCCGTCCCGACGAGCCGAAACGCTCGCCCTCCCGTAATCCGTTCGTCACGCTGCCGCGGCGCATCGCGCGCGTGTATCGCGAGCGCGGCCTGCGCGGCATCGGACAGTTGTACTGGCAATTCCTGGCCGGGCGGAGCCTGACCCGCCGCATCCTGTTTCTGAACGTCGCGGGCCTGCTCGCCCTCGTGATCGGCATTCTCTACCTGTCGCAGTTCCGCGCCGGCCTGATCGACGCGCGCGTGCAGAGTCTCGTCGTCCAGGGCGAGATCATCGCCAGCGCCATCGCGGCCTCCGCGACGGTCGAAAGCGACGGCGGCTTCACCGATCCCGAAAGGCTGCTGGAGCTTCAACCGGGCGAAAGCTACGGACCGAACGACGACGGACTGACCGGGCTCGAATTCTCGATCAATCCGGAGCGGATCGCACCGGCGCTGCGCCGCCTGATCTCACCGACTGGCACGCGGGCGCGAATCTACGACCGCTACGGCTTCATGATCCTGGACAGCCGGAACATCTACATCCCCGGCGAGGTGCTGCGCTTCGATCTGCCGCCGCCGACCACGCAGCGGGTGGGATTCTTCATGCGGCAGTGGATTTCGGTCCGCAAATGGCTCGCCAAGGGCGACCTGCCGCTCTACCGCGAACTGGGTCCGGAGGCCGGAAAAGACTATCCCGAGGTGGCCGACGCGCTGCTGGGCAACAAGGCCAGCATGGTCCGCATCAACGAACGCGGCGAGGTGATCGTCTCGGTCGCCGTACCGGTCCAGAGGTTCCGCGCGGTTCGGGGCGCGCTGCTGCTCCAGACTCAGGGCGGCGACATCGACCACGCGGTGGAAGCGGAACGCCTGCAGATCGTGCGGCTGTTCCTGATCCTGCTTGGCGTGATGGTGGTGCTGTCGATCCTGCTCGCGCGGACCATCGCCACGCCGCTGAAACGCCTTGCCGAAAGCGCAGAGCGAGTCCGCCACCGTATCCGCTCGCGGGTAGAGATCCCCGACCTCACCAACCGGCGCGACGAGGTGGGCAACCTGTCGGGCGCGCTTCGTGACATGACCAGCGCGCTGTACCGGCGGATCGAGGCGATCGAGAGCTTCGCAGCAGACGTGGCCCACGAGCTCAAAAACCCGCTGACGTCGCTGCGCTCGGCCGTGGAAACCCTGCCGCTCGCCAAGACGCCGGAAAGTCAGGCGCGCCTACTCTCCGTGATCCAGCACGACGTCAAGCGACTCGACCGGCTGATCTCCGATATCTCCGATGCAAGCCGGCTCGATGCCGAACTGCAGCGCAACGAGCTGGAGCCGGTCGATCTGACCAAGCTGTTGAACACCGTGGCCGGAATCCGCAATGAGGTCCGCCAGGCCGACGACGCCACCGTATCGCTGACGTTCGAAGGCGGCGGCACCCAGGGTTTTATCGTGTCCGGACATGACTCGCGGCTTGGACAGGTGTTCGACAACCTGATCGAGAATGCGCGATCGTTCTCCCCGGCAGGCGGCGCTGTTCGCGTCACCTGCCGCCGGCAGCGCAAGGAGATCGAGATCATGGTCGACGACGACGGATGCGGTATCCGTCCGGACGCGTTCGAACGCATCTTCGAGCGCTTCTACACAGACCGACCGCATCAAGGCTTTGGTCAGAACTCCGGCCTCGGTCTTTCTATTTCCAAGCAAATCATCGAGGCGCACGGCGGACGCATCTGGGCAGAGAACCGCACCGGCTCGGCGGTCGACGAGGACGGCAATCCGAAGGTGCTCGGCGCCCGCTTTGTGGTCCGTCTGCCGGCGATGTGATGGCGCAGCCGACGATCCACGCATCCGCGATTCTGGTCGGACGGCACGCCGTACTGATCCGGGGACCATCGGGCTCCGGCAAATCGACACTCGCACTCGGACTGATCGAGGCTTCGCATCGAGGAGCGGTTTCATTCGCGCGGCTGGTTGGCGATGACCGTGTTCATGTCGAGGCGATGAGCGGCCGCCTGATCGTGCGGCCGGCTCCACCGCTTGCAGGCCAGATCGAAATCCGCGGCCGGGGAATTTGCAGCGTCGCCCATGAGCCGGTGGCCGTGGTCGGTCTGGTTGTCGACCTCGCCGCCAGAGATGCCGCCCGGATGCCGGTTTCCGACAGCCTGCTGACGGAGATTTGCGGGCTGGTTTTGCCGCGACTTCCCGTCGCAGCCGGGGCGGAAGCCCTATCTCTGGTCGTCAACCGGTTTCGGCATGGGACGGATGCCATCCTGCCCGGGAATGGCGTGGACGCTGACAACCCGGAAAGACGACCTATATAACCCGTCGGCCCATGCCCCCGGACCGCAGCCTTTGCAAGCACCGGTTGCTGCAACGCAGCGTTACCGATTAACCATTCCGGAGCCCCTTGAAGTGGGCCTTCGCATGGTCATTATTGGGGCCCTTTCGTGCGGCGCAACGACGCCGGCTTGGTACCCATGATCGGTCTTGTCCTTGTTACCCACGGGCGTCTCGCGGTCGAATTTCGCTCGGCCCTGGAACACGTCGTCGGTCCGCAAAAGCAGATCGAGGCCGTGACCATCGGCCCCGATGACGACGTCGAGCAGCGCCGCAAGGATATCCTGGCCGCAGTCAGGCGCGTCGACAGTGGGCAGGGCGTTGCCATCCTGACGGACATGTTCGGCGGCACACCATCCAATCTCGCCATTTCGTGCATGGGACAGCCCAAGGTCGAGGTTCTGGCCGGAATCAACATGCCGATGCTGGTGAAACTCGCCAAGGTTCGCGAGGACTGCACGCTCGAAGAGGCCGTGGCAGCCGCACAGGCCGCGGGCCGCAAGTACGTCACGATCGCCAGCCGGGTGCTCGCCGGCAAATGAGCACACCCGACGGCGAGGATGACCTTCACGAAGAAGGTTGGCCCAAGGAGGAAACGGCGTCCGCCGTCCTCAAGATCGTCAACAAGAAGGGCCTGCACGCACGCGCGTCGGCGAAGTTCGTGCAGACCGCCGAGAAGTTCAACGCCGACGTCAAGGTCACGCGCGGCGCCGAAAGCGTGGGCGGCACGTCGATCATGGGATTGATGATGCTTGCTGCCGGCATCGGCACCACGATCCATGTCGAGGCGATCGGCAGCGAGGCTCGTGCTGCGGTCGCTGCGCTGACGGCCCTGGTCAACGGCAGGTTCGGCGAAGAAGAGTGACCCGGCCTACGCTGTCCTGACGCGCCGGCCCGGCACCGCCTGGGTGGCATCGCGGAACAACGGGCAGCGCCGGCAGGCGTTTCTCCGCGTCGCGCAGGACGGTCAGAGTCCGGATCAGTGGACCACTCTCGTCCGGAACGGTTTCCCCAGCATCCATCGCAGGCCAACGCGGCATCGGCAGGCTTGTTCGGACACGGAGCGGACATAAGGATTTCTTTATGTCCAAGTTGCGCCGGGGGATGGGCCCTGCTATAGGCAGCCGCGAAGGCGCCCGGGTTCCCCGGTTGCCGCCGTTTTCCCGAACCCAGCAAGGACCGCCATGCCCGTTGCGAAAGAGTATGTCGTCAAGGACATCAATCTCGCCGAATTCGGCCGCAAGGAAATCGATATCGCCGAGACCGAGATGCCCGGCCTGATGGCGACTCGCGAGGAATTCGGGGCCAAGAAGCCGCTCAAGGGTGCCCGCATCGCAGGCTGCCTGCTCATGACCATCCAGACCGCGGTGCTGATCGAGACTCTGACCGCGTTGGGCGCAGACGTGCGCTGGGCCTCGTGCAACATCTACTCGACGCAGGACCACGCCGCGGCCGCAGTCGCCGCCGCCGGCACGCCGGTGTTCGCCGTGAAGGGCGAGTCGCTGAAGGACTACTGGGAGTACACCCGCAAGATCCTCGAATGGAGCGACGGCGGCACGCCCAACATGATCCTCG
>CAZGSW010000201.1:0-7553 GCA_964528635.1 uncultured Rhodoplanes sp. | reverse complement strand
GCCGAGTTCGATCTGGCGCGGTGGATTTCCTCAAGCGATGCCAGGGCGCTGGAGACCTTCGTGAAGGCGCATCCGCTCAGCATCGCCGATGATCTCGACGGCGACGCGGTGTTCCTGGCCGCCAACCAGTTCCGGCTCGACTACACCAAGGAGCGGGCGCCCGGCATCGTGTTCACCGACATCAAGGACCCGAACGCGGCGAAGGCCGCATAAGGATGTGGTCCGGAGGGGTGTCCAGCCGGTAATCTCGGGCAGGCGGAATCGTTCGCCGATCCGATCCTGTGCGGGAAACGCCATGTGGTCTCGCCTGCTGCTCCTCGCCGTCCTCCTGACTCCGGTCCAGGCGCTGGCCGGCGCAAAGGAGAAGATCGCGGCCCTTGCGCCATCGGCGCTGGTGCTGGTGATGGACGAAAACGGCAAGGAACTGGTGGCGCAGAACGCCGACCAGCCCTTCGTCCCGGCCTCCGTCGCCAAGATCGTGACCGCCTGGGCCGCCATGCAGGTGCTGGGTCCGGACTATCGCTTCAAGACCGAATTCTTTCTGGGCAAGAACCGCGTGCTGCACGTGCGCGGAGGCGGCGATCCGTTTCTGGTTTCGGAGGAACTGGCCCTGCTTGCGCCGCCGCTGGTCGACGCGGTCGGCAAGGCGCCGCTCACCGGCATCGTCGTCGACACGAGCTACTACCCGTCCAGTCTCCGCATCCCGGGCATCGAGGAGAGCAGCGAGTCCTACGACGCCATCAACTCCGCCCTGGCGGTGAACTTCAACACCATCAACGCCGTGCGCAAGGGCAGCAAGGTCACGTCCGCAGAGAAGCAGACGCCGATCACGCCGCTGGCGGTAACCGAATTCCGTGCGCGCGGGCCGAACGGCCGCGGCCGCATCAGCCTCAGTCAGAATCCTGCGGTCAGCGTGCAATACGCCGGCGAGCTGCTGGCCGCGTTCATCGCGCGCTCGGGCGGCAGCGTGAAGGGGAAGGTCTCGACCGGCCCCGTGCCCGCCGGGCTCGCTCCTGTCTACGTGCACCGCCAGTCGCGCACGCTCTCCGTGGTCCTCGCCGAGATGCTGCGCGGCTCCAACAATTACATCGCCAACCAGATCTTCCTGGAGATCGGCGGGCAGCGCAGCGGCGGTCCGGTCAGCCTTGAGAAATCTCTCAAGGTGACGAACGAGCTTCTGGCCGCCCACAAGCTCGCAGACGCGATCCGGCTCGAGGAGGGCTCGGGATTGAGTCACGGCAACAGCTTCACGGCGCGGGGCCTCGCCGGGGTGCTCAACCTGTTCGCGCCGAATATCGGCCTGCTCGTGAGCGGCAAGGGCACCGCGTACAAGACCGGCACGCTCGACGGAGTCCGCACGCTTGCGGGCTACCTCGCGACCTCCGCGCACGGGCAGGTGCGCTTCGTGATCTCGCTTCGGAGCAACAACGGCGCCCTGCGCTTCCGGCTGCTCCGCGCCATCGAGGCCGCGCTGTAGCCGATCGCCTACCTGGCGAGCGTGTTCTTGTAGATCCTGCCGTCCTTCATGATGATCAGAAAATTCTTCGCTGGGTCCGCGATCAGTTCAATGTTGGTGAGCGGATCGCCGTCGACCAGCAGGAGGTCGGCGAGCGCGCCTTCCGCCACGACACCGAGCTCTCCGGGATAGGGGTTGCGCTTGCCGGACAACGTCAGCAGTTGGGCGTTGGTCGACGTCGCCATGATCAGCGCTTCGGCAGGTGTGTACCAGCGGGTAAGCGAAGCCAGAATTGCTCCCTGCTGCTTTGCCAGCGCGGCCGAGAACAGGACATCGGTGCCCCACGCCGTCTTCAGCTTGTACTTCTTCGCAAACTCGTAGGTCCTGGCTATGCCGGGCCAGACTTCATCCGCCTTGGCGCGCTGGACTGAACCGACCGGAAAGCCCAGCCTCAAGCCCTCGGGGAGCGGCTGCATGCTCAGCCAAATGCCCTTCTCGGCCATCAGTTGGGCGGTTGCTTCGTCCATCAGCATGCCGTGTTCGATGACCTTGACGCCGGCCGCGATCGACCGCCGGATCGCAGCCGGCGTAAAGGCATGCACGGCGACGTAGGTGCCCCAATTCTCGGCGGCTTCAACGGCGGCACGCAGTTCGGCCTCGGTGAAGGTGGTCACGTCGATCGGGCTGAAGGGTGACGACACCCCGCCGCCCGCCGTCAGCTTGATCTGGCTGGCGCCCTGCATGAGCTGCTCGCGGGTGCGCAGGCGTACCTCGTCGGGGCTGTCCGCGACCATGGAACCGCCGAGCTGCTCCATGCGGGTGAGCATGCCGCCGATCGTCCGCGGCAGATCGGTGAGCTGACGGAAATCTCCGTGTCCGCTCGTAATCGTGATGACGGCGCCGGACGGATAGATGCGCGGCCCCTTGACGATGCCATCGTCGATGGCGCGCTTGAGACCGAACACCGGTCCGCCCAGGTCGCGAACGGTGGTGAAGCCGCGCATCAACGTGTCTGTCGCCTCGGCGCCAGCCAGGAGACTGTTGTAGCTGACGTCGCCGAACGACTGTGCGGGGGTCACCCGGATCAACGCCGCGTGCCAGTGGTTGTCGATCAGTCCCGGCATCAGCGTGCGGCCGCCGCCGTCGATCACGGTGGCGCCGGCCTCGGCCGAAATCGGAGAAGCCGAGATGCGGGCGATGACGTTGCCTTTGACCAGCACGTTCGACGCCGGAGACAGCGCGCTGCTCCGCCCGTCGAAAATCCGCACGTTCTGAAACAGCACCGGCGGACCGGACACAGCGGTCTGCGCGCTTGCCGCAAACGGAATGCCTGCAATCATGCAGGCGAGTGCGGCAGCGGTCCGGGGGGCAAAGTTCATCGGCAGTCTCCTTGGGGGAGGAAGGTTGGCTCCGCAGAGACCACCCTAGTATGGGCAGGACGTGACGGCTATCCGGCCTCGCGGAACGGCTTACTCAGGTACCGCGACCCTTTCAGTCCGTAGCGCCACGGCAAGTCTGCAGCCTTGGTGATGCCGATCCGGATGCCTGCGATCACGTCCGGTGTCTCGCTGCGTGCGATCAGCCGGAACGGCGGCCGGTTCAGCGGCAGCCCGTTGTGCGCGACCGTGACGCCCATCGCCTCGCACAGCCGCCCCGGGCCGGAGCAGAGCAGGCGCTCATCCTTGACGCCGCGGCGGCGGCGCATCGCCGCGAGGCCCTCCAGCGGCTCGATGGCGCGGATCAGCACCGCGCTCGCCGAGCCTTCGCGTTCGCAGACGAAGTTCATGCACCAGTGGATGCCGTAGGAGCGGTACACGTAGGAAAAGCCGGGCGGTCCGAACATCACCGCGTTGCGCGGCGTCTGGCCGTTGTAGCTGTGCGCGGCCGCATCGGTGTGATGGTAGGCCTCGACCTCGACGATCCGTCCGCCGCAGCCGCCGAACAGCAGCGTCGCCCCGATCAGTTCGGGCGCCACCTCGTGAACCGAGCGGGCAAAGAAGCGGCGCGACAGCGTGGCCATGAACGGATGTTTATCGTCGCGCGGCGTTTTTCGAAAATCTTTTTGTCGCAGGTCTGGTACTGGCCCCCACAGCCCCCACATGGCGCCGATTGTTGCAAGGCAGGAGGCCTTTCCATGGACGCCGTGCGTTCGGCCCGCGAAGAGACCGTCACCCTCAATCAGGCCAGGAAGCTCATCCAGTGCATGTCGCACGAGCAGAGCTTCATGCTGCTGTCGCCGCCCGGCGTCGGCAAGTCGGAGATGGTCTATCAGGCCGCAGCCGAAGCCGGCCTGCCGTGCCGCTCGCTGCTCGGCACCCAGATCGCGCCGGAGGACGTGAGCGGCATTCCGCGCATCGTCGGCGAGCGCTCGGTGTTCTGCCCGCCGCGCGCGCTCCTGCCGGAGCAGCCGGAGCCGTTCTGCCTGTTTCTCGACGAGCTCCCCGCCTGTGCGCCCGACGTGCAGAAGGCGTTCTACTCCCTGCTGCTGGAGCGGCGGATCGGCGAGCACGCGCTGCCGCCCGGCACCTGGGTGGTGGCGGCTGGCAACCGCTCGCAGGACCGCGCGCTGGTGCGCGCCATGAGTTCGGCGCTGGTCAACCGGGTCACCATCCTGCACCTGCGCGTCGACGTGGCCGAGTGGCAGGAATGGGCCGCGCGCCACGGCGTCCGGGCCGACGTGCGCAGCTTCATCGCCCACATGCCGGACGCGCTGATGCGCCCGGTGCCGGCGGAGCCGGTGCCGTTCTCGACGCCGCGGGCCTGGGCGCTGTTGTCGCGCGCGCTCGATCTGGCCGAGGAGGCGGGAATCCTGACCCGCGAGACTCGCCGGGCGCTCGCCTTCGGGCGGCTGTCGGCCGAGGATGCGGCGGTGTTCTGTGCGCTCGCCGAGGAGCAGATCGGTGCGATGCGCCCGATCGAGGACTACATGCTCAAGCCGGAGCTGCTGCCGAGGACCGATGCGGCGCGCTGGTTCGTGCTCAACTGCATCCGGCAGAACGTGCGCGACGGCAGGCTTTCGCACCTCAAGCCGCGGGCGGTGAACCGCTTCCTGCGGTCGCTTGCGCCCGAGCAGCAGCTCACGGTGCTGACCGACCTGGTCGAGCGCTGGGGCGAGATGGGCGCGGACCGCGCCATGCTGGCCCTGCTGAAGAAGGTCACCGCGCTGTGAGCATGGTTGCAGCCGAGGTCTCCGACCGCGACACGCTCGACCGCATCGCGCGCGGTCTCCGTCTGGTGACGGCGCCGCTGCCGCACCTTGCCGGGCTTGCCGCCGCGGTGCGCGTTGCCGTGGACCGCCGGGTGCCGACCATGGGCGTGTTTGCCTCGGGCCGGCTGGTGGTCAATCCGGCGTTCGTGGCGAAGCTCAAGGAGAACGAGCTGGTGTTCGTGCTGGCGCACGAACTTCTGCACCTGGCGCTGCGCACCCACGACCGCGCCAAGGGCTCGGGCCGGCTCGAGTTCAACTACGCCCACGACTACATCATCAACGACATCCTGCGCGTCGAGCTGGGCTTCCCGGTGATTCCGGCGGGCGGTCTCGACATGCCGGGCGCGCGCGAGAAATCCGCCGAGCAGATCGTGCTGGAGATGCGGCGGCAGGCCGACCTGATGCCGTCGAAGTCCCGGGTGTTCGACGGCGAGAACGTCACGCTGCGCCGCGTCATCGGCCAGCCCGGCGGCGCGCAGGGCTCGGACCAGAAGGACGCCGGCGACGTGCTCGACGACACGACCGAGCGCGAGCTGTTTCCCGAGGACGCCGCCAGACAGGCGGAGCTGGCAAAGGCGGTTGCTGAGGCCGCCGAAAAGGCGCTGGCGCTGGCGAGCGCGCTTGGCTCCATGCAGGGCCGGGGCGGCGGCGGTGCGGTGCAGCAGCAGGCCGTCACGGCGCTGCGCGGGCTTTACCGAACGCCGTGGCAACTTGCGCTGCAGAAATGGGTGGAGTCCGTCGCGCCCGGCGAGCGCACCTTCGTCCGGCCGTCCCGGCGCGGCGCCGACCGCGGCGACATCGTGCTGCCGGGCCGCCGGCGCGAGTCCTGGCGGCTCAATATCGTGCTCGATACCTCCGGCTCGATGGAGGACGTGATCCCTCGCGTGCTGGGTGCGGTGGCCGACTTCTGCGAGGCGGTGGCGGTCGACCAGGTCCGCCTGGTCCAGTGCGACACCGCGGTCACTTCCGACGAGGTGATCGAGCCCGCGCATCTGTCCGAATTCGAGGTGAGGGGGCTGGGCGGCAGCGATCTCACGCCCGCCATGCTGGCGCTGGCCGAGGATCCGCTGGTGACCGCCTGCCTGGTCGTGACCGACGGCGACGTCGCGTATCCGCCCGAGGCGATGCCCTACAGCGTGCTCTGGGTGCTGCCCGAACAGGGCGCTCCCGGATTCCGGCCGGGCTACGGCCATATCGTAACCATGCAGACAACGGATTGAGCCATGAAGGTCGTGCAGGAGCTTGTCGCGTATTTCGATCGCCGCGGGGCGCTGTCAAAGAAGCAGCTTCACCAGTTGCTGGATCAGGGCTTCCTTGCCTCGGAGGCGCCGCCGACCATGCTGGACATCTGCGATCCGGTCGGCGCCACCTACTATTTCCGCGTCACCGGAAGCATCGAGGGCTCGGTGTGGGGCACCGACGTCTACACCGGCGACTCCAATCTCGCTCCCGCCGCCGTTCATGCCGGGCTGGTCAAGGTTGGCGAGACGCGGATCGTGAAGGTGACCGTGGTGCAGCCGCCGCCGCAGTACCAGGGCTCGACCCGGCACGGCGTCGTCAGCCACAACTTCGGGCGCTTCGGCACCGCTTTCCGGCTTTCCGCGATCTAACTCCTTACCAGTGTGTTGCGGTGCGTCCACAAGCTGTGGCGCGTTGGCAACAGCGGCGGAACATTTGGTTCCGTGTGATCTTTGGTGACCCTTCGTGCCGCGATTTGGCCATACGCTTCCACGAACACACGATGGCGTCTTGAAGCCACAGTGACATTTCCGGTTCGCGGACCGGATCGGGCTGTGGCAAGGACGACACAGCCTGACGATACAACCAATGTCACAACAAGGACCGCGTGCCATCCCACGGGGGGAACGGCGGCGGGACTGAAAGGGCCGGGGGGCCCTGGAAGTCGATGGACGCCAAAACCGATTTGAAGTCCCGCTTGCCGAGCAGGCACGTCACCGAGGGCCCCGCACGGGCGCCGCACCGGTCGTACTACTATGCGATGGGTCTGACCAAAGAGCAGATCCACCAGCCGTTCGTCGGCGTCGCCTCCTGCTGGAACGAGGCCGCGCCCTGCAACATCGCCCTGATGCGGCAGGCCCAGGCGGTGAAGAAGGGCGTCGCTGCCGCCAACGGCACTCCCCGCGAATTCTGCACCATCACGGTGACCGACGGCATCGCCATGGGCCATGCCGGCATGTACTCGTCGCTGCCGTCCCGCGAGGTGATCGCCGACTCCGTCGAACTGACCATGCGCGGCCACGGCTACGACGCGCTGGTGGGGCTTGCCGGCTGCGACAAGTCGCTGCCCGGCATGATGATGGCGATGGTCCGTCTCAATGTGCCGTCGATCTTCATCTACGGCGGCTCGATCCTGCCCGGCAATTTCCGCGGCCAGGTGGTGACCGTGCAGGACATGTTCGAGGCGGTCGGCCGTCACTCGGTCGGCTCGCTGTCAAGCGAAGACCTCGACGAGATGGAGCAGGTGGCCTGTCCGTCGGCCGGCGCGTGCGGCGCGCAGTTCACCGCCAACACCATGGCGACCGTGTCCGAGGCGATCGGCCTTGCGCTGCCTTATTCGGCAGGAGCCCCCGCGCCGTATGAAATCCGCGACCGGTTCTGCATGACCGCCGGCGAGCAGGTGGTGGACCTCGTCAAGCGGAACATCCGGCCGCGCGACATCGTCACCCGCAAGGCTCTGGAAAACGCTGCCGCAGTTGTGGCGGCCTCCGGCGGTTCCACCAACGCAGCGTTGCATCTTCCGGCCATCGCGCACGAATGCGGCATCGAGTTCAATCTGTTCGACGTTGCCGAGGTCTTCAAAAGAACACCTTATGTCGCAGATTTGAAACCGGGCGGCCGTTATGTCGCCAAGGACATGTTCGAGGTTGG
>CAZGSW010000200.1:0-7580 GCA_964528635.1 uncultured Rhodoplanes sp. | reverse complement strand
GGCGAGGGCGCGGAGCCGGCGCCACAGGCCTATTCGCTCGCCTCATTGCCGCCGGAACCCGCGCGGCTGTCGGCTTCCTCCGGCATGCCGCGCTCCGCCGAACTCCCGGACAGCGCCGATGCCTCCGAAGACGCGGAAGGCCCGCTTGCGGATCAGGTGGACGTGCCCGATCCGCTCGACGCCCTCGACCCGGCGGAGCGGGCCGTCCGCCTGTTCTTCGGCGGCGCGCCGGTCGGCAAGAACGTCGGCGGACTTCAGGACTGGCCCGACGACCGGGCGCTGCTGATCGTGCCGCCCGCTGCCGATCCCGACATCAAGCGCACGGCGCTGGCGCCTCCCGGCGTCATGCCGGACGAGCAGCCGGGCGAGACCATCGCACCGAAGGGCGAGGTGACCGGTCCGGATCAGCGGCCGAAGACTCCCGCGGAGCGGCTCGAACTCACCGGCAAGGCGCGCGCGAAGGCGGAGAAGTGTCTCGCCAACGCGGTGTACTTCGAATCGCGCGGCGAGCCGAAGCGCGGCCAGATCGCGGTCGCGCAGGTGGTCATGAACCGCGTCTTCTCGGGCTACTACCCGAAGGACGTCTGCGGCGTCGTCTATCAGAACGCCCACCGCTACAACGCCTGCCAGTTCACCTTCGCGTGTGACAGCGTCAGGGACGTGGTGAACGAGCCGGAGCTATGGAAGCAGGCGACGCAGATCGCGCGCGACACGCTCGACGGCAAGCTGTGGCTCCGCGAGATCGGCAAGTCCACGCACTATCACGCCTACTGGGTGCATCCGTGGTGGGTGCGCACCATGAACCAGCTCACGCGCATCGGCGTGCACAAGTTCTACCGGCCGAAGCGATGGGGTGACGGCTCCGACGCGCCGAGCTGGGGTCCGGGCGCCATCGCCGAGAAGGCCGGCGCGGCGAAGCTGTAGCGCTTCTGTTTTTTTGACGGGGTCGTTCCGCATGCCGGTTCACCTCCCCCGTAAGCGGGGGAGGGAGCGCACTGCCGATGACGGACCGCTTCCATCAAAGTCGAGACGACTTTAGTCCAGCCGCCGTCCGTCGCGCAGCCGCCCGTCAGATTTCGATGTCGAGCGCCACGTCGAGGTTCGGGGCGGAGTGGGTGAGCGCACCGGACGAAGCATAGTCCACGCCGGTTGCGGAAATCGCCTCGATATTCTCGAGCGTGATGCCGCCGGAGGCCTCGATCACCAGCCGGCCTGCTACCAGTTCGACCGCCTTGCGCATCGACGCGATGTCGAAATTGTCGATCAGCACCACGTCGGCGAGCCCGCAGTCGAGCACCTCCCTGAGCTGATCGATCGAGTCGACCTCGATCTCGATCTTCACCAGATGGCCTGCTGCGCCACGGGCGCGCTCCAGCACCGCGCGGATGCCGCCTGCGACCGCGATGTGGTTGTCCTTGATGAGGATCGCGTCGTCGAGCCCGAAGCGGTGGTTGAAGCCGCCGCCGCAGCGCACGGCGTACTTCTGCAGCGCGCGAAGGCCGGGCGTGGTCTTGCGGGTGCAGCAGATCCGGGTCTTGCGGTTGCCGATCCTGCGGACGTAGGCGGCGGTGGCGGTGGAAACGCCGGACAGATGGCCGAGGAAGTTCAGCGCCGCCCGTTCCGCCGCCAGCACCGCGCGGGCAGGACCTTCGATCGTCATGAGCTGCGTCCGCTCGGCGACGGCGTCGCCGTCGCGCGCGCTCGCCGTGATGGCGGTGTCGGGCGCGAGCCGCAGGAAGCACGACGCCAGCAGCGGCAGGCCCGCGATGGTGCCGGCGCTGCGCGCCACCACGACGGCGCGCGCCGACGCGGTTTCCGGAATCGTCGCGATCGAGGTGACGTCGCCGGCGCGGCCGAGATCCTCGGCGAGCGCTCGCGTCACCGCGTCGTCGATCTCGAGCGGCGACAGGAAGCCGCCGGGATAGACCAGCGGCTGCACGACGTTGTGGTTCGATCCTGCCAGCATGGTCAGCCTTTCAGATGGATCATGCGTTCGACCGCGCGACGCGCCCGCTCCGCAACCGCGGGATCAACCGTAACCTCGTGGGTCATGTTGACAAGGCTGTCGGCGATGTTCGCCAGCGAGATGCGCTTCATGTGCGGGCACAGGTTGCACGGCCGCACGAACTCGACGCCGGGCAGCTCGGCCGCCACGTTGTCGGCCATCGAGCATTCGGTGACCATGACGACGCGCTTCGGCCGCTTGCCGCGCACGTAGTCGATCATGTGCGCGGTCGAGCCGGTGAAGTCGGCCGCCGCGATCACGTCCGGCGGGCACTCCGGATGCGCGATGATCTGGATCGACGGATCGCTCTCGCGGACCGCGCGGAGTTCGTCGCCGGTGAAGCGCTCGTGCACCTCGCAATGGCCCTTCCAGGCGATGATCTGCACCTTGCTCTGCGAGGCCACGTACTTCGCCAGATACTCGTCCGGCAGCATGATGACGCGTTCGGCGCCGAGGCTCTCCACCACCTGCAGCGCGTTCGACGACGTGCAGCAGATGTCGCTCTCCGCTTTCACCTCGGCCGAGGTGTTGACGTAGGTGACCACCGGCACGCCCGGGAAGCGCTGGCGCAGGAGGCGCACGTCCTCGGCGGTGATGGACGATGCGAGGGAACAGCCGGCGCGAAGATCGGGGATCAGCACCGTCTTGTCGGGATTGAGGATCTTCGCGGTCTCCGCCATGAAGTGGACGCCGGCCTGCACGATGACGTCGGCCTCGACCCGGGTCGCCTCGCGCGCGAGCTGCAGCGAGTCTCCGACGATGTCGGAGACGCAGTGGTAGATCTCCGGCGTCTGGTAGTTGTGCGCCAGGATCACCGCGTTGCGCTCCCGCTTGAGCTTGTTGATCGCGCTGATGTACGGCGCGAAGAACGGCCACTCCACGGAGGGGATCACCCCCTTCACGCGCTCATAGAGATGCGCGGTCTCGCGCTCCACCGCCGCGTTCCACTCCAGAGGCGGCATCTGCAGCCGGCCGAACCTTCCGGTTGCGGCGCTTTCTGGCCATGCCGGCGGAGGTGGCGCCGGGCGCGGAGTCAGAGGACCGACGGTTTGCACGACAGCCATTTCGCTCTCCATATATGCTCATATTGAGCATAATCGGGGACAAAATCATCCGGCTCAGCGCCGGCACGTCGGACCCGGACAGCCCGAGCCATTATTCTCATTCCGAGCATAACATATAGCACCTCCGTGTCCGGTTTTCCAGAGGGGAGGCCCAAAGAGCACGACTTGAGGGGCGCACCGCCCAAATGGGCTGCAGCGGCCGCGGTGGCGCATCGCCCGTGCTTTGCTTTACAGCCCATGCGTTTTTCGGATCGAAGCCATCACGAAGTTTCGTTTGGGCCGCCTCCGGCCAGCGACTATCTTGCGGCGGCCGCGCCAGGGCGTGCGGTCTTCCCCGGAGCCGGCATGTCGACTGTCACCGCGCCATCCAAGATCGCCGGCTGGCGCACGCCGCTGGTCCTGATTGCATTCGGTTGCGTCATCGCGGTGATCAGCTTCGGGCCGCGCTCGACGCTCGGCTTCTTCCTGACGCCGGTCAGCAGCGCCCACGGCTGGGGCCGCGACGTGTTCGGCCTCGCGCTGGCGATCCAGAACCTGCTGTGGGGGCTGGGGCAGCCGCTCGCCGGAGCGATCGCCGACAAGTACGGCGCGCCGCGGGTGCTCAGCGCAGGCGCGATCCTCTACGCGCTCGGCATCTACCTGATGGCGCAGTCCAACACGCCGGGCATGCTCTACATCTCGGCGGGCGTGCTGATCGGTTTCGGTCTTTCGGGTTGCGCGATGCCCGCGATCATCGGCGCGCTCGGCAAGCTGGTTCCGGAGAGCTGGCGCTCGCTTGCGTTCGGCGCCGGCACCGCCGCGGGCTCGTTCGGCCAGTTCCTGTTCTCGCCGATCGCCGTCAGCCTGATGGACAGCTTCGGCTGGCAGACCACGCTGCTGATCTTCTCCTGCGCGCTTCTCCTGATCGTGCCGCTGTCGCTCGCCCTGATGCCGCCGCGCCGCGGCACGGCCGCCGCGCCCGGGCCCGCCGCTCCGTCCCAGTCGGTCAGGCAGGCGCTCACCGAAGCGTTCGGCCACCGCTCCTACGTGCTGCTGGTGCTCGGCTTCTTCACCTGCGGCTTCCAGCTCGCGTTCGTCACCGTGCACCTGCCGGCCTACCTGGTCGACCGTGGCCTCTCCATCCAGGTGGGCGGCTGGACGCTGGCGATCATCGGCCTGTTCAACATCATCGGATCGCTGGGGTCGGGCTATCTCGGCAACCTGATGCCGAAGCGGTACATCCTGTCCGCGATCTACTTCGGCCGCGCCATTTCCATCGCCGTATTCATCATGCTGCCGGCCAGTCCCGCCGCCACGCTGGTGTTCGGTGCGGTGACCGGTCTGCTGTGGCTGTCCACGGTGCCGCCGACCTCCGGCCTCGTGGCGCTGATGTTCGGCACCCGCTGGCTCACCATGCTGTTCGGCTTCGCGTTCTTCAGCCACCAGGTGGGCGGCTTCCTCGGTGTCTGGCTCGGCGGCGTCCTGTTCGAAATGACCGGCTCGTACAACATCGTCTGGTGGCTGTCGGTGTTCTTCGGCATTGCATCCGCCATCATCAATCTGCCGATCGTCGAGAAGCCGGTGGCACGGCCGATCGCTGCCGCGGCCTGAAAAAGCGCTGGTCGGGGGGAATGACAGAAAAAGCAGCCAACTGGCGCACGCCTGCGGTCGTCCTCGTCTGCGGCTGCATCATCGCCGTGATTGCGTTCGGCCCGCGCTCCACGCTCGGCTTCTTCATGACGCCGATGCTGTCGCTGCACGGCTGGGGCCGCGATGCGTTCGCGTTCGCCATCGCCATACAGAACATCCTCTGGGGCATCGGACAGCCGTTTGCCGGCATGCTTGCCGACCGGTTCGGCACCATGCGGGTGATGTGCGCGGGCGCGGTGCTCTACGGGGCCGGTCTCGCGGTCATGGCGGTCTCCACGACGCCCGGCATGCTCAACCTGTCCGCCGGCGTGTTCATCGGGCTGGGGCTGTCCGGCTGCTCGTTCCCGGTGGTGCTGGCGGCATTCGGCAAGATCCTGCCCGAGGAATACCGCGCCCTCTCGTTCGGTCTGGGCACCGCCGCGGGCTCGTTCGGCCAGTTCTTGTTCTCGCCGCTTGCGGTGCTGCTGATGGGCTCGATCGGCTGGCAGAGCACGCTGTTCGTGTTCGCCGCCACGCTGCTGATTGCGATGCCGCTGTCGATCGCGCTCGCGACGCGGCCCGCGGTCGTGCCGGCGGCGTCCGGCTCGGCGCCGTCGCAGTCGCTGCGGCAGGCGCTTGTCGAGGCGCTCGGCCATCGCTCCTACGTGCTGCTGACGCTGGGCTATTTCACCTGCGGGTTCCAGCTTCAGTTCATCACGCTCCATCTGCCGGCCTATCTGATCGACAAGGGGCTGACCGCGCAGGTCGGCGGCTGGACCATTGCCGCAATCGGCCTGTTCAACGTCATCGGCTCGCTCGGCTCGGGCTGGCTCGCCGGCATCTTCCCGAAGCGCTATCTGCTCTCGATCATCTATTTCAGCCGTTCGGTGCTGATCCTGGCGTTCATCTCGTTTCCGGTGACGCCGTTCACCTGCATCATGTTCGGCGCCTCGATGGGCATCTTCTGGCTCTCGACGGTGCCGCCGACCACGGGCCTGATCGCGCTGATGTTCGGCACCCGATGGCTGGCGACGCTGGCGGGCTTCGCGTTCTTCAGCCATCAGGTCGGAGGCTTCCTCGGCGTTCTGCTCGGCGGCATCGCATTCGAGCGCACCGGCTCCTACGACCTGATGTGGTGGCTTGCCATCCTGTCGGGCGTCGCGTCCGCCCTGATCAATCTTCCGATCGTCGAGAAACCGGTGGTCCGGCCGGCTCCTGCGGCAGGTTGAGCGCGGACAAATATGCCTGCCCAAACGGGGTGCGAATGTTAGAATCAGACCGCTGGATCATCTAACTTCAGCTATCGGCGGAACAGGTTCGGTGGAGGGGATGTGGCAGGCTTCCAGGCAATTGTCATCGAAAAGGCCGACAAAGGTCAGGCCGTAGAGCTCAAGCAGTTCGACGAAGCCGGACTGATGGACGGCGACGTCACGGTCGCCGTCGGCTGGTCGGCCATCAATTACAAGGACGGGCTTGCCATCACCGGCCGTGCTCCGGTGGTCCGGCGCTTTCCGATGATCCCCGGCATCGACCTTGCCGGCGAGGTCGAAACGTCGTCGCATCCCGCATGGCACGCCGGCGACCGCGTCATCCTCAACGGCTTCGGGCTGGGAGAGACCCATCTCGGCGCCTACGCCGGGAAGGCGCGGGTGAAGGGTGACTGGCTGGTCCGGCTGCCGGAGGGAATGTCGCCGCGCGAGGCCATGGCGGTGGGGACCGCGGGCTACACCGCCATGCTGGCGGTGATGGCGCTGGAGCGGCATGGCCTCAAGCCGGACAGCGGGCCGGTGCTGGTGACGGGCGCGGCCGGCGGGGTCGGCTCGGTCGCCGTCACCCTGCTCTCCAGGCTCGGCTACCAGGTTACCGCGTCCACCGGACGGCCGAACGAGGCCGACTATCTCAAGGGGCTTGGCGCCACCGAGGTGATCGACCGGGCCGAACTGACAGGCCCCGTCAAGGCGCTGGCCAAGGAGCGCTGGGCCGGTGCCATAGACTCGGTCGGCTCGACCACGCTCGCCAATGCGCTGTCCATGACGAAATATGGCGGCGCCGTCGCCGCCTGCGGCCTGGCCGGCGGTATGGACCTGCCGTCCAGCGTGGCGCCGTTCATTCTGCGTGCGGTGTCGCTTCTCGGCATCGACTCGGTGCATTGCGCGCAAAAGCTGCGGCAGGAGGCCTGGAGGCGCTTGGATTCCGATCTTGATCGCGGCAAACTTGAAGCCATGACCACCCAGATCGGGCTTTCCGAGGTGATCGAGACCGCCGGAAGGATATTCGAGGGGCGGGTCCGGGGGAGGATCGTCGTCAAGGTCCGGTAAGGCGTTCAGGAATTATCTACCATCTTGGGCCATGATCGGCGCAATTCCTGTGGTAACCGAACTGTTAACGGCGCGTGTCGCGTTGGTTGCGTTCACCGGGTGGGACAAGTGATGTCGAAGTTTGCCGGTCTGGCTGTCGTTTTGGCTGCGGTTTCTGGTGCTGCACCTGCGCTTGCCGAGGACATGAGGGCCGACGAAGCGCGCCGCTTCATCGCCGGAAAGCAGTTCAACTATCAGTGCTTCGAAGGCACGAACGGCCGCGGGCGCATCAACGCCGACGGTTCGGTGGTGGGCCATATCTCGATCCGCGGCACGCAGTCGCCGCGCTTTGTGGTGCTCCCCGCCGGAACCTTGCGCGTGAAGGGCGACCAGTATTGCGCATCGCTGCGCGGGCTGCCGTTCGAGCCGTGCTTCCAGGTCAACCGCACGAGCTCCTACAGCTTCCGCGGTGCGGTGTCCGGCCTCGGCTTCGCCTATTGCGACTTCAGCCGGCGCAGCGCCCGCGCCGATCTGTCCCGTCCGCCGCTGCGGCTTCGCAACGTGCGCTCGACCACCACGGCGTCGGCGTTCGACGACGACTGATCC
>CAZGSW010000199.1:0-7670 GCA_964528635.1 uncultured Rhodoplanes sp. | reverse complement strand
TCGTCGAAGTCGAGGATCGCTCCGGGCGGCACTTTCTCGACCTGGTGACGGACTAAATTTAGCGTTCGCCCTCTCGCTTGCGCGCGTGTTCCTCCCAGCGGATCGCGGGGCGCGCCGGCACCGAGGAAACGGGCTTGTCCGCATCCGGCGCTGGTGGCCGGCGGGCGGTTGTCTGCTGTGGCCTCCGCCTTTCAGGCTGCTCCGCGGATTGCCAGAGTGCGAGAAGCCGGCGTGCCGACTGCGGCTCAATCTCCTCGTAGAGCCGGGAAAGCTCATAGACGCGCAAGACGGAATGGCTGATCGCCGGATTGAGGCAAAGCAGGATGCGCTGGAGCGCGTCGAGCGGCATTTGCATCGCTTGAGCGATCACCAGCACCGGTTCGCCCGACGGATCGTCGACCAGCCTGCGCGCCAATTTCTTTCCGATCAGGAGAGACCGTTCGATCTCCAGGACAAATGCTTCGATGTTATGTCCGAGTGCTGCTGTCTCCAGACGCCGGGTTGCCTCGCTTGCAGCGGCTTGCGTAAACGGCTCGGCTGGCATCGCACCTGAATATTCAAGATGCTCGAGGATCAGGCGGCGCTCTTCGGCGTCGGCTGCGAGGAACAATTCCGTGAGTTCGCGCGGATTGGGCTGTCGGTCCAGCACCGGATCATTGGCGTCAGCGGATCGTTCGGGAGGTCCGGCGGGCGCGTCATCTTCGCCGTGCTGCTGCCGAAACTGCGCCAGCCTCTCCACCACGGCGCTTGGGGCGGCCGGGTAACCGGAAAGCCGGCTCGCAACGATCGCGCGCGTTGCAGCGTCAACCTGTTCGACCAGCCGCATGGCAAGTTCGACGTAGTGGCGCTCCTCCTCCGGTGTGTGCCGTGATTTCTGCACGTAGAGATCGGTCGTGACCCGCAACAGCGTCGGCTTGATGTCGATGCCGTCCCGGTCTGCCAACCGGGTCAATCCCGCCAGATTTGCAATGCTGGCCCGTTCAACCATGACCAAATTCCTTCGACGCCTGACTATCCGGCACTTTACGGCCTGGGGCGTTAGCGGAGCGTTAACCATACCCGCCGCTTAATCGCAGGCGATCCGGACATCTGCATTGTGCGGAGATCGCCCGGTGGAGAAGGGGCATGGGAACAATTGTAAGATTTCCCGAAGGTCAGCGTCCGGTCGGTGGCGGCCGCTATGTGAGCGCGCAGTCCGTCCCGGCCGATGTGATCATCCTGCCGGTGGTGCGAATCGAGCGTCAGCCCGACCATCCATCCGATGGATATGAGGGCGGCGACAGCGCTACGCCGGGACGGCGACGGCGCAGACGTGCCGCGCGGCCGTGACGGCTGCAAACACCGGACCGTTACGGCTGAGGCGGCACGGCATCTCCGTTGCAGCCCTGCTGGCGCTTATGGCGCTGCCGGGCTGCGGGCTGACGGGTGATTTCGGGCGCACCCGTTCGTCCCTGCGAAACGACGATGCCCATGCATGGCTCGGACCCGCCGCTTATCGGCCGCGGGTTCAGCCGCCCTGGAAACATCAGCTCACTGAAGAGGAGCGCCAGCTCCGGGACTTTGCATTCCCGCTGATCGACCCTCCCTATCAGCGCAGTGAATGGTACGGCGTGCTGCGCAACGCCGGTTTGACGAGCCGACCATGGCCTTATCCAGATCGCGCCGCTTATGCATCGCGTCTGTTCCAGACGGCATACCGTTCACAGGACGCGCGGTATAACCGGCTCATTGAGGACGTTCGCAACGACGTGACCAGGCTCGATTCATTTTACCGAATCGCGCAAGTCGTCACCGACCGGGATCAACGCCGCGGTCGCAGCCTGGCATATGTGTCGGAGCTGTCCCGCGAAGAATACCAGAACACCGTCACTCGCATGCGCGAGAATGAAGCGATCACACGCTGGGTCGGAGAATCGGTGCACGAGCGGATTGCATCCTATCGAATCGCGCTCGAGCGCCTTGTGATTGCTGCGCCGTCCCCCATGGCGGTGGAAGCGGAGCGCGCAATTGCGCTGCTGCAGCAGCGCGCCGCTGCCTACGGCCGATAGCCCGTCACTGTGCCTGCACTTGCGTGCGCTCGCATCGCGCTGCCGACAAGGCCTTGCGCGCCTGCGCCATCTGGCTCGGTTCCGCGGCAAGCGCGCGGATCATGATCAGGCCGGTATCGGTTGGAGATTCCACGATCAGCCGGTCGGCGGCCGTGACCTCTTCATCGTCGGGAATCTGACTTTTCTGTTCGGCCGTCATCAGTTCGAGTTCGATCACCCGCCGGCCTGCGGCGCGGTCATTGATCGCATAATAGGACACACCGCGCCGGTTGTAGAACGACACGGATGTATAGGGAGTCTGGACCGGTACGGTGAGCTTCAATGGCCCTTCGCTCAAGTCGTAGCGGCACACCGCCGCGGCGAATGCCGGGTCCGTGAACGGCAGGACCATCGAAGCCGGTGCCGGAGGTGGAACCGCCGCAACAGCATTGGGTGAAGCGAAAGCCGCGAGACGCGAGTAGGCATCCTGCGTGGCGGTCTGCGGCAGGTTCAGGACCGTCACGAGATGCACGATACCGCCGAGCAGGATACCGGCAACGATCCATAGCGCCCACCGGATCATGGGCAGCCTCGCACTGCGACTGCCGGCATCGGAGCTTCGCGGGCCGCACGGGTCGCGACGCCCACTGGCGTGTCATAGAGGCGCAGCACGAGCACGTAACGCTCGATACCGCCGGTCGGCAGCCAGTTACCAGCCCGTACCCGCGGCGCAACGACAATCTCGAAGCTCCCATCGGCGCGCCGAACGATTTCCTGGCTGGTGAATCCTTGTCTCTCCAGCGAGTTTGCGACAAGACGCCCCTCCGGATCGTACAGCGTCAGCGTCCAGAACCGCGCCTGCGGAGTGACGCCTGTCACGGTGACGTCGCAACGGCCGTCGAGCACATTTCCATTGTCGTCGGCGCGGGCCATGAACGACACCCCGTCGCCCGATCCGACAGGCAGCTCGCCGCTGCGCGATATCGATGCGCGGGCATAGGGATCAATATCCTGGGTTCCGGTGCGCGGGTACGCGGTCCAGGCACCTATCGTCACTGCGCCGAAAGCGGTGCCGTGCGTCAGCGTCAACCACGTGGCGCCGAGGCCAATGATGGCGGCAATTGCAAACGCCAGCAGGCTTCCCAGAATCAGATGCACGGAACGATCCGGTCGAGTGATGACGCAGGTGATACGCCGGGTCGGCGTCGGGCCCTAGCGGATTTTGATGCGAGAATGCGCGGCTGGTCTAGTTGCGCGCGGCGCCGTCTGTGGTGCCGCCGACGGCTGCCACCGGTCCGGTCCGGGGCAGGGCACTCTGTCTGCCCGGTGTGCCCGCCGGAGCCCCGGCGATGGACAGGTTGCGGGCGGCTTCATCCATCATTCGCACCACCCGAAGCAGGACATCGCTGCCGCGGCGGGTCAGCACCGCCGGACGGGGCGCGGCGTCGGCCACCTCGGCGACGGTTGTGGTCTTGCGTTGCGGGATCGAGCCGCGTGGTGGGTTCGGCAGCACGCCCGCGATATTCTTCAGTTCAATTCCCTGGTGCGCATAGGTCATGATTGCCTGCCAGGTCATCGCCGGAAGCGATCCGCCGGTCATGCGCTGCATCGGTTGATAGTCGTCATTGCCCATCCACACGCCGCCGATCAGGTTTCCGGTGTAGGCCACGAACCAGGCGTCGCGGTGGGCGTTGGTGGTGCCGGTCTTGCCGGCGATGCGGACGCCGTCGAGCATGGCGCGGCGGCCGGTGCCCTGCTCGGCGGCGCTGTTGAGCATCATGTTGATGTCGAGGGCGACCTGACGGGGTACGACGCGCCGCGGCTTGGGGCCATCGCGGTCAAACCGCCACACCAGTTCTCCGGTTGCAGTCTTCACCTCAAGAACAGCATGGGGGCTGACGGCCATGCCTTCGTTGGGAAACGTCGCCATCGCGACCGTGTGGTCGAGCACGGTGACCTCGCCGGCGCCGATCGGCAGAGATGGGGTGTCCGTGAGCGGAGTTCGCAGCCCCATGTCCTTGGCAAGTTTGACGATCATGTTGCGGCCGACACGCGCATTGCCCTTGCCGATCGCGATAGAAAGTCGGACCGGAACGGTGTTGATCGACCTCGTGATGGCGCTGAGCAGCGTCACCTGACCGGAATAGGACCGGCCATAGTTCTGCGGGCACCAGTTGCCGATGCAGATCGGCGCGTCGGCGATCACAGAGGTCGGCTTGAAGCCGTTCATCAGCGCAGTTGCGTAGACGTAAGGCTTGAAGGACGAGCCCGGCTGACGCAAGGCGTCGGTGGCGCGGTTGAACTGGCTCTGGCCGTAATCCCGGCCGCCCACCATGGCGCGCACCGCGCCGTCATGATCGGCGATCACCACCGCGGCCTGCCGGGCATGGTAATCCCGGCCATATTGGCGGAGCGAGTTTTCCACGGACTGCTCGGCGTGGCGCTGCAGACCGCTGTCGAGGGCCGAGCGAACAACGAATACACGCTCGGTCATCGTTTTCGGGAACGTGTCGACGAGCTTGCGCATTTCATCGAACGCCCAGTCGAGATAATAGTCCGGCGACCGCGCATCGCGGCGGTCGAGGGCGGTGGCCGGATTGCGCCGCGCGCCGAACACCTGACCCTCGGTCATGAAGCCGGCCTCGACCAGGTTATCCAGCACCGTATTGGCGCGCGCGCGCGCCGCCGGCAGGTTGATGTGCGGCGCGAACTTGGCCGGCGCCTTGAACAGCCCGGCCAGCATCGCGCTTTCCGACAGCGTCACGTCCTTCGCCGACTTGTTGAAGTAGAACTGCGCCGCCGCATCGACCCCGAACGCGCCGCCGCCGAGATACGCGCGGTCCAGATACAGCTTCAGGATCTCGTTCTTGGTGAGCCGCGTCTCCAGCCAGATCGCCAGGAACGCCTCCTTGATCTTGCGCTCCAGCGTGCGCTCGTTCGACAGGAACAGGTTCTTGGCGAGCTGCTGCGTGATCGAGGAGCCGCCCTGCACCACGCCGCCCGCGCGCGAGTTGGCCGCGAGCGCGCGGAAGGTGCCGGACGGATCGATGCCGAAGTGCTCGTAGAAGCGGCGGTCTTCGGTTGCGAGCGTGGCCTTGATGAGGTGATCGGGAAACTCGTCGAGCGGGATCGAGTCGTTGTGCTTGATGCCGCGCGAGCCGACCTCGTTGCCGTAGCGGTCGAGGAAGGTGACGGCGAGCTCGGACTTCTTCAGCCAGTCCTCGTCGGAGGTCTCGTTGAAGGCGGGCAGCGCCAAGCCCAGCATCAGCACCGCGCCGGCGCAGCCCATGGTGGCGGCCTCCGAGAGCGGCTCGACGAACACCCAGCGCCGCCAGCCGGCGACGTGGAAGCGGTCCATCAGGGCCGAGAAGCGCTCCCAGACCTCGCGCAGCATGCGGCCGGCCGAGAACAGCGCGGAATCGATGCGCGCGTCGGCGCCGAGCAGGGCGCGGCCGAGCTTCGGCGTCCAGTCCTTCTTCGGGTCGGGATAGAGGTCGCGCATCTGTCAGGTCCGAACCGGAAAACCGCCGGAAGCGGGCGCAAATGCGTCCGCCTGGCCACCCGGAGGTTCACCTTTGGGTAACATTTAGCCCATGGCGGGGCGGGGGGCCATACGCCGGCCCTGGCGGGTTGGGCACAAGGTGAACGGAAGCGGGGGAGCGGGTGGGATTTTACCCGCCGAGCGGGTTGTTTCCGGGACGTCCTGTTGATATCTATCATTGATAGATATCAACAGGTGAGCAGATGGCTAGGGACGCTACCGCAAAGCTGTTCATGCACGGCCGCAGCCAAGCGGTCCGCCTGCCGAAGGAATTCCGTCTGCCGGGCAAGGAGGTGCGGGTGCGCCGGGTCGGCAACAATGTAGTGCTGGAGCCGATGACGCGGGACCGCAAGTCCATGGACGCGATTTTTGCCGAGATCGACCGGCGCGGCGGCCGTGACTTCCTGCCCGAGGGGCGGCCCGAGCAGCCGCCCATGCCTGCCGACAACAGGACATTTTTTGACGACGACGAATGATCGGCCTCGATACCAATGTGGTGATTGCGGTGATCAACCGGCGCACGCCCTCTGCGCGCGAGCGGCTCCTGCAGGCGCTGGAGAATGGCGTCAGCGTCGGCATTCCTTCGATCGTTCTGTTTGAATTGTGGTATGGAGCCGCGAAAAGCGCGCGTGTTGAGCGAAATCTCGCCGACATCGCCGCGTTTCTCTCGCTGGACGTGATGCCCTGGCCGTTCGATGCCGACGACGCCCGCGAAGCCGGTGAAATCCGCGCTGCCCTGGAGCGGGCGGGAACGCCGATCGGCGCCTACGACATTTTGATCGCGGCGCAGACCCGCCGCCGCGGCGCGGCGCTTGTGACGGCCAACCGGCGTGAGTTCGACCGGGTGCCGGGTCTGCAAGTCGAGGATTGGGGCGGGGTGGCGTGATCGCGGCTTGTGGCGGCTTTCGATCCTGCGACCTCGATGCACTGTGAGCCGTTATTGCCCCGGCAAGAATCCTGCTAAATCCGAAGTTGATGACGCCGCACGAATTCATCGACAAGTGGAGCCGGTCCGACCGCACAGAGTGACAGGCGGCGCAGGAGCACTTCATCGATCTGTGCCACGTGCTCGGCGAGCCGACTCCGAACGAGGCCCCCGATCCCGACGGCTACAGCTTCGAGACGTGCGCGTGCTCGACCCGGCCTGCGGCTCTGGCAATTTCCTCTATCTCGCGCTGCAATCGCTGAAGGATCTGGAGCTTCGCGTCATCCTGCACGCCGAGACGATAGACATGGCGCGCCGCGTGGTTCATTGCGGGCCGCACAACGTCAAGGGCATTGAGATCAATCCCTACGCGGCGGAACTGGCTCGCACCTCGATCTGGATCGGCAACATCCAGTGGATGCGCCGCAACGGCTTCGAGGCGCGCAAGGAGCCGGTGCTGGAGGATTTGCAGGCGATCGAGTGCCGCGATGCGCTGGTGACGAAGAAGGAGGATGGGAGTTACGAGGAGGCGAAGTCGCAGGAGGCGGAGTTCATCGTTGGTAATCCGCCATTTGTCGGTGCCAAGCTGATGAATCGAAGAATAGGCAAGCAAATGACAGCAGTTTACGGCGTGTCGGCGTTGCCGATAGAGCGCGGCGCCATGATCCCATCGCGTTCGGTTTGTGTGGGGGGGGCGGTGCCATACATTCGTTCGCACGGGCATGGCCCGGGAGACTGCGCGAATGACATTCGAACTGTTTGCGCCGATCTGGATTCCCACAGCGTTCATGCTCGCGGCGGGTGTGGCACTGTTGATGGCCTGGCTGATGGAGCGGCGCGAGCAGCGCCGTCACATTGCCGAATGACTACGGCGCAAGAAGAGGCCGAGAAGTGATGTAGAGGAAGAATAGAAGGACCGATCATGGACTACCGGAGCATCATCACCATTGAACCGGGAAAGCGCGCCGGGCGCCCTTGCATTCGTGGCATGCGGATCGCGGTCGCAGATGTTCTCGGGTGGCTGGCGACGGGAATGACGCCCGCACAGATCCTCGGCGATTACCCTGAGCTGACGGAGGGCGACATCCATGCCGCGCTGGCCTATGCGGCGGACCGGGAGCGGCGCACCCTGACCGCCGCGGAATGAAGCTGCTGCTCGATCAGAATTTGAGTTTCA
>CAZGSW010000198.1:0-7725 GCA_964528635.1 uncultured Rhodoplanes sp. | reverse complement strand
GAGTTCCGCCGTTCTCGAAGGTCGGCAGGATCACCCTGGTCGCATCGGCCCACGGCTTGCGCTGTGCATCGACGTCGTTCATCAGCGCCCAATAGTACGTGTTGGCAACGCCGAGGTCGCACTTGCCGGCTGCGATGTCGCGCGCGGTTTCGCGGTCACCGCCGGAGGGCTTCTGCGCGAGATTGGCCTTGAGGCCCTTCAACCACTCTTCCGCCTTGGCTTCGCCGTGCTTGACGATGTAGGCCGCAAACAGAGCGTTGTTGTACATGTGCTGACCGGAGCGGATGCAAATCTTGCCCTTCCACTTTGGATCGGCGAGTTCTTCGTAAGTGATGGCTGTCTGCTTTACGCGATCCTTCGAGGCGTAAACGACGCGTGCGCGGACAGCAACGCCTGCCCAATGGCCTTTCGGATCGCGATAGGCTGCCGGTACGGCCTGCTCGACCACTTTGGAGTTGAGCGGGGCGGTGATCCCGGCCTCGGTGGCCGCTTCCAGCCGGCTGATGTCGACGGTGAGCAACACGTCGGCCGGGCTGTTGGCGCCTTCGGTCTTGATCCGTTGCTCAAGCCCGGAACTGGCGGAAATCAGATTGACTTTGATGCCGGTCTGCTTGGTGAATGCATCGAGCAGCGGCTGCAGAAGCTTGGCTTCACGATAGCTGTAGAGATTGACTTCGCCCTGTGCCAGCGCCGGGCCCGTTGCCGCAAGCATGGCAGCAAATGCCAGCGGAATGGATCGCCTGTTCATGTGGTCGCCTCCGTCATCGTCCGATATGAAGTTTGGCGCAGTGTGGTAGCCGCAGCCCTTGAGCGGTCAAGAAAAATTGGCGTGATCTTTCAATAGCTTAGAACAATTCCAGATAGCTGTACTCTGGAATAAATCCAAACTTTGAACTTGTCGGTTGAGGGGATGGGTGAATCTGCTCGGGGGCGACCGGTGTGTTGCGTCGACGCAGAAGCTTGCGTTACAGCGTCCCATCATCCCCGGGTTTGCCCGGTGGCTGCGCTCGGGGCGCCTCTGCGATCTCGGCGATCAATTTCTTGACGATGGCCTGTCCGAACGACTCGAAATTTTCAGCCGCAATCACGAATGCGCCCGGTCCGCCGATCACATTCTTGCGGAAATATTCGACAAGTCCGCCGGGAGGATGGGTGTGCCCCGGATTCCATGCCATCGGCTGTTCGCTGAGGATGACGAGTCCGTTGATGGTCACGCCCCTGGCCACCGCCTCGTCGCGTGCAACAGTGACATCGCGTCCCGAGTTGTGAGTGCCGTCTCCCGATATGTCGATCGTGCGGCGTACCGACTCGAATGGTGCCCGCGCAAGCTGCAGCATCGAAAAATCAATGGCACCGCCGATCGAGGTGCGGTCGGCGAACGAGCGCGGCAACTCAAGCAGTTGATCGCCGAACTTGCGTGCCGACGCTTCGTCACCGATCACGCTCCAGTCGATGACGACCTGTTGGGCGTTGGCGCCGGACCATTCGACAAAGCAGACCGCGATGCGGCGGTGACGCCCGGAAGTGACGGCGTCCAGCACCCGCTTGTCGGAGATCGCGGCCGCGTAGCCCTCACGCTGCAACTGGAATTTGGCGTGGTTGACACTGCGCGACACGTCTGCGGCGAGCACGAGCAGCAGATCGACGGGTTCGGCAGCGTGAGCGGGCGCGCCTCCGCACCACAATGCAAACAGCGCCAAGCCAAGCCGGATCGTCCGCAACATGCCGCTTCTCCACCGAGGCGACCCGAAGCGTAGCCGATCTTGCGGCGCCTCCCAACGGCAAGATGATGGCTACTCGGCGGCCATTGGCTTGCCCGGGAAGGCCACCTCGACGAGCGTGCCGGCGTTTACCGCGCTCTTGATGCTGAATGTTGCGCGGTTGGCTTCGGCAAGCGCCTTTGTCAACGGCAGCCCGAGGCCGGTACCGTCCGAGCCAAAGCGCGCCGAGGTGGCGAGCTGCCGGAACGGTTCCATCGCGATTGCGATTTCCTTTTCGCTCATGCCGGTGCCGGTGTCGCGCACCCGCAGAACCGCCTCGCCGCTGTCGTTGACGGCGGTGGAGACGATCACCTGTCCGCCGGCTGCGGTGAACTTGATGGAATTTGAGAGCAGGTTCAATGCGATCTGCCGCACCGAGCGGGCATCCGCCAATACCGGCGGGAGCGACGATGACAGGGCTGTACGGATGATGATGCGCTCGCGAGTGGCCTGAGGCTGCATCAGAGCCACGCACTGCTGTGTCAGTTCGTTGAGATCCAGTGCGGCGAAGTCGAGGTCAAGTTTGCCGGCCTCGATCTTCGACAAGTCGAGCAGATCGTTGAGCAGCGAGATCAGGTGCTCGCCCGAGGTGTGGATGTCTCTCAGGTACTGCTTGTAGCGCTCGTTGCCGACCGGGCCGAAGCGCTCTTCCATCATCACTTCGGAGAAGCCGATGATAGCGTTGAGCGGCGTGCGTATTTCATGGCTGATCTTGGCGAGGAAGTCGGATTTTGCTAGCGAGGCATTCTCCGCTTGTCGCTTGGCGTTGAGCAACTCGGCTTCGGTGTGTTTCCATGAAGTGAGGTTGCGGAAGACGGCCGCGAGCTTGTCGCTGCCCGAAACCTGACCCACGGTCATGAACAGCGGCACCGCCGCACCGTCGCGGCCGCGGACCCGCAGCTCGCGGCCCTCGTCGAGCCGGCCCGCGGCGCCGTCGCGTCCGGCGCGGTCGAGCGCATCGAAGGCGGCGCGCTGGCTCTCCGGCGCGAACAGGCCGGCGAACGGCACCCCCGAAACCTCGCGGCTCTGATGGCCGAACAGCGCCTCGGCGCCGCGATTCATCGAAACGACGCGGTGATCGGCGCCGATCAGCACCACCCCGTCTGCCGAAATGTCGAGAATGGCGCGCAGTTCCTTCGCGTGCGTCTCGGTCTTGCCGGCCGTCGTCCCGGAATGTCCGTCCTGTTCCGCCGCTGTTCCAGCGGTGGAAGCGGCGGGCGTGCTGCCCGCCAGCATCAGCACCAGCGCGGATTCGCCATCCCACGGCGTGGAGAACAGCCGGGCCTCGATCGGCAACTGGTTGCCGTTGCTGGTGGTGATGGCGAGCGACCTCGCGCCGTTCTGGCCTGGCGCATCGCTGCCCGGCTCGATGAACAGCGCGTCGAGGCCGCCGGCGTCGGACAGCGAATGGACGCTGTCGTACCCGGTCCAGTCGAGGAACGCGCGATTGGCGTAGAGCAGGCGGTCGAGCCGGTACACCAGCACCCCGATCGGCAGCCGGTCCAGGATCGGGCGCTGGTCGCTGCCGATCGCCGGCGCGTCCGCGGACGCGATATCCGCGGGGCGGGGCGCCGGGCGGGACGGTGGCGGCTCGGCCGGCAGATCCGGAAAGTCCGTCTCCGTCATGTCGAGCGTGGTGGCCCCGTTCGCGGCGCCGTTCTGCGCGTCGCGCAGGCGCGCGGTCAGCTTGCTGGCAAGCTCGCGGAACGCGCGGCGCTCGACCGGCGTCAAGCTCGGAGACTTGTCCTTGTCGGCGGGCTGCGGCGAAGCGCGAAACGGCAGCACGTTTTCCACCGGCGGCACGACCGTCAGGGCAGGCCGTTCCTCCCGCAGCACCGGCGGTTCATGGCGCGGCGGCGGCGGAGCGGTCGCTTCGGATTCTGAAACAGCGGACGGCCCGGACTCTGCGGCCGGTTTGGCAGCCGCCGGGAGGTCGGAAGCCGCCGGGGGTTGCGGAGCAACGGACGGCGCTGCGGCCGCAGGAACATCCTGCACCGGCGGCGGTGCCGATGGTGTCCGCTCGGGCGGCGCCTGGCGGCAAATCCCGAAACCGCGGTAGCCGCGGAAATTGCGCTCCCGGTCGAACACCGGAAGGCCGGACAGTTCCACCGGCAGACGCTGATCGGTCCCGTCGACCGGAAGCGCGACCACGATGCCGCTCCAGGTGTCATGCGACGCGATGGCGCGCTCGATCTGGTTGTCGGGATCGAGCCCGAGTTCGGCCGCCACCTCCCGCCAGGGCCGTCGCAGCGCGGCGGCCGACTGCGGACCGATCGTTTCCGCGAAGTCGTCCGAGCCGAGCGTCATGCGGCCTTCTGCGTCCATCTGCCAGACGAAACGCAGCGGACGGTCCGCGCGCGGCGTGCGCGGCGAAGGCTCCGCGGCGGCTGGCGTGTCCGCGGGGGCAGGTGTCCCGGCCGGCGATGCCGGCTCCTCCGACGCGGCCATCGCCGCGGTCTCGGCGGGCGGCTCGGGGTTTGCGGCGGGCGCCGCGAAGGCCGCGGCGCTGACTGCCGTCGCCGGCGGTTCGACGGATGGTTCGTTCAAATCCGGCGCTCCGGTCGGCTCCGCGTCCGCGAACATGACCAGCAGCACGGTGGATGCGTCGGCGCCGATGCGCTCGATCCGGACCGGACCGGCGCTGGTTTCGCCCTCGGCAAGTCCCTGCTTCAAAGCAGGGGCTGCAAGCGTGGATGCGCCAAGCCCGGTCAGCGAGCGAAGGCCGGCGAGCTTGTTGCCGCTTGTCTCGGTGGCGCCGATCAGGTCGCCTTCGATGGAGAAGAACGCGACCGGCTGTTCAATGCCGATGCAAAGGCGGCGGATGCGCTCGTCGAGAGGGAGCGCCGTGCCGGCCGGTTCGGCCGCTGCAACAAGCACTGCGGGCCTGCCGTCTTCGAGCACGATGCGCGAGCAGCCGCAGGTGAGCGCGCGGCCCATGTTGCCGCCAAATCCGCGCAGCCGCTCGAGCCGCACTGCGCCGCCCTGCGGCAGCGTTCCGGCGATGCGCGCGATCTGCAGCGCGGCGCTGCCTTTCGGATCGATGGTGTAACCCGCAAGCGCGGCAGGCGACGGCACATCGAAGATCGCTGCCGCGGCCGGATTGACCCACAGCACTTCGGTGGCGTCGACACTCCAAAGCCAGACCGGCAGCGCGCTGGTGGCGTGCGCGGCCAGCTTTGGATCCCGCAGGTATGCGAGAAGGGAACCCAACTCACTCATCCGCGTTCGCCCCCCAGGCGGCGCGCTATAGGACTCGATTTTGTTCAAATCGTCATAGTCCCCGATGGCAAAAACGTCCACGCCGCCCGTGGGATAAGCGCACAGCGATCGTGGCTAACCTTAACCCGGTACCGCGATCCCGGGTGCAGACGGCAACTGCGTTGCAGGGAGATCACCATGGCGGAGCAGACCAAAGCCGATTTTCCGGCCACGCCGGAGATGCGCCGGCTCGCCGAGCAGAGCGTCGAGCAGGCGCGGAAGGCGTTCGACGGATTCATGAGTGCGGCACACGGCGCCGTTTCGACGATGGAGAGCCAGGCTGCCGCAGCGCAGGCCGGTGCAAGGGACATGCAGCGTCAGGCGGTGCGCTTCGCCGAGGATAACGTCGCTGCTTCGTTCGATCTGGCGAAACGGCTGGTGGCGGCCAAGGACCCCGCGGAAATCGCTCAATTGCACTCCACGTTCGTGAAGGAGCAGATGGAAACGCTGAGCGAGCAGGCCCGGTCCTTGGGTCAAACCGCGGCCAAGGCGGCCTCGAACACGACGAAGACCGCAGCGCCGGGCTGATCGTGTGCCGGCCCACGGGGGTCCGGGAACTGCGACGCCCCGGTGGCGTTGCTGTGATATTTTTGTGCAGCGCAAGGTCAAATATTGCGTTGCAACAATAACCATGCTATATGGGTTCCAACATGCGGCGACCATCATTGCCGTCCCGCAAGCGCAGGGTGCCCCGTCGGCGGCAGAGCCCTCCGCTCAGCAAGCCGCCACAAAGGATCGACGTCATGCCCGAGGCCACCACCGCCAAGCCGAAAGCCAAATCCGCCGGTTTTGAGACCCCGAAGTTCGAGATGCCGAGCTTCGACATGCCGAAGTTCGAAGTGCCGAACTTCGAGATTCCCGCTGCCTTCCGTGAGTTCGCCGAGAAGGGCGTGAACCAGGCGAAGGCCAACTGGGAGAAGGTGAAGGCGGCGACCGAGGAGACGACCGATCTTCTCGAGACCAGCTACGCCACGGCGACCAAGGGTGCCTCCGACTACGGCATGAAGGTGATCGAGATCGGCCGCGCCAACACCAACGCCGCGTTCGACTTCGCCGGCCAGATGCTCGCGGTGAAGACGCTCTCCGAGGCCGTCGAACTCTGCACCGCCCATTCCCGCAAGCAGTTCGATGCGTTCTCCACCCAGAGCAAGGAACTGACGGGCCTGGCGCAGAAGGTTACGGCCGAGAGCTTCGAGCCGATCAAGGACGGCATGGCCAGCGCCTTCAAGAAGGCCGGCTGATTTCCGCAACTGTCCGATTCCCATCGAGCGAGGCCCGGATCGAAAGATCCGGGCCTCTGCTTTTCGGGGAACCGGATCGGCCGCCACTGTGCGGGACGATGCCTCGACGCTGCGGTCTGCTTGCCAAGCCAGACCATTGCTCATAGGTTCCGGCGCACCGGGACCCGTGCAGGCGTAGCTCAGTTGGTTAGAGCGCTGGTCTGTGGAACCAGAGGTCGGTGGTTCGAGTCCACCCGCCTGTACCATCCCGATCGAACGACATTCCCGGAACCATCGCGGACAGTCATCCGGCAATGCGCCTGCGCGGCGCACCGTCCGGGCCTCGTGCAAGGTCGCATCGGCCACGGTTGCATCGATCCCGCACAAGAAAAACGCCCCGCGAGCAATCTCGCGGGGCGCCAGACTCCTGGGCTGTTGTCAGCCCAGAGGGATCTGAGCTGCGCAACTTCGAAGTGCGCGCCGATCAGCGGCGAACGTACTTCGGAGCCTTCGCGTAGGCGTTCAGCTGCTTGCCGGTCGCCTTGCCGTACACCGGCAGGCCAGGATGCGGCTTGTAGCCAGGGTTGTCGCACGGGCAGGTGATGTCCCGATTCTCACCGGGGATCTCACGCTCCTCGACGACGCGCTTACGCTCCGTGTTGTACTTGTGCTCGACGAGATTGATGACGGTGTTGACGTTCTTGGTGTCAACGTTCCGCTTCGTCAGCACCAACTCCTTCTCGATGACGGTGTGGTTGTGCTGAACCGTACCGACGTTACGAGTCTCATTCTCGCGAATGATCAGGTGGTTGGTTTCGATCAGCCGCTTGGACGGCACCACGCTCTGGGTCTCGATGACCCGCGAGTGGTCGACGTCCTTGGTCTGCTTGACCACTTCCTGGCTGTCGTAGAACGGCCGCGGCTTCGGGCACTTGTAGCAATCGCCGTGGGAGGGACCACGGTTCTTGTAGCCGTCAGCGGAGGCGGGGGTCGCGATGCTGCCCAGTCCGAGGACCAGCGCAGCACCAAGTGCAGCAACTGCGTACTTCATGTGAGGACTCCTTCATTGCGTTGCGCAACTCAGGCCCTGCGCCGGCGCACCGGACGCAGAGTCTGGTTTTGGCTCAGAACCTGGGCTGAGCCCCCCATGGCCTCCTCACAGTGGCCACAATCTAAGTCGGAAATTTCCGTTTGTTAACCATTGTTTTTAACCAGATAAGTAATTGATAAATATAATAAATTATTGTTTCTTTTTGGTACAATCGCGGCCGGCTGCGTTGCGGCCGTTTCACGCTTCGGCAACGTCCCGGGACCGGGTGCCACGCACCCGTTGGGAATCCAGACATCATGCGGCTTTGCGCGGAATCCGCCGTGGCCGATTTCGGCGGACGCTGCCGGCGCGCTTTTTGGCCTCAATTTGGCGGACGGGCGGTCTCGCCGCCGGTCTCCGGATGGCTGCGACAATTTGTACATGTGCGCGCAAGGTC
>CAZGSW010000197.1:0-7830 GCA_964528635.1 uncultured Rhodoplanes sp. | reverse complement strand
GCATGCGGATGGCGTCGACCAGCTCCTGCTTGAGCTGAAGCTGCGATTGATCCTGTGCCCGCTCGGTCAATGTCCGCTCCCGGCATCGCGTTCGCAGCACTCTGCCAAAATCCGGATTTTCGGCCAAGCGGCTTTCGATCGCAAACGCATAGCGGACACTGCTTTTTGGTCGGCGCCTTTCCGAAGCAGACGCAGCTTCCTTCTCGATTACCGTACCGCTAACGCTGGGCGTGCAATTGACACAAGAAAATCTACGACCACTCTAACAGGCAGAGACATCCTCCGACTCGGTGGATAAAGCACCCAGACATCTGGTCCTCGGGTCGCGAAATTGCCCAGCACCACCTGCAAGGAACCTCGCGCAATCGGTTCTGCGGCAACAAAAGTAGTAAGGGTAGCAATACCGCAGCCGTTGAGTGCCGCATCGAGAAGTCCATCCGCGGTATTTACGTTGAGCGAGCCGTAAACTTCCTGCCACCGTTCGACGGAATCCTCGACGTAACCCCAGGAACGATACCGCTTAGTTTGAGGATTGAAGTAGCCAATGCAACGATGCTTACTCAAATCTGCAGGCGTTTGCGGACACCCGAAAGTGGCAAGATAAGCGGGTGACGCGCAGGTGATAAATTGCGTACGGCAAAGCTTACGAGCAACGAGTCCAGGCTCCTTTACCTTTCCAACCCGAACGGCAACGTCGATGCTCTCGCTTGCGAGATCATAATGTCGATCTTCTAACTGCAAGTCGATGACCAGATCTGGATAGCGCACCAATAGTTGCGGGAGCTTCGGGATGACGGCGTGCTTTCCGAAACCTACAGGACATTGCAGCCGCACTCGACCAATTGGGCGAGTCCGCTTCGTGTTCACTGCAGCGACAGCCTCCTCCATCTCGACAAGTATTTTCTTGCAGCGGCGATAAAACTCTGCGCCGTCCTCCGTGAGGGCGATCCGGCGGGTCGTGCGCTCGACCAGCAGCGTTCCTACCTCTGCCTCCAGGCGCGTTAGTGCCCTGCTCACACCTGATGTCGTCATTCCCAACCGCGCTGCGGCGCTGGACAATCCCTTTTGATCGACCACACGGAGAAATACCGAGATTGTCGACAAGTCCATTATTGCCTTCCAAGCAATATAATATTGATTATCTCTCTATAGTCGCAAACCTGTCTCGTGGCTAGCTTCGAGTGTCGGCTAACGCGATAACTCGACATGAGGCTGTCATGTACCCTCGAATTGCTATCCTAGGATTGCTGTGCGCAGCTGCGGTTGGCTTCTGCAGCATTCAAGCTTCCAGTCAGCCGTCTTCAATTCCGTCTCGCCCGATCAAAATCGTCGTCCCTTGGCTTGCAGGAGGAGGCGTAGATGTGATTGCGCGGCTCGCGTCGCAGAAATTTTCCGAACAGCTCGGTGCGCCCGTAATCGTTGAGAACCGCGCAGGCGCCGCGGGCATGATCGGCACAGGGCAGGTCGCGAAGGCGGCACCGGACGGTACAACTCTTCTGATGGGCAGTCTCGGCCCCAACGCTGTTAACCCGAGCCTCTACAAGAGCCTGCCGTACCACCCAATTGCGGATTTTACCCCGATTTCCCTGGTGGCGGTTGGGCCGTACATGGTCGCCGTCAACTCTGAGGTTCCGGTGAAGTCTCTTCAGGAGTTGGTCGAGTATTCCAAGCATAAGCCGGATGTCCTGAACTACGGCAGCGGTGGGATTGGCTCACCGACCCATCTTGCTGCCGAGCTTTTTAAGCTCGTCACCGGCGCGCAAATGACCCACGTTCCGTACAAGGGCTCGGCTGGGGTAACCACTGGGCTCCAAGGTGGGGAAATTCAGGTCGCTTTCATCACCGTGCTCGAATTCATGCCGATGGCACAGTCTGAACGCGTACGCGGCCTAGCTGTTGCGTCGACAACTCGAAACCCTCTTCTGCCAGAGCTACCATCAGCACCCGAAGCGGGCGTGCCAAACTATTCCTTCGCGACGTGGTGGGGAGTGATGGGGCCAGCCGCTATGCCACGGGGCGTGGTTGCGGATCTGAATGCGGCCCTCCGCCAGTCACTATCCTCGCGGGAGCTTCAGAAACGGCTGACCGCTGCCGGTGCCACTGCAACCGGAAGCTCACCCGAGGAATTCTCGACGTTCCTGAAAGCTGAAGTCGAGAAGTGGGCGAATGTTGTCCGTAAGGCCAACATCGCACAACAATGAACGTAATGACTCCGTTGCCGTCCGACGGATTTTCGCAAGCCCTCTGCAGCGACCTAGCCGCGCTCCGTTACGAGAACATCCCGAGCGAGGTGCTACAAACGTGCAAGCTGTTTCTATTAGACTCACTTGGGACACTGGCAGCAGGGGCAACAGCCCCAGGAATCAATACGCTCATTCGCCGGCTGACCAATTGGGAAACGGCCGGCAATGCCACAATCCTCTTCGACGGCAGGCAGGTTTCTCCGCCGACGGCAGCTCTGGCAAATGCAGCAGCAGCACATGCCCTCGATTTCGACGATCAGCATGATTCGGCTCGCGTGCATTCCTACTGTTGCATCGTGCCGTCGCTTATTGCCGCTACAGAGGCGCAGAATCTTGGCGGGAAGGATTTCCTCACGGCATTGGTGGTTGGCGTTGAATTCCACGCTCGCCTCGGATTGGCTTGCTTCAACAGTCTCCGTCGAGGATGGATGCCAACCGTCGCATGCGGAACATTGGCGAGTGCAGTGAGTGTTGGCCATGCGCTTAAGCTTACTGCTCTCCAACTGAACAACGCACTCGGCATCGCGTATCATCAAGCAAGCGGAAATGGACAAGCCCGGCAGGACCACTCGCTGACCAAAAGGCTTGGTCCCGGATTCGCAGCTCGTTCCGGTGTTCTTGCCGCATATCTCGCACTGGATGGCATGACGGGTCCGCACCGCGCTCTGGAAGGCGAAGCTGGTCTGTTTAGGCTTTTCGAAAGTGGCGAAGCAGATGCCAATCAACTCACGAATGAGCTTGGTTCAAATTGGCGATTGCTCGATTTCAGTATGAAGCCCTATCCCAGTTGCCGCTGCAATCATACCGTAATTGATCTCGGCATTGCTCTTCATCGCGAAGGCTTGAAAGCCGACGATGTAGCCGAAGCAGAAATCTATTTGGGAGAGGTAAACTACCACACCGTCAAGGGCGCGTTCGAACCTGGCAGCCACTCGCAAGCTCACGCCCAATTCAACGCTGCATACAACTTTGCAAGAGCGTTGGTTGACGGACGCGTTGAACTGTCGTCATTCGTACCGGAGGCTGTGGCAGACCCTTCAGTTGGTCGCTTGGCCCAAACGTTCCAGACCAAGATTGCCGCGGACTTTCCAGAGCGTTCAGTAGAGCCAGCCCGTGTCCGCGTGGTGTTGAAGGACGGGTCGGTCATTGAACGCTCGAAGATGACGATGACTGGAAGCCCGGACGAACCGTTATCGACAGAGCAAATCATACTGAAATTCAGGTCATGTCTATTGTTCGGCTTGAACGCTGGAGATGAGGAGAGCACAAGGCTCGCAGGGTGCACCCTCGATCTGGAAAATCAGAGCGTCGGCGCGCTCGTTCAGGCATTCCCTTCTAAAATTAGACCGCGGTAAAGCGCAGGCTTGGCCAAAGTCAATTTACTGAGACGCCGGCTATCAATGATAGCAGATGCGAAATACGCATATGGCGTCCGCTTCTGACGTCCGCTTCGGGGCGAACTCCACAAAATCAAGATGAGCACAACCGATCCGTCTTTGAGTCGGCCGGCCGGCCAAGGTCGTTCGCGCCGATATCTGCTCGATTGCGCGGGCAGGATCGAAGCCGGCGCGGTGACGCCAGGCAGTCTGGCGGTCTCTTACTTGACCACCACGGTCGCGCCGACCGGCACCCGGCTGTAGAGGTCCGCGACGTCCGTGTTCCTCATCCGGAAACAGCCGGACGATTCCGCCTCACCGACCGAATCCGCATCGGGCGAGCCGTGAATCCGGTAGAGCGTGCTGCCAAGGTACATCGCGTGTGTGCCGAGCGGATTGGCCGGATCGCCGCCCTTCATGCGCCTCGGCACGTCCGGTTGCCGCGCGATCATCTCCGGCGGCGCCGTCCAGTCCGGGTTTTCCTTTTTAGCGGTGATCTTGTGCGTGCCCTTCCACTGGAAGCCGGCGCGCCCCACACCGACGCCGTAGCGCAGCGCCGAGCCCTTTCCCTGAATGAGATAGAGCCGCCGCTCTTTCGTATCGACGACGATGGTGCCGGGCTTGTATTTGCTGTCATAGCGCACGGTGGTGCGGCCGAGGCCGGTGCCATCCCAGCCGAAGATGTTGTAGACGCCCTTCTTTGTTGCGCCGCCGAGCAGCATCTCCTGCTTCTCGTTTTCAAGCTGGGCGTGCGCGAAACCGGCGGAGCCAAGCAGGGCAGCGATTGCAGCCATGATCGCAACATGACGTGTCAGCACGAACTCTATCCATCCAGATGAAAATGGCGCGGCACCGTGGGAACCGAATCTACGGTCTCACCGTGGCGAAGGCAATTGCCCCGATCGCGACACGATCGGGGCGTTCCGACCGTTGCAAGCCGGAAGCCCGCGCGTGGTTCCGGTCGGTGAACCGGCAGCCGGCACACCCGTTCACAAGACTGTTATTGCGGCCTGTCGCGCGCTTTGCCTTCCCCAAGTGAAATCCGGCCGCAAACGCGCTAGATTCGCACCGGGGCCAGGAGAGATCACATGACCGCCATCGTACTCAGCCGCCGCAACCTCCTCGTCACCGGCGGGTCCGTCCTGGCGACCGGCGTCTCCGGGCTGCTGTTGCCCGCGGAGGCGCAGGGCCTCGCGCCGACCCGTTCGATGTCGGGCGGGGCCAACAACTACCGCAAGGGTGCGCCGATCGTGGAGCGGATCGGCAAGGGCGGCTTCTGGATGAGCGGCACCGTGCGCCGCGCCGGCGACGGCGCGCCGCTCTCCGGGCAGCGCATCCAGATCTGGGCGCACACCACCGAAGGGCAGGAGCACGAGCCGCAAAGTCACGGCGCCACGCTCACCGACAAGGACGGCAGGTTCCGTCTCGAAATGCCGCAGATCATTCCGATCTTCGGCCAGCCGCACGGCCACCTCGCCTACGACAGCGGCGAGTTCAAGACCGTGTTCCTGCGTCCGGTGATGCGGAGCGCGAAGGACAAGAGCCTGGAGGGGCACTTCGTCCTTGCGCCGGCCTGACCGGGTCGGGAACGAAGGAATGAGACCGGCCCGGGTCGCCCTGATCTGGGCTGCGCTTGCAGCCGCCGTCGGCGTACCGATCGCCGCCGCCGCGGCGAGCCCGCTGCTCGAATGGCGCGGTCCGATCTACACAGCGGCCTGCTTCGCGGGGATTGTCGCGCTCGGCCTCGTGCTGGTTCAGCCGCTGCTGATCGGCGGCCACCTGCCGGGACTGTCGGGCTATCGCGGGCGGCGCATCCATCACTGGATCGGAGGCGCGCTGGTCGTGGCGGTCGCGGTCCACGTCGCCGGCCTCTGGTACACCAGTCCGCCGGACATGCACGACGCGCTTCTCTTCACGTCGCCGACGCCGTTCTCCCCGTTCGGCGTGATCGCCATGTGGGCCATCTTCGCCGTCGCGGTTCTGGCCGCGCTGCGCCGGCGGCTGGGACTGGGACTGCGAACGTGGCGCACCGTTCACATGGCACTGGTCGCGGTCATCGTGCCGGGGGTTGTGATCCACGCCATGCTGATCGAGGGGACGATGGAGACGGTGTCGAAGGCGGCGCTTTGCGTGCTGGTGCTCGCCGCGGCCGCAAAGGTCATGGCCGGCCTGCGGGTGTGGAGAAGACGGGCAACGTCGCGCGGCGAGACGCCATAGCAAGACGCGCGTGAACATGCCTATGGCGCGACAGCAACCGGGCTGCGTCATCCCGGTTCGGCACGTCCGGAACGACGACGGCGGTTGGGTTGCGTCCGGCCGCGATCAACCGGTAGCCTGCGGCCCGCATGGCATCTCCCGTCAAGACATACGACCACATCGTCGTCGGCGCCGGTTCCGCAGGCTGCGTGCTGGCCAACCGGCTGACCGAGGACAACGACGTCAAGGTTCTGGTGCTGGAAGCCGGCGGCTGGGACCGCGACCCGTGGATCCACATCCCGCTCGGCTGGGGCCGCATCCTGACGCGCCGGCTGCACGACTGGATGTACTTCACCGAGCCCGAGCCGCAGATGAACGGACGCAGGATCGAGTGCGCCCGCGGCAAGGTGATCGGCGGCTCCTCGTCGATCAACGCCATGACCTATTCGCGCGGCCACCGCGGCGACTACGACCGCTGGGCCGAGCAGTACAAGCTCCCCACCTGGTCCTACGCCAACGCGCTGCCCTATTTCCGCAAGCAGGAAACCTGGGAGGGCCCGCCGAGTCCCTACCGCGGCACCGACGGCCCGCTCAGCGTGCGCATGTCCACCTTCCAGGAGCCGCTGGTCGACGCCTACATCGACGCCGCGAAGGGCGCCGGCCTGCCGTGGACCGACGACTTCAACGGGCCCGACAACTCCGGCATCGGCCGCACCCAGAACACCATCCGCAACGGCCGCCGCTGCAGCGCCGCGGTGGCCTACCTGCGCCCCGCCCTCTCGCGCCGCAACCTGACGGTCGAGACCGGCGCGCTGGTGACGCGCGTGCTGATCGAGGCCGGCCGCGCGGTCGGCGTCGAATACCGGAAGGGCGGCCAGACCGTCGTGGTCCGCGCGAACCGCGAGGTGCTGCTCGCCGGCGGCGTCATCAATTCGCCGCAGGTGCTGATGCTGTCGGGCGTGGGCGATCCGGACGCATTGCGCACCCATGGCATCAAGACGAGAGCCGCGCTCAAGGGTGTCGGCCGCAACCTGCAGGACCACGTCACCTGCCAGGTCGTCCTCAAGCGCGCAGGCCCTCCCGGCGCGGTCTGCGAGGCGATGCGGCTCGACCGGATCGCGATCGAACTCGCGAAGACCTACCTCGCCGGCGGCAAGGGCATCGCCGCCGACATTCCCGGCGGCGTCACCGGCTTTGCCAAGGTCAACGATGGCGCGTCGGTGCCCGAGATCCAGCTCCTGCTGGCGGGCGCGCCGCTGACCGCGGGGCCGTATCTCAAGCCGTTCAACAGGCCGTTCGAGGACGGCTTCGGCGGCCGCATTGTGATGCTGCATCCGGAGAGCCGCGGCGAGCTGAGCCTTGCGTCGGCCGATCCGGCGGCCCCGGTCCGCATCAGGCAGAACTTCATGTCCACGGAGCGGGAGTGGAAGACGCTGCGCGCCGGCGTGCGGCTGATGCGCGAGGTGCTGGGCCAGTCGAGCCTGAAGCCGTTCATCGCCGCGGAGGTGGCGCCGGGCTCATCGTCCGACGCCGACATCGACGCCCATATCCGCAACACCGCGATCACGCTGCATCACCCGATGGGCACCTGCAGGATGGGCCATGCGGACGATGCCACCGCCGTGGTCGATCCGGAGTGCCGCGTGCACGGTGTCGAGCGGCTGCGCGTCATCGACGCCTCGGTGATGCCCGATCTCATCAGCGGCAACATCAACGCACCGGTGATGATGATCGCCGAGAAGGTGTCGGACATCATCCGCGGCCGCCCGGTGCTGGCGCCGCTGAATGTGTGAACCGGTGATGATCCCGAATGTCGCCATGCGCTCCGGCCCTCACCTCCCCCTGCAAGGGGGAGGTCGCCATGCGAAGCATGGCGGGAGGGGGTCGCTGCGTTGGCTTTCCGTCGCCCCCCTCCCCCCCCCTCCCCCTTTCAGGGGGAGGGAGCCGGCTGCCTGCGCGGCACCGGCTTGCAATTGACCACGACAACGATGTCCCGCGTTCCACCGCTCGATCCC
>CAZGSW010000196.1:0-7866 GCA_964528635.1 uncultured Rhodoplanes sp. | reverse complement strand
TCAGCCGATTCCATTTCGCGCGTCTTGGTTCTCACCACCCGTGAACAACCGCCTAAGCTATTCCGGCAAGCCGGCCCTGCGCAGTCCATCCGTCAGCAAGGCCAGATCCTGCGGCCGCTGCAGCGGCAGCCAGTCTCGCAGATTAGAGACGCGCAGGTCGGGATCGAGCCGACGCAGGTGATCCATGGCTCGGCGCGCCTCATCCAGCCGGCCGGCGAACGCGTGGCTCGCAGCCATCGTGCCGACCACGACCAGGAAGCTCGGGAAATCCCGGAAGGCCTTCTCGGCGGTTGACGAGGCGTCGTCGAAGCGCCTCGCCAGGAGATGCACCATCGCTACGCCGGCGTGCACACGGAACATCTCCGGGTCTAGCGGGCTCAAGCGCATCGCGCGCTCGAAGCGTCCGATGGCGTCGTCATGCTCTCCGCGCCAGATTTGCAGGAATCCGCCGAGAAACCACGCGGGAGCAAAATTGGGATTGAGCGTCACCGCCTTGTCGATCATCATGATGCCGCCATCAAGCTCGCCGGCGAGATGCGCCAGCGCGTGACCGCTTCGCGCGAGAGCGACGGGATCGTCCTTACCCACCTCCACGGCGCGGCGGGCAAGAGCTGTGCCTTCGGCGATCTCCCGGGGGCAATCGGTCATCCAGCCATTGACCTTCCGCCAGAAATAACACCAGGCCGCCATGGCGTAGGCGGAAGCGAAATCGGGATCAAGCTCGGTGGCTTTGTTGAACAGTGGCAGCGCTGCGCCAATCGCTGCCCGCGACCCCTTATGAAAGTGCGTCATGCCTCGGAGATAGTAGTCGTAGGCATCCAGACTTTCTGTCGGCTTGCGCTTGGCGCGCTCAATCTCGGCGCGCTCCAGCTTCGGAGTGATCGCGCCTACGACGCGCTGCGCGATCTGGTCCTGCAGCTCGAAGATGTCGTCGAGTGAGCCCTCGAAACGATCGGCCCACAGATGCGCGCCGGTCGTCGCATCGATCAGCTGACCGGTAATGCGAACGCGATTCGCGGCCTTGCGGACGCTGCCCTCGAGCACATAGCGAACGCCCAGTTCGCGGCCGACCTGCTTCACGTCCACGGCCTGGCCCTTGTAGGTGAAGCTTGAGTTGCGCGCGATCACGAACAGCCAACGAATGCGCGAAAGTGCCGTGATGATGTCCTCCACCACACCGTCGGCGAAGTATTCCTGCTCCGGATCGCCGCTCCAGTTCTGGAATGGAAGGGCGGCAATGGAGGGGCTGTCGGGCAGCGTCAGCACCTGTACCGGCGCACGATCGAGCTCCGCAGCACCGGAGCTCGCGACAGCCGCCGCGCCCTGCGCCTGCAATTCCTGCACGTCGCCGACGAAGCGGAAGCCCTTGCGGGCGACCGTCCGGATCAGACGTTGCTCTGCGCCGCTGTCGCCGATCGCCTTGCGCACGGCGTTGATGTGACTGGTCAGGGTGGATTCGGAGATGATGCGCCCGCTCCAGACCGCATCGAGCACTTCATCCTTGCTGACGACGCGGTCGCGGTTCTGCACGAGAAAAAGCAGCAGATCGAAGACCTGCGGCCCGATCGCAATGGCTTCGGTCTGCCGGGTCAACTCCCGCCGCTCAGCGTCGAGCGCATAGTCTCCGAACACGTACAGCACTTGCGCGCTCCGTCGCTCCCCGGGCGCATGAATCCTTCAGTCCCACAAGCCCTTGATAGCACAGCGGGTACCGCCAGGCACGGCCGTTTGCTCATCGGCCCATGGGGACTTGGACGAATATCCAAGACAAATCCAAGACCGCGACAAGCTCGCTGCAAAGCCTTTCGGCCCGGTGACAGGCAAAACGTCCCCATCGCGGCCCCAGCAAGGGGCAGTGGGCAATCAAGAGGAGATAACCATGAGCTTGCACCTGGACAGCATTTCACACCACGGTCGACCGACGCTCGACGAACTCGTTCCGTCTCGCTACGCGCTGAAGGTTGGCGATATCGACGTGCTGGTGATCAGCGACGGGGTGCTGGCGCTGCCAACCAAGGTATTGGTCGCCAATGCCGACCCGGCCGCCCGGGCAGCCGTGCTGGATAACTTGCTCCTGCCGCGCGAAATGCTCGATTGGCCGCTGAACGTGGTCGTAGTGCGCAGCGGCGGCCGGACCATCCTTGTCGACGCCGGGCTTGGGGCGGACCCGAACTTGCCGCGCGCCGGACAGTTGGGCCATCGGCTGGAGGCCGCCGGCATCGATCTTTCGTCCGTGACCGATATCGTGCTGACCCACATGCACATGGACCACATTGGCGGGCTGCTCGTCGACGGGGTGAAGAACCAGTTGCGTCCGGACCTGCGGATCCATGTGGCGGCCGCCGAGGTCAAGTTCTGGGCGGCGCCGGATTTCTCCCTGACCGCCATGCCGTCGGGGTTCCCGGAGGCACTTGAATCGACTGCCCAGCGGTTCTTGCGCGAGTACCGCACCTATCTGCGGACGTTCAAAGATCGGCACGAGGTGGCGCCAGGGGTGCTCGTCCAACGCACCGGCGGCCACACCCCCGGGCACAGCGTGGTCCGCCTCAAGTCCGGTGGCGACCGCCTGACGTTCGCCGGTGACGCCGTGTTCCAGGTCGGGTTCGACCACCCCGACGTGCACAACGGTTTCGAACACGACCCCGAAGAGGCGGCCCGCGTCCGGGTCCGGCTTTTGCGGGAGCTGGCGGAGACTGGAGAGATGCTGGTGGCAACTCACCTGTCATTCCCGTCCGTCGGGCATGTGGTGGTCACCGGTAACGTCTTTCGTTGGGTGCCGTCCAACTGGGACTACTGACCGCTTGTTCGGTCATGGCGGAACCAAACTTTCTTTCGTTCGCACGGCTGGCGCCTTCGCTTCCGATGAAGGTGCCAGCAGGAGCGGCACGACACCGGCGCAAAACTGTCATCCCGATGACAGGCACAAAACGTCTCATCGAAACACCAGTCAAGGACACATGACCATGAAACGACTTCTCATCATCGGCGCAGGCTTTGCCGGAATGTATGCCGCAACGTCCGCCGCCCGCCTTCGCGACCTGCAAGGCGTATCTCCTGACGATCTCGAGATCGCGTTGATCGCGCCCGAGCCTTTCGTCGTGATCCGACCGCGGCTCTACGAAGCCAACCCGGAGACGATGAAGGCGCCGCTCACGGAACTCCTGCAGGCGACGGATGTACGATATGTGCAGGGCAAGGTCGAGAGCATCGACAGCTCGGCCGGCTTGATCGGCTTCACCGGGCTCGACGGCCGGCGCAGCACGTTGGCCTACGACCGACTGGTCCTGGCCACTGGCAGCACGGGATTCCGCCCCAACATTCCGGGGCTGGCAGAGCACGCGTTTGGCGTGGACCTGATGGATGAAGCGATCAAGCTCGACCAGCACATCCATGCGCTGGCGATGCGGCCGGCTTCGAAGGCACGCGATACCGTGGTCGTCGCTGGTGGCGGCTTCACCGGGATCGAGACCGCGACCGAGATGCCCGAGCGGCTGCGCGCCATCCTGGGCTGCGATGCCAACATCCGCATCGTGATCGTCGAGCGCAACGAGCAGATTGCGCCGCAGACCGGTGACAATCCACGGCCGGTGATTGCGAAGGCGATCCGCGATTGCGGCGTGGAGACCATCCTGGGCGTAGGCGTCACGGCGGTGAACGAGAGCGGCGTGACTCTGTCCAATGGCGACCGCATCGAGAGCGCCACCGTGATCTGGACGGCAGGAATGCGCGCGTCGCCGTTGACCGCGCAAATTCCCGCACAGCGCGACAATCTGGACCGCCTGATCGTCGATCGCGATCTGCGCGTGCCAGGCGTCGGGAATGTGTTCGCGACCGGCGATGCCGCCAAGGCCGCCACCGATGACTTGGGTAACTTCGCTCCGATGACCTGCCAGTTCGCGATCCGGCTCGGCGCCTTCGCCGGTCACAACGCGGCCGCCGATCTGCTGGAACTGCCGACCGAGCCCTATCATCAGAAGACCTACGTCGTGTGCCTCGACCTTGGTGCTTCCGGTGCAATTTTCGCACGCGGATGGAATCCGCAACTGGAGCAGACCGGAGCGGAAGCCAAGACGACCAAGCGCGAGATCAACACCGTCTGGATTTATCCGCCGGCTCCCAACCGGGTCCAAGTGTTCGCCTCCGCACCGGCGCAGGTGCTTGATCTCTCGGCGCCTGCACAGGCCACCGCTGCGTAACACGGGGCGCACGTAACACAATCCGCTCGAACAGCAACCCAACGAAAGGAACACTGACAATGAGCACGATTACAACCAAGGACGGCGTCAGCATCTTCTACAAAGACTGGGGCCCGAAGACCGCTCAACCGATTGTCTTTCACCACGGCTGGCCGCTCAGTTCCGACGACTGGGACAACCAGATGCTCTATTTCCTCGATAAGGGTTACCGCGTTATCGCTCATGACCGGCGGGGCCATGGCCGCTCGGCCCAGGTAAGCGATGGCCACGACATGGATCACTATGCCGCCGACGCTGCTGCCGTCGTCGAGTATCTCGATCTGGAAAATGCGATCCATATCGGCCACTCGACCGGCGGCGGTGAAGCTGCTCACTATGTGGCGCAACACGGGCAGCCGCAGGGCCGCGTCGCGAAGCTGGTGCTCATCGGCGCTGTGCCGCCCATCATAGTGAAGACGCCAGCCAATCCGGGCGGTCTGCCGATCGAGGTGTTCGACGGCTTGCGCAAGACACTCGCCGCCAACCGAGCGCAGTTCTATCTCGATTTTCCGTCCGGCCCATTCTACGGCTTTAACCGGCCAGGCGCGAATCCGATCCCCGGCGTCATCCAGAACTGGTGGCGGCAAGCCATGATGGGCAGCGCCAAGGCGCACCACGAGGGCATCAAGGCGTTTTCCGAAACCGACTTTACCGAGGATCTGAAGGTCATCAATGTGCCCACGCTCGTCATGCACGGCGACGATGACCAGATCGTACCGATCGCCGATTCAGCGTTGCTCTCGGCCAAGCTCCTGAAGAAGGGGACGCTCCAGATCTACAAGGGTTTTCCGCACGGCATGTGCACCACCCACGCCGACACGGTGAACCCGGATCTGCTCGCGTTCATTGCCAAGGGAGAAAAACAGAAGGCTGCTTAGCGGCCCGGTTGTGCCGGCCTCAGCGCGCTGTCCCCTGGATGCGCGCTGAGGCTAAACTTCGAGGTGCCGAGACTCGGGAAATAATAGGCCCCATCCTACAATCATCTGTACCGGCAGAGGTCTGCTCAGGGTCATTACCCGACATCGCCCAACGTCTAGCCAACCATATGCTAGCCATCAGGGACGTTCGATCACCCCATCTGTCTTTCTGGCGCGATCACTTATCGCTCAATCTTCGGATCGTACCCGCCTCCTGTGCATTGCGTGCGACGTCGCGCCTACTGCCGAGATTCGCTGCCGCTCAATCCTCGCAGATCGCCTGACACTCACGTTGGAGCACTGGCCCCTGCAACTGCCCCACACTGTACCCGCCTATCCTTTTAGCGACATCAAAGACATTTCCGGTGGGTCGAACGCCTGCACCGGTTCAAGCGGGCCACGCCAGCGTTCGACCTCGACAAGCGTCGTTGCCGAACTTGGTCCCTGAGCGAGTTTTGAGGTGCCTTGGTCTCGGGTAAGCACGTTGGCGTTTCCGTGCCGACACATTGCCCCGTCAGCGTCGTTTTCAGGATCGTACCAAGCGCCACATGAAAGCTTTACAACTCCGACCATCACGGCATCGGTGATGATAGCTCCCGCGAGGCACGCGCCCCGTGCATTGTGCACACGAACCACGTCACCCGAGGAAATCCCGCGGCGTGCAGCATCTTCAGGGTGAAGATAGATCCCCTCGCGATCCGCAACCTTCCCCAATGCGCTGACCGGACCGCCATCCATCTGACTATGAAGTTTATAGCGCGGCTGACTTGAGACAAGATGCAGTGGACAGTTTTGAGCGTGCTCACTACCAAGCCACTCCGAGGGCTCGATCCATGTCGCATGAGGCGGACAGTCATCGTAACCGAAGCTGGCAATCCTCTCCGAAAAAAGTTCAATTTTCCCCGATGGCGTCCGCAGCTTGTTTTTTTCGGGAGCCGCGCGGAACTCGGCGAGGTAGACATACTCATCTGCTGAACTCGGGATCTCTATGTACCCTTCCTGCCAGAAAGAGTCGAAATCTGGGAGAGAGATTGCATTTGCGCCTGCCGAGTGACGGCACTGTTCGTAGAGGTGTCTCAACCATGCGCCTTCATCACGACCTTTTGTGTAAACCTCGTCGACACCCAGACGCTGCGCGAGCGCGGTAAAAATATCAAAGTCATTTCGTGCTTCACCAACAGGCATGACGCCCTGTTGCATGGCGATGATGAACGCGTCGCGTCGCGCGCCACCAATATCGTTGCGCTCTAGAGAAGTGGTGGCAGGCAATACTATGTCGGCATGCCGAGCAGTCGCGGTCCACCAAGGCTCATGGACGACAATCGTATCCGGTTGTTGCCATGCGCGGCACAGCTTGTTGAGATCCTGATGATGGTGGAACGGGTTTCCCCCTGCCCAATAGACCAATCTAATATCGGGATAACACCCTCTCTTCCCATTGAAATCGAACGGCTGACCCGGGTTTAGCAAACAGTCGGAAATTCTGGCGGCGGGGATGGTCACATCTATGGGATTTTTGATCGCCTCCATTGAAGGCGAAAGAAACGCGAGCGGTCGTTCGGCGATCCCAGCGGCAGATCCGTATCCGAAACCGAACCCGCCGCCCGGCAATCCAATTTGACCCAGCGCCGAAGCAAGAAGTATCGCCGCCCAGTAGGGCTGTTCTCCGTGATGCGCCCGCTGAAGTGACCACGAGGCAGTTACCATCGTTCGTGTGCCGGCCATCCGCTTCGCGAGGGCGCGTATTGTGTCTGCCGGAATCCCGGTGATTGCCGCAGCCCAAGCAGCGTCCTTCTTAACGCCGTCACTCTCGCCCGTTAGATAGCGAAGCACACGTTCAAACCCCACGCAGTATTTCGTTAGAAATTCAACGTCGTGCAGACCTTCTCTTATCAGAGTATGAGTAAGCGCCAACAGCAACGCGGTGTCGGTATTCGGCCGGATCGGTATCCATTCGGGCCTGACCGACTCGGGAGCGTCCTCTCGAATTGGACTGATGTTTACAACCTCGACTCCGGCCCTTTCCAGTTCCGTGATCCAACCGCTGGTGGCGTGAGCAGCACAACCACCCTTGCTGACCTGCGTATTCTTCGGATTTGCTCCGCCGAACAGCACCAACAACCTGCCGTGCCGCGCGATTGACGACCATGATGTGAGGGGGCCCGTAACCGCCTGCGGAGATCCAAGAATGTGCGGCAAAAAGGCTAGCGCAGCTCCAAAGCTGTAGTTCATGACCTGATCGACATACCCTCCAGACGCCGCCAGGAAACGGTGCAGCTGCGTGCGCGCTTCATGAAAAATTCCCGCTGATGACCAGCCTTGCGAACCTCCCATGATGGCTGCATTGCCATGAGTACGCCGTACACGCTGAAGTTCTCCCGCCACGAGATCGAGCGCAACGTCCCACGTTACCGGAACAAAAGGTTCTTTGCCGCGGCGCGCGCTCTTTCCCGGCCCGTTCTCAAGCCAGCCCGCCCGCACCATTGGTTGGGCGATCCTGGACCTTGAGTGAACACTGTCCGGAATTGCATCGATTAAATTTGACGGATCAGGATCTCGTTCAAACGGGCGCACTCGAACAACGCGGCCGCCCTCCACCTCGGCGAGAAAGGATCCCCAATGCGAGTGGTTACGGACCGCTTTGACTGTCATGCTCCAGCGCCTTGCAAATGGAGAGCCGGTTCAGCACCAACGCACTTTACCGCCGCTACTGC
>CAZGSW010000195.1:0-7953 GCA_964528635.1 uncultured Rhodoplanes sp. | reverse complement strand
CCCCACCAGTTCGATGAGGAGCCGCGTGCAGACCGACGCTGAAAGCAAGCTCCCGGTGATGGCGAATATCAAGGCCTGCCGCAGCTCGACTATCCGCTGCACGACAAGACCGTGACCGTCACCACCTGCGGGCGCATCTGTTTCAACCGCCAGAAGATCAATCTCAGCCAGGTCTTCGCGGGTCAAAACGTCGGAACCAAGCAGGTGAGCGACTGCATTTGGCTCGTCACCTTCATCGACTATGATCTGGGATACTTCGACGACGAGACATGCAGGCTCGAACCGGTCGAAAACCCGTTCGGGCCGAAAGTGTTACTTATGTCTCCGGAATGAAACGTGACCTATGTGTCCGGAATGGACCAGGGTTATTTGGTTGCGAGGACAGGATTTGAACCTGTGACCTTCAGGTTATGAGCCTGACCCGCCCCGTACCGCTTGCAGATTTGAGGATAGGGCGACCTCCTGGGCACCCCAAAGGGAGGGCATCCCGCGGCTTTCGGCCAGCGATTTCGTGGTTCCATGGAAATCAATCTGCCCTGCTAGAATGTTTTCAATCAAAGCCGGCGCAACAAGAGAGAGTTGCATTTGCTGAGCAACAAACCTTTCAGTCACTCCTTCCACAATGGCAATCTCCCGCATCGACTCGAACCGGCCCGAACAAAGATCGTCAAACCAGCAATACCCACGTGAGATCGCCTTTACGAGGGCGACGGGTGCCTCGCGAGCAGGCGCCTGCATTCCGTCCTTGAGAACAAACCTTGTGTGAGATCCGCGCCTGGCCAGAGCCATCTTAATTTTCAGGACAACCAGGGCACCGGTCCGGATCTGTGTCGACGGAATGGGTTCTCGACCTTTGCAAACAAGTGCATCTCGGTCGAATTCGATACTGGCGGAATTAGGCTGCATCACCACGCGTCGAATGAGTCGCTGTAACACGGCTCGCCGCTGTGGTGACGTGCCATGTTCCAGGTCGACAGAAAATTTGTTCGCGGTCTCGAATACGTCTATCAGCTGAATCGACCGAGGAGGCCTTTGTTCAAACTCCTGGGCGAGCCGACGCCGATCCCTCAACAGGGCAATCAGCTCCTTCACGACAATTTCTTCAAAATCGGCGGCGGGCACTCGCATGTCGCGTGGCTCGGCGCCATGGCGGCGATCGCTGCCGGGGGACGTCGCATAGTATCGATAGCGCTTGCTCCCTTTTTTGGTATGGCTGGCGACCAGCTTGGCACCGTGTTCATCGACCAAAAGTCCTGCAAGCAGGCTCACCTCCATTGCGTTCGCTCGCGTCTGGTGCACATGGCCGTTGGTTGCCAGCTGCGCCTGAACCGCTTTCCACGTCGGTTGATCGATGATTGCCGGGTGTTGGCCAGGATAGCGAGCTCCCTTATGGGCAATTTCACCGAGGTAGAGCGGTGACGAGAGGATTGTATAGATGTGGCCCCGGCTGAATGGCCGATTGCCCCGGCGGCGTCCTGTCGCGGTGACATAGGCCTTCGTTCGCAGTCCCAGCCGCCGCAGCTCCGCTTCAACCAACCGGACGTTCTTGAACTCAAGATAAAGACGGAAGATCGTGCGCACGACCTCGGCCTCAGGTTCGTTGATGCTCAAGGTGCGATCGTTCTTGTCGTAGCCGATCGCAACCCAACCTCCCATCCAGAGCCCTTTTTTCTTGGAGGCGGCGATCTTGTCGCGGATGCGCTCGCCCGTTACCTCGCGTTCGAACTGGGCAAATGAAAGCAGAACATTGAGCGTCAGCCGGCCCATTGAGCTGGTGGTGTTGAACTGCTGGGTGACGGAAACAAATGAAGCACCCTGCCGATCGAATACCTCAACAATCCTGGCAAAGTCGGTCAAGGAGCGCGTCAGCCGATCGACCTTGTAGACGACCACGACGTCGATTTTTCGGTCGGCGATGTCGTTTAAGAGGGCTCGCAGGGCGGGACGTTCCATCGAACCACCGGAATAGCCGCCGTCGTCATAGGCGGTGGAAACAACGGTCCAGCCTTCATGTCGCTGACTCTGAATGTAAGCTTCGCAGGCCTCGCGCTGCGCATGCAGCGAATTGAAATCCTGCTCCAGGCCTTCTTCGGACGATTTCCGGGTATAGATGGCGCAACGCAGCGTCTTGGTCGCGGTACGGTCAAGCACGCCGCACGCCTCTCCGCCGTTTCACGATATCCTGGCTTTGCGCGGCGCGGCTCTTGAGACCAAAGAACGCGTAGCCGTTCCATTGCGTGCTGGTGATGGCCCTCGCGACCGCGGACAGCGACCGATAACGTGCGCCCTGCCATTCGAATCCGTCGTCCGTCACGGTGACGACATGGGTGGTGTCGTTCCACGACCGGTAGAGCTGCGTGCCGGGCTTGATATGCGGTCTGGCTGACCCGACGATGTCTTTGCCCAGCCGTGCGGCCTCGGCGATCTGTCGCAACCGTCGCTTGGTCTGTTCGCTGAGCCCGCCGAACGCCTTCACCTGCATCTGGTAGACGAGCGCCCGAACCAGGAACTTGCGGCGAAATGCGACCGGTGCGGGACAGCCACAGACTTTCTGCCAGCGCTGCCGCAGCGATTTCAGGTCAAGGTCGTTCAGCGACTCAATCTCGGCTTCTAGAGTGGACTGCGCACTGGCTTCATTCGATCCGGTCTCCGACTGTCCTTCGAGCCGAGGCATATTCATTCCCGCCAGCAGCGATTCATAAGGCTCGCCGCATTGAGCAGGGTGTTCACCTCGTAAAGCGGCTGCTCGATGTCGAGGGCGAGCTGCAGTCCGCTTTGCGGATCGCCGGCTTCGGCGCAGGCGACCGCTCCCTTGGCGGCGGCTGCCGCCTTCTCCAGCCGGCAGCGGATTTCTCGCAGCAGATCGAGAACCAGGCGATCGATGTCTTCGGAGCTCAGGGAAGTCGTCATGCGTCCACTGACGCTCTCCGCGGTGCGGGAAGTCGAGCGAAACCAGAGCAATGTTATGGCTCGTTTGCCGGGCTTTCGATCATGCCATGATCGAGGCGCTATCAGCGCGGCTGGAGGCCGGCTTTCTTCATCAGCTCGCGCAGCAGCCGCGCCGGGTCGACCTCGAGGGCGGCGGAAATCGCGACAAATTCGACGACGTCGATCCGGCGTTCGCCGCTTTCGTATTTGGCGACGAAAGATTGTGGTTTACCGAGCCGCCCGGCCAGATCCGCCTGGGTCAGGCCGGCCTTCTTGCGGACGTCCCGGATCAGCGCGCGAAAGGCGCGATGTTCCGCCGAATGGACGGACTTGCCGATCTTGCGCGCCGGGGGAGCCATCGGCGCGGGAATCTGATCCGATGTTCGGATTATCCCGAATCAGGATATTGTTCACCATGACTTGCGTCCGGGCGGCTGACCCTCGCGGATGGGTGGATTTCGACTGGACCTTGCCGGTCGGGCAAGCGATGCGAGCGCCATGACAATGATCTCCCGCTTAAAGCTGCCTGCCGGCGCCGCCGCGAACTCGCTGCGTTCAAGCCTTCGCGCGAACATTCTTGAGCACATCTTTATTGGCGAGCTCGGCCGTACTCTCTGGTGTGCCGGGGCGACCGATTTCGAGATCCTGCGCAGCGAAATCGACGCCAAGGGCCACGATCTGGTGGTTGAGTGCGGTGGCGTCGTCCGGCACATCCAGCTCAAGTCGAGCCACCGCGGCTCCAGTGTACGGACGGTCACGATCAATACCGCGCTGCTGTCGAAACCGAGCGGTTGCGTGATCTGGCTGGAATTCGATGCCACGATGACGCTGGGGCCTTATCGTTGGTTCGGCGCCGCACCCGGTTTGCCGCTGCCCGCTCTCGGCGACAGGATCGCCCGTCACACCCGCGGGCGGCGGGATCAGCAAGGTGTCCTCGGTCGGTTGCCGCGGCCCGGTCACCGCGTTTTGCGAATAACCCAATTCAGAACGTTTCAGGGGATCGACCAGCTGGTCGAGGCGATGTTTAAGTCTCACGCACAAGCGGCGACTTGAGTGATTGACTGCGAATTGCGAAAAACGGGCGGGCATATGACATGCCCGCCCGATGGCTCTGTCAGTCAAGCTCGGCAGTATCCTCGATCAGGTGCCGACACTGCGCCATTAGGTCAAGCATCTCCTCCGTAATCATCTCAGGATTGTCGCGCTGCTTCTGCTCAATCTCAGAAATGGTCTTCAGCAGCCTGTTCTTGTCGAAAGTGACATGCTCGATGATCTTCGCCTCGATCTCCTGAACCTTCAGGATCGCACGCAAGTCACCCTCGAGCGCATGGTTGAGAAGCTTCTGATAGATGAGGTCCCTCACGCTGGCCTTGGTGAGCTTCCCACCCAAATTGACCTTATGCTTCTTATAAAGCGGACGCAGATAGGCCTTCCTGAGCTCATCCTGAGTCGGCATGTAGAGCTTCTCGACAGGACGACCATTCGGATTGCCGCTTGCACCCTTGGCATAGCGGCCGTTGTTCGTACGAGTCTTGGACATGTGATGTCCTCATGTTGGCGATACAACTTGCGAAACCCCATACGGTGCATGGAATCTCACAGCGGCTGGGCGAGCGTTTTTGACGCGCTTGTCCAGACCCACAGGCCAACGCCTGCTGATAATGAGGTTAGGCTGTTGCCGCCAGCATCAGTCCGAGCGCACCTGGCTGCCCACAAACTGTCTTCGTGCTCGAGACTGTAAAACTCATTGGGCGGATTGTTTGTACTCCGGTATGGGGCAGAGTCAACCCTTGTTGACCCACATAAGCCATTGTTATATTGAAGTAAATTACGGTGAACCGAACCGGCCGGAAGGCGTGGTTTTCAGGTCACGAGACCGGTGCGGCGCGCTGCGCCGCGATCTCGTCGAACGTCTCGCCGGTGAGATCGAGCCGCGCCGTAAGCCCGGTGAACTGTTGCCAGCGCCGGATCGCAACGTCGACGTAGAGCGGATCGATCTCGATGGCGCGGGCGCGGCGCCGGCTCTTGTGCGCCGCCATGATGGTGGTGCCGGAGCCACTGAACGGATCGAGCACGATGTCACCGCGGCGGCTGCAGTCCTTGATCGCCTCGATCACCAGCGCGGTCGGCTTGACGGTCGGGTGCATGGCGAGCTCGTCGGCGCGGCCGGCGCGCAGCGTATTGACGCCGGCGTAATCCCAGACGTTGGTGCGGTACCGGCCATGACTGCCAAGCTCCACCGTATTGATATGTGGCGCGGTGCCGACCTTGTAGACCAGCACCAGCTCATGCTTGGAGCGGTAGAACGAGCCCATGCCGCCGTTGTCCTTGTTCCAGACGCAGATGTTCTTGAGCTCCGAATAGATACCTTGCCCGGCTTTCAGCACCTCGCCGAGGTGCCGCCAGTCCATGCAGATGAAGTGGATGGCCCCGTCGACGCTGACATTGGCCATGACCTTGAACACCGTGCCGAGAAAGCGGGTGAACTCGGCTTCCGTCATCTCGCCCGACGCCATGGCGAACTCGCGATGCTTGACGGCGCCAAGCCCGCCGACGTGACCGTCGATCGGCACGTTGTAGGGCGGGTCGGTGAAGACGAGGCGCGCCCGCTGCTCGCCCATCAGCTCCGCATAGGTGGCCGGATCGCGCGCATCGCCGCAGATCAGCTTGTGCTCGCCGAGCAGCCAAAGGTCTCCGGGCCGCGACACCGCCGTGGTCTCGACCGCTGGGACCTGGTCGGCGCGATCGGCCTTGGGCGGGTTCGGCACGGCCGGGTCCAGCATGAGATCGATTTCGGCCGTGGCGAAGCCGGTGATCTCCGGGTCGAAGTCGATGGTCTCGACATCGAGCAGCTTGAAATTCCCGGTCAGCATCTCGAGGTCCCAGCTGGCGTTGAGCGCGATGCGGTTGTCGGCGATCGCGTAGGCGATCTTCTGCGCGTCGTCCAAATGCTCGACCCGGATCACCGGGACCTGGGTCAGGCCGAGCAGCTGCGCGGCGGCGAAGCGGCCGTGGCCGACCAGGATCATCCCGGTCTCGTCGACGATCAGCGGGCTGTTGAGCCCGAACGTCTTGATCGACGCCGCGAGCTCGTGAATCTGCTTCTTCGGGTGGCTGCGGGCGTTGCGCGGATTGGGCCGGATCTCGCCGAGACCGAGGTATTCGATACGGATCTGCTGCATGACGGGCTCCTCTGTCCCGCCACATCTACCAAATCATCTATGGTTAAACTATATGCGACCAGTGACCGGAGGCCGGTTTCCGGGAATGCGGTAAACGGCGCTCGCTAGCCGCGGATGTTGATCTCGATGTCCTCCGGGCGCACGCTGAAGGTCTCCGCCAGCGCGCGCTTGGCCTCGGCGATGGTCAGCCGTCCCGCCACAACGGGAGGCGATCCGCGGCCCGGGCCGGCGGATGCGACCGGCTCGAACGCCAGCGCCGCCGGATCGATCCCGAGCGCATCGAGCCGGGCGTAGGTCACAGGATTGCGCCAGCTCGGATCCCAGGCGTCGGGTTGCGACACCAGGGCGACGTCGGCGAGCCGGATGAAGTAGCGGTGCTGGTTGCGCACGTTGGCCGGGCCCGGCGCCCGCACCAGGCTGGCGATGGTGCCGACCAGGAAGGCGGCACGGCCCGGCACCGCGTCGGCGCGGTTGTCCCAGCGTTCCTTGCGGCAGCACACCAGGTAGCGGCAGCGGCTCGCCTTGTTCGGATTGAGCACCCAGTCGCCCGAGCCGCCGCGGGCGACGAGATCGTCGCGGCGGTCGGCGGTCAGCACCACGATGGCGTCGGCGTCGGAACGGTCAATCGGTTGCGCCGCCGGTGGCCGGTTCCGGCCGCCAGCCGCACCGTGCGAGTTGGAGATTTTCATGCGGATTCCTCAGGGAACATGGGTGGCCATCAGGTTTTCGCTGGCCGCCACCAGCATCTGGCTCGGGCTGTCGTGAGGACCGAACACCTCCAGACCCCAGCGGGCGCCCTCCAGCAGCAGGTAGAGCTTGTTGGCCAGCAGCTCCGGCTCGCTGAACTTGGCCCGGCTGCACAGGGTCTGGATCCGCAGCAGCTCGGCCGCCTTCCATTTCTGCACCAGCTCGCGCGAGATCCGGTAGTCATGCGGAAGGTCGACGGCGATCCGCGCCATGCGGTAGCGGCCATCGTAATTGTCCGACGCCGCGCGCTGCACCGCCTCGAAGTAGTTGCGCAGCACGGTCATCGGATCGCTTTCCTGCTCGTCCCTGAGCACCGGAAAGGTCTGGTCGGCCTCGGCCTCGCGGGCCAGATAGCCGGCGACCACCCGATCCATCGACGGAAACAAGTGCCTGAGCTCGGCCTCGGTGGTCTGACACTTGTAGGCCAGATCGGTCATGGTCATGCGGCGGATGCCGTAGATCCGGAAATAACTGTCGCAGGCCGCGACGCGGTCGGCCAGCGATCGCAGCGCCTTGACGCTTTGGGTTTTGCGACGCGGGGGCATGGCTCTCACCTCACAATGGTATTCGATAATATAAACCTCATCTACAATAGTAGATATCTGATATTGGCCGGGCGGTTAACGGCCTCGGCGTGGATAGCCCCGCGTCGATCTAATGGAATCCGGCGCTACCCACCCTGCCCCCGGAATCCGTTAGAACGCCGTGGGGCCCGCCCGTCCGGGAATCCAAGCCATTGAAATCAAATCGAAATTCGAAATTGATGGTCCGGCGCATAACGGGCGTTATGACACCCGCGCCAGCCGGACCGCGCCGGCGCTAAATCCACGCCAAATCCACGCCGACAATCCCCGCAACGCGGCAACACGGCGCGGCAACACAGCGTGGCCATGACTCCAGCCGGCGTGACGGGGCTTCGAGCTGGGCGTGCCAGTCGACCGATCCCTGAACCGTCGCTACCGGCACGCCCAACAGACATCATGGCCAGACGCCTCTCGCCAAGCCATGCGGTCGGCCTATGAACGCCGACCCGGTGGGCGCCGAACGGGTTCGCCGCCATCCCCACCACCGCGCTTGCTCCGCCCCACAAGTGCGG
>CAZGSW010000194.1:0-8021 GCA_964528635.1 uncultured Rhodoplanes sp. | reverse complement strand
TGGTGGAGGTGAGATAGCGCCTACTGCAGCGGCGTCTCGCCGCCGCTCTGCTTCTTGGCAAGCTCGATCTCGGTGACGGCGATCAGGATCTCGGCCCGCGACTTCAGATTGGGTGCCTCCAGCAAGGCCTGCTTCTCGGCCACGCCATAGGGCGACATCATCGCCAGCGCGTTGACCAGCGCCTCATTCGGCGCGCTCTCGATGCCGCCCCAGTCGGTCTTGAGGTTGTTGGCCTTGAGGAATGCGGTCAGCGCCTCCAGCACGGCGTCGCGGTCGACCGCATCCTCACCCTTGCGGGCGACGAAATCGTCGGCGAACGGCGCAAACGTCACCTTGCACTGCCGGTATGCGGTGTGCACGTCGAGCTCCTGCTCGATGCGGAAGCGCGACACGCCGGTGAGCTGCAGCACGTAGCGGCCGTCGCCGGTTTCGGCGAGCTGGGTGATGCGGCCGACGCAGCCGATCCGGAACAGGTTCGGCTTTTCCTCGCTGCCGGGGTGCGCGGGATCGGGCTGGATCATGCCGATCAGGCGGTGGCCGTCGCGCAGCGCGTCATCGACCATGGCGAGATAGCGCGGCTCGAAGATGTTGAGCGGCAGTTGCCCGCGCGGCAACAGCAGCGCGCCGGGCAACGGGAACACCGGGATTATCTCCGGCAGGTCCACAGGCCCGCGATACTCCGCATTCATCGGCATCTTCGGTCTCCGTGTCCGGACCGCCGGACGGAAGCCCTGCTACGCGAACAGCACCGACGACAAACGCTTGCGGCCGGCAATCGTTGCCTCGTCGGTCGGGCCCCAGGCATCGAAGAACTGGACGAGCTGCTTGCGTGCGCCGTCCTCGTTCCATTTGCGGTCGCGCTTGACGATTTCCATGAGCTGATCGACCGCCGCCTCGCGCGATCCCTTGGCGTTGAGCGCAAGCGCAAGATCGAAGCGCGACTGGTGGTCCTTCGGATCGGCGGCGACCTTCTGCTCCAGGTCGCCGATCGGACCGACCGACTTCGACTGCTCGGCAAGGTCGATGGCCGCGCGCGCGGCCGCCACGGCGGAGTCGTTCTGCTTGCTCTCCGGGATCATGGCGAGCGTCTGCCTGGCCTGCTCGATGTTGCCGCTGCCGACGTAGCAGCGCGCCAGACCCGCGAGCGCGGGAATGCTGCCGCTGTCCTCCTGCAGGATCTGCGCGTAGATGTCGGCCGCCCCCGCATGGTCGCCGGCTGTGAGCGCCTGTTCGGCCGCGTCCAGCAGATCCTTGTCGCCGGCGCCGAGCTTCTCCTTGGTCAGCCGCTCGATGAAGGCGACCACCTGGCTCTCCGGCAGCGCGCCCATGAAGCCGTCGGCTGGCTGGCCGTTGACGAACGCGATCACCGCCGGGATCGACTGTATGCCCAACTGGCCCGGCACGGCCGGATGGTCGTCGATGTTCATCTTGACCAGCTTGACCTTGCCCTTGGCGGCCTTGATCACCTTCTCGAGCACGGGCGTGAGCTGCTTGCAGGGGCCGCACCACGGCGCCCAGAAGTCGATCAGCACCGGCTGGCGCCGCGACTCCTCGATCACGTCCTTCACGAACGCCTGCGTGGTGGTCTCCTTGATGAGACCGTCCGTCGCGGCCGCCGCCGTGCCCCCGCCATTCTGCAGCATGGTGCGCCCAATCCCTGTTCGATGACGGGCCCCAAAGGCCCGATTTTCCCGCCTTAGATGGCGAGAAGCGGGCTCAAATGCAACGGCTGTCAGGCCGCAGGACCGTCCAGCGGCAGGACCAGGGGCTCATGCCCGGTGGCGCGCAGGAAGCGCAGAAGGTCGGCGCTGGCGAGCGTGGTGGTCATGGTGTTGGTCAGCGGATGCGCGTTCACGGTGCCGTTGGCCATCAGCGCTGCCTCCAGCACCACGGTGACCCGGTTCCCGGTGTCGTTGAGCACGCCGAACGGCGTCACCGAGCCGGGCTCGACGCCCAGCAGCTCCCGCATCAGCTCGGCCGACCCGAACGAGAACCGGCCCCGCCCGCCGATCCGGCCGTGCAGCGATTTCAGCTCGATTGGGGCGTCTTCCAGGGCCGTGACCAGGAAAATGCCGCCCTTCTTGTCCTTCAGGAACAGATTCTTGGTGTGGGCGCCCGGAATCTCGCCGCGCAGCGCCTGCGACTGCTCCACCGTGAACAGGGGCGGGTGCCGGACGGTCGAATGGGGGATGCCGAGGCGGTCGAGACAGCCGAACAGGTCGTCGGGCGTGGCGGGCATGGACAGGGAAGGCATGGCCATAGAGGACATCGGCAGGGAAGGCATGGGCAGGAAACCCCACATTAAGGCGGTATTGGCGATTGCGCGGCTATTGTTGCAAAGCCGGGTGCCATTTGGCATAGGAGCGGTCCTGTGGCACGGGCTTTCGCGGCCTGCCGCCATTACCCAACGGATGCGGGTGTAGCTCAGGGGTAGAGCACGACCTTGCCAAGGTCGGGGTCGAGGGTTCGAATCCCTTCGCCCGCTCCAGTTAATACGGGCCTTTTTGCATTTCCCCGCAGAGGCCGTTCGGGTGCAGGTAAGCACCGGTAAGCACCAGGACCAAGCGAAGTTGTGTGATCGGAGTGGACGCGTCGGCGATTGCCGTTAAGCTCGGCTCGGCTGGTCTTCGATTATTCATCGGCCATTGATCATTGAAAGTCGATCAGAACGCGATCACGCCAGCGACCACACCCGATACAATCCAAAAAAGGCAATCGTTGAACGCCTGCGCCAGAGTTGGTGCGGTTTTGTGACATGCGAGAGGAAGGAATAAACGTGAAAAGCGATCGTGCCATACAATCTCGATTCATTCTGGCTATATTCGGTTGTCTCGCGCTTGGCGGAAGTGCGAATGCTGAACAGTATCCGACTCGTCCGATCAAGCTGATCATCCCCTTTGCTCCCGGCGCGCAGTCCGACATTGTCGGCCGTGCCGTGGCCAACCACATGAGCGAGACGCTCGGTCAGACGGTTATCATCGAGAATATTTCTGGCGGCGGTGGACAGATCGCAACCAAGCGTGTCGCCGATGCATTGCCGGATGGCTACACGATCGGTCTCGGCACCGTCGGGACGCATGCGCAAAGCCAGACGCTCTACAAGAAGCCGCTGTTCAACTCGCAGACGGATTTTACCCCGGTCGCGCTGATCGCTGAAATCCCGATCGTTCTATCGGCACGCAAGAACCTGCCGGTCAAGGACCTTAAGGAATTCGTCGCGTACACCAAAGCAAACCAGGCGACGATGACTTACGGCACCGCGGGAGTGGGTTCCGCCCCGCACCTCGCTTGCACATTGCTCAACCATACGATCGGGATCAATGTCACTCACGTGCCCTACCGCGGAACAGGTCCCGCTACACAGGATCTGCTCTCGGGACGCATCGATTTCATGTGCGGCGGCATCACCACGACCAAGCCGCTCGTCGACTCCGGGAAGCTCCTGGGCCTGGCCGTATTCGGAGCCGCCCGCTCTCCGGTGATGCCGGGGCTTGCCACCGCCGGCGAACAGGGCACGAAGGTCGAGGCATACACCTGGAACGCGATATTCATGCCGAAGGGCGTGCCAGAACCCATCCTGCAGAAGCTGAATTCGGCGATCGTTGCGGCGATGAAGGACCCATCGGTCAACAAAAATCTCGTGGCGCTGGGAGCGGAAGTTGTCACCGAGGCGCGCGCGACCCCGGATTACATGCGTGGCTTCTTGAAGAGCGAGACCGAGAAGTGGGCCAAACCGATTCTCGCGGCTGGTCTGCAGATCGATTAAGCTGCTCGGACCACGACCGGGTGGATGGGCGCCGTCAAAGCAATTGAACCTGACCGACGGCCGCGATTGAGCGGTTTGTTCAGGCTGAAGCCGTGCCTGAGGTGGAGATTTATAGATGACGACAGAAGTTCATCGTTACGCGGTGGGAGACGTCGCGGTGACGTTATTGTCGGATGGATTCCGCGTCGCTTCACCTGACGGCTTCGTCCTCAATGCGAGTAAGGAAGACGTTCTCGCAGTGCTGGCGCAAGATGGATTTCCAACCGATCACATGCGAAATGTGTATACGCCGATGGTGTTGCAGACCGCTGGCAAAACCGTGCTGATCGACACTGGCAATGGCGAGGCGGTTTTCGCGCAGAGCAATGGCGACCGCGGTCGATTGCAAACGAATCTCGCCGCCGCTGGATTTGACCGTAACGCGATCGACATCGTTGTGATTTCGCATTGCCATGCGGATCACGTAAACGGCCTTTTGACCGCCGACGGCGTGGCCGCATTTCCCAACGCAGAAATCAAGGTGCCGGAAGTTGAGTGGAACTTCTGGATGAATGACGGGGAGATGAGCCGCGCGCCGGCAGGCCGTATGGCTGAACTTTTCCATAACAATCACCGTGTCTTCGACGCGCTTGACCGCGAGGTGACGCTCTATTCTTGGGGCGAGGAGGTTGCGCCCGGCATTGTATCGGTCGGGACGCCAGGCCACAGTATTGGTCACACCTCGTTCGTGGTTACATCAGGTTTGGAGCGACTGTTTGTTCAGTGCGACGTGAACAATCAATCCGCGGTCTTCTCGCGCCATCCGGAATGGCATGGCTGGTTCGATCAGGATCCAGTGCAAGCGTCGATCACGCGGCGGCGCGTCTACGAAATGCTGGTCGCGGAGAACATGCCGCTTCAAGCCTATCATCATCGGTTCCCGGGCTTGGGGCGGGTGGAAAAAGCAAGCACCGGATTCCGCGTTGTGCCGTTTAGCTGAAGTATGTCTGCCCCTGCTCGGAGCGGGAGCCTTCGCCCGCTCCAGTTTTCTCCAGAATTCCGATTCCGCTGCCCTTTAGCTAATACCTCAGCCACCCATCCACCCGGTCGGCCAGGTTGCGGCGGGCGTTGAGGATGCGGTCGACCGCGGCGCGGTCGGCCTCGCTGTGCACCAGTTGATCGATCAGGTCGATCTGGTTGAGCGCGACGAGCTGCAGGATGTCGCTGCGCACCTCGCCGTTCGGCCAGCGCGGCAGCGCCTCGACCACCTGCAACTGTTCGGGAGCGATCGAGGGGCCGAGGCTTTCGGAGACGAACTCCAGCAGCCGTTGTTCCGGCACCGTCTCCGCCGCCTCCACGAACGCATAGAGGCCGGTGCCCTTGCGGCGGTTCGGATAGGCGACGACGGCTGCCTCGCGCACGCCGGGATAGGTCTTGAGCCGGGTGGCGATCGCCGGCGCGTCGTTGATCAGCCGCAGGCCGCTGCCCTCGCGGTCGGCGAAGCTCAGCACGTCCCGGGTAATCCAGTTGTAGAGTCGCTTGCCGGTCGCCATCCAGGCGCGCTCCGGCCATGACTTGCGCGCCAGCATCTTTCGCTCGGATGGCGTCAGGGTGCTCTCGGCGTAGCGCTTCTTCTGCTTGAGCAGATGCCGCAGGTCCTCGTGGCGCGCGAGGCGGCTGAGCCAGCCGTTGCGGCGCAGCCGCACCGCAAGCTGGAAGTCGATGATGTGGGCGTGGCCGTTGCCGTCGCGCAGCCAGTTCTGCGGCTTGGCGAGATCGTTGTGGCAGACGCCGCGGCGATGCAGCCTGCGCAGAACCGCCTTGGCATGCCGGAAATAGGCGACGTCGTCGCGCGGCTGCGCGATGTGCAGCGGCAGCCCGTCGATCCAGCTCCGCACCAGCACGTTCTTGCCGGCGAACAGAAGGGCCGGAACGTTGTCGAGGCCCTGGATGTTTTCGAGTGACCTGCGCTCGCGCCACATCAGCAGGCGCGCCAGCGGCAGGGCCCACCATGGCACATCGTCGAGATGGCGGATGGCGACGTCGATGTCGCCGTCCGGCGTGGCAAACCGGCCGCGCTCGACGGTCGACAGCACGTCGCGTTTGAGAACGCGACCCGCCTTCCAGCGGACCTTGCCGCCGTCGACCGCACCTGCACTCATACCGTCGCCCTTTCGCCGGACGATCCTATCACAGGATCGCCCTTATCCCGCTTCACGCCGGCGTCAGGCCGCTCAATACCCCGCAGCCAGGGCGCCGCGGGTGCGGGTGTCGGCGGCACCGATCAGGCCGGTGCGGGTGACGGCGATCGAGTTGGCCGAGGTGCCCCAGATGCGCGGCACGATCCTGTGGCCGCGCGCCTCCAGGTTCTTCAACGCGGCGGGCGAGACGCCCGGCTCCACCCACACCTCGTCCGGCAGCCACTGGTGATGCAGCCGCGGCGCCGCAACGGCGTCCGCAACGCCCATGCGGTGGTCGAACACGTTGAGGATCATCTGCAGCACCGTGGTGATGATCCGGCTGCCGCCGGGCGAGCCGGTCACCAGCACGGCGCGGCCCTTGTAGAGCACGATGGTCGGGGTCATCGATGACAGCGGCCGCTTGCCCGGGCCCGGTGCGTTGGCGGCGTTGAGCCCGACCAGCCCGAACGCGTTCGGCGCGTTGGGCTTCGCCGCGAAGTCGTCCATCTCGTTGTTGAGCAGCACGCCGGTGCCGGCGGCGACCAGCCCGTTGCCGTAGCTGAGATTGAGCGTGTAGGTGTTCGACACCGCGTTGCCGAACCGGTCCACCACCGAATAGTGCGTGGTGTTGTCGCCCTCGTATGCGGCCGGATCGCCCGGCCTGATTTCGCTCGACGGCTTCGCGCGTTCGCGATCGATCGTCTCGCGAAGCGACGCTGCGTATTTCCTGGACGTGAGGCCCGCGACCGGAACCCTGGTGAAATCCGGATCGCCAAGATGCTGCGCGCGGTCCGCGTAGGCGCGCTTCATGGTCTCGATCACCAGATGCATGGAGGCCGGATCGTTGCGCCGCAGCTTGAAGCCCTCCAGCATGTTGAGCATCTGGATCAGCACCACGCCGCCGGACGACGGCGGCGGCATCGACACGATGTCGAGCCCGCGATAGGTGCCGCGCACCACCGGCCGTTCCACCGCGCGGTAGCTCTTCAAATCGTCGGCCGTCATCAGGCCGCCGGCTTCGCGCACCGCCGCGGCGATCTTCTCGGCGATCGGCCCTTCATAGAACGCGCGCGGGCCGCCGCGCGCGATCGCCTGCAGCGTGGCCGCGAGGTCGCGCTGCACCAGCCGGTCGCCCGGCCGCAGCGCCTTGCCGTCGCGGCCCAGGAAGATCTTCGCCGACGCCGGCCAGCGCGCGAACGCCTCCTGCGCCATCGGCAGCGAGTCGGCGAGATCGTCGGCAACCGGAATGCCGTCGCGCGCCATGGCGGCGGCGGGCGCGATCAGTTGCGCCAGCGTGAAGCGCTTCGATCCGTATTTCTCGTGTGCGAGCGCCAGCCCGGCCACGGTGCCGGGCACGCCGACCGCGGTGCCCGTTTCGCGTGACTTCTTCGGGTCGGCCTCGCCCTTGTCGTCGAGGTAGGTCTTGTCGGTGGTCGCAGCGGGCGCCATCTCGCGGTAGTCGATGGCGTACTGGCGGTTCTGCTTCGCCAGATGGATCACCATGAAGCCGCCGCCGCCGATGTTGCCGGCGCGCGGGTAGGTCACCGCCATGGCGAAGCCGACCGCGACCGCGGCATCGACCGCGTTGCCGCCGCGCCTGAGCACCTCGACGCCGATGCGGGTCGCGTATTTCTCCTGCGCCACCACCATGCCGTGGCGCGCCGTCACGGGCGTCACGGTGGGAAGCCTGTCGGGATAGCGGCCGCGCTGCGCGATCGCGTCGTGGGGGAGCGTCAGCGTCAACGCCATGCCGATGGCGAAGGCGCGGAGAATCAGTCCGGTCATGGCGGGGAGAGTAGAGCAGGGACGGGGCCGTTGGAATCGATGTACTCAGAGCCCGGAAAGCCCCTCATCCAGAAAAGCCTGCACCACGCGGAACAGCTCCAGCCGGTTGCGCTCCCACATGATCTGGTGCGTGCCCTCGGGCAGCACGACCAGCCGCTTGCCGGGCGAGTTCGTCATGCGCGCAAAGATGGCCTGCGAGCGCTCCGGCGGATTGTCGTTGTCCCACTCGCCGACCGCGATCAGCGTGGGCACCGTAATGGCGGCCGGATCGTACAGCAGCTTGCCCGAGCCCCAGAATTCCGCGGTGTCGG
>CAZGSW010000193.1:0-8120 GCA_964528635.1 uncultured Rhodoplanes sp. | reverse complement strand
GATCTTGGCGCCGGTCTTCTCGACGATCTCGCGGATCACCTTGCCGCCGGTGCCGATCACTTCGCGGATCTTGTCGGTGGCGATCTTGAAGGTCTCGATGCGCGGTGCGTACTCGCCGAGCTCGGCGCGGGCCGAATTCAGCGCCTTGCCCATCTCACCGAGGATGTGCATGCGGCCGCCCTTCGCCTGGCTGAGCGCAACCCGCATGATCTCTTCGGTGATGCCGGCGATCTTGATGTCCATCTGCAGGGCCGTGATGCCCTCTTCGGTGCCGGCCACCTTGAAGTCCATGTCGCCGAGATGGTCCTCGTCGCCGAGAATGTCGGACAGAACCGCATAACGCTCGCCTTCCAGGATCAGGCCCATGGCGATGCCGGCGGTGGGCCGCTTGAGCGGCACGCCGGCGTCCATCAGCGAGAGCGAAGCGCCGCAGACGCTCGCCATCGACGACGAGCCGTTCGATTCGGTGATCTCCGACACCACGCGGATGGTGTACGGAAACTCCTCCTTGGACGGCAGCATCGGCCGGATCGAACGCCATGCGAGCTTGCCGTGGCCCACCTCGCGGCGGCCCGGCGCGCCGATGCGGCCGGTCTCACCCACAGAGAACGGCGGGAAGTTGTAGTGCAGCATGAACGCCTCTTTGTACGTTCCATGCAGCGCATCGATCCACTGCTCGTCCTCGCCGGTGCCGAGCGTGGTCACCACGATCGCCTGCGTCTCGCCGCGGGTGAACAGCGCCGAACCGTGGGTGCGGGGCAGGAAGCCGGCCTCGACAACGATGGGGCGCACCGTGACAAGGTCGCGGCCGTCGATGCGCTTGCTGGTATCGAGGATGTTCCAGCGTACGATCTTGGCTTCGAGCTCCTTGAACACGCCGGCGACCTGCGTCATCGGCCGCTCGGGATTGTCCTGTCCGTCCGGGAAGAAGTGCTGCATCGCCTTCTTCTTCACCACATCGACCGCCCCATAGCGCTCGGCCTTGCGGGGGATCGTGTAGGCGGCGCGCAGGTCCTTTTCGACCACGCCCAGCATTTCTTTCTCGATCACGGAGTTGTCCGGCATCGAGAACTCGCGCGGCTCCTTGGCGGCCTTCTCGGCGAGCTGGATAATCGCGTTGATCACCGGCTGGAAATGCCGGTGCCCGAACATCACGGCGCCGAGCATGATCTCTTCCGAAAGCTCCTGCGCCTCGGACTCCACCATCAGCACGGCGTCGGATGTGCCGGCGACAACGAGGTCGAGCTTGGTCTCCTTCATCTCGTCGAGAGTCGGATTAAGCACGTATTCGTTGTTGCTGAAGCCGACGCGGGCGGCGCCGATCGGACCCATAAACGGTGCGCCGGACAACGTCAGCGCCGCCGAGGTTGCGACCATGGCGACGATGTCGGGGTCGTTCTCCTGATCGTGCGACATCACGGTGACGATCACCTGGGTATCGCAGCGCCAGCCGTCGGCAAATAGCGGGCGGATCGGACGGTCGATCAGGCGGGAGGTCAGCGTGTCCTTTTCGGTCGGACCGCGCTCGCGCTTGAAGTAGCCGCCGGGAATGCGGCCGGCCGAATAGTATTTCTCGGTGTAATTGACGGTGAGCGGCAGGAAGTCGATGCCGGGCTTCGGCGTCTTGGCAGCAACGACCGTGGCGAGCACGGTGGTTTCGCCGTAAGTGGCAATGACGGCGCCGTCGGCCTGACGGGCGACCTTGCCGGTCTCCAGGGTCAGCTTGCGGCCGCCCCAGTCGAGTTCAACACGATGGATATCGAACATTGCGATCGTCTTTCTTGGTTTTTGCGAAAGGCCGAACGCCATGAGCAAGACGGCGAGACGCTAACCCGCGCGGGCGTGCCGCGAACTGGAGCCAGCATCCGGCGATCCTGCCACATGGCCTTCGTTGCCTCCGCTGAGGCGAACCGGCGCCCTTTGCAGCCGGTTCAAATGTCGGCAGCGGCATTGCTGCCGGCGGTACCGCGGACGGTACAAGCGCCCGCACTCACGCGCGGAAACATCCGCGCGGAACTGGTCAGCGACGAATTCCGAGCTTTTCGATCAGTGTCTTGTAGCGCGCCTCATCCTTGCGGCGCAGGTAGTCGAGCAACTGGCGCCGCTGCGACACGAGCTTGAGAAGGCCGCGCCGCGAGTGGTTGTCCTTCACGTGGGTCTTGAAGTGCTCGGTCAGGCCGGTGATCCGCTCCGTGAGGATGGCGACCTGCACCTCCGGCGAGCCGGTGTCATCGGATTTGGTGGCGTACGACTTGATGAGTTCAGCCTTGCGGCTGGCGTTCAGCGACATCGGTTATGGACCTTGTTGTTAGACCCGGCTTCCCGAAAGCCCGGTCAGGTTGAACACGCGCTTGGGGACGATCTCGCCGCGGTCACATTCGGCAAGGGCCGTGAGCTGGCCCGAAACCGTGACGTAGACCATGCCGCGGAAGATTGGGGCGTCCCGTCCGCGCAACAATACGGCCTGACCCCGCTGGAGCCTGGCCGCGTCCGCCCTGCTGACGGCCAGCGCCGGGATGTCGTCCAGCGCGGTCTCGACGGGGAGGAGGGTGTCGGAGAGATGACCCTCTCCGGCGGCGGCTCTATGACACATGGAACTGAGCTGTTCCAGCGAAATCATGTCTTCCGGGCCAAACGGGCCGACCTCCTCGCGGCGGAGCGCCGCGATATGACCCAGACAGCCCAGCGCCTGGCCCATATCCCGGGCCAATGAGCGGACATAGGTGCCTTTTCCGCATTCGGCGACGAACCGGGCATGGTCGGGATCGGGAATGTCGACCAGGTCCAGCCGGTGCATCTCCACGTTCCGCGCCTGGAGTTCCACGGCCTCGCCGTCGCGGGCCAGATCGTAGGCACGCTCTCCGGCGATCTTGATGGCGGAAAAGCGCGGCGGCACCTGGGAAATGGTTCCCGTGTAGCGCGGCAGCAGGGCCTCGATGGCCTCCCGGGACGGTCGTTGCGGGCTGGTGGCGCTGACCTGCCCATCGGCGTCGTCGGTGTCGCGCTCTTCACCCCAGCGCACGGTGAAGCTGTAGGTCTTGCGGCCGTCCATCACGAACGGAACGGTCTTGGTCGCCTCGCCGAGCGCGATCGGCAGGCAGCCCGATGCCAGCGGGTCGAGCGTGCCGGCGTGTCCCGCGCGTTTCGCTTCGTAGAGGCGGCGGACTGCCACAACGGCATGAGTCGAAGTCATGCCGACCGGCTTGTCGAGCACGATCCAGCCGTGCACGTCGCGCTTCACGCGCCGGAACTGCTGTTTGCCCTTGCGGCCGGCATTTTGCGTGGCATCGGTCGCGGTGGTGACGCGAGTCTGCTCTGCCGATTCGTCGTTCACTCGTCTTCCTCGCGTTTCAGGTCGCGCTGTACCGCGGGTGTTCGCAAAAGCTTCTCGATCCGTTCCGCTTCATCGAATCGCTCGTCAGCGCGGAATCGAATCTCAGGAGCAAATTTCAGGTTAACGCGGTGTGCGATCTCGCCGCGCAGGAAGCGCTTGTTGCGGTTGAGTGCCTCGATCACCTGCTCGGTGTCGTGACCGCCGAGTGGCATCACGTAGATGGTGGCGAGCCGCAGGTCTGCCGTCATGCGGACCTCCGGGACGGTGACGAGATGGCCCTCAAGCACCGGATCGTGCACGTCGCCACGCGTCAGCAACTCGGACATGGCGTGACGGATCAGTTCGCCGACCCGCAGCGCACGCTGCGACGGGCCGGTAGAGGATTCACGGTGGTGATGCTTTCGTGCCATTGGCTTCGATATCTGCGTTCGTCATGCCCGGCCTTGTGCCGGGCATCCACGCCTTGCTTCCTTCAAACAGGAAGGCGTGGATGGCCGGGACAAGCCCGGCCATGACGGGGAAAGGGCGGTTATTAGCTGTCGTCAGCCTGAGACTTGGACTCAGAGCGAGCGTTGCACCGTCTCCACCCGGTAGCATTCGATGACGTCGCCGGCCCGCATGTCCTGGTAGCCTTCGAAGGCCATGCCGCACTCCATTCCGGCCGAGACCTCGCGGACGTCATCCTTGAAACGCTTGAGCTGCGAAAGCTTGCCTTCGTGAACCACCACGTTGTCGCGGATCAGGCGCACGTTGGCGCCGCGCTCGACCTTGCCGTCGGTGACGCGGCAGCCGCCGATCTTGCCGACCTTCGAAATGTTGAACACTTCGAGGATCTGGGCGTTGCCAAGCATGGTCTCGCGGCGCTCCGGCGTGAGCAGGCCGGACATGGCCTTTTTCACGTCGTCGACCAGATCGTAGATGATGTTGTACTGGCGGATTTCGATGCCGCTTCGTTCGGCCTGCTCGCGCGCCTCCTTGTGAGCGCGGACGTTGAACGCGATGATCGCCGCGTTGGACGATTCCGCGAGCGATACGTCGGACTCGGTGATGCCGCCGACACCCGAATGGATGATCCGCGCCGCCACCTCGTCGTTGCCGACCTTCTCCAGCGAGCCGATGATCGCCTCGACCGAGCCTTGCACGTCGCCCTTGATGATCAGCGGGAACTCCTTGCGGCCCGCTGTCTTGAGTTGCGACATCATCTGCTCGAGCGAGCCGCGCATGCCGGTGGCACGCGCCGCGCTCTTCTCGCGGCGCTGGCGCACGCGATAGTCGGTGAGTTCGCGGGCGCGGGCCTCGGACTCCACCACGGCAAGGCGGTCGCCCGCGTCCGGAGTGCCGGTGAAGCCCAGCACCTCGACGGGCACGGACGGTCCGGCTTCGTGCACGGTCTCGCCGGAGTCGCTGACCAGCGCGCGGACCCGGCCCCACTCGGCGCCGGCCACGATGATGTCGCCGACATGCAGCGTACCACGCTGCACCAGCACGGTCGCCACCGGCCCGCGGCCGCGGTCGAGCTTGGCTTCGATCACGGTGCCTTCGGCAGCACGCTCCGGGTTGGCCTTCAGATCGAGCAGCTCGGCCTGCAGGCCGATCATCTCAAGCAGCTTGTCGAGGTTCTGCTTCTTGAGCGCGGAGACCTCGACATCGACGACTTCGCCGCCCATCGACTCAACCTGGACCTCGTGCTGCAGCAGTTCGGTGCGCACCCGCTCCGGCCGGGAGTCCGGCTTGTCGATCTTGTTGATCGCAACGATCATCGGCACCTTCGCCGCCTTGGCGTGGTTGATCGCCTCGATGGTCTGCGGCATCACGCCGTCGTCGGCGGCAACGACCAGCACGACGATGTCGGTGACCTTGGCGCCGCGGGCGCGCATCGCCGTGAACGCGGCGTGGCCCGGTGTATCAATGAAGGTGATCTTGCCGTGCTTCGGCTCCGTCACCTGATAGGCGCCGATGTGCTGGGTGATGCCGCCGGCTTCGCCGCTGACCACGTTGGCCGAACGGATCGAGTCGAGCAGCGAGGTCTTGCCGTGGTCGACGTGGCCCATGACGGTCACGACGGGCGCGCGCGGCTGCAGCGTGTCCGGATCGTCGGCGGCGTCGAATACGCCTTCCTCGACGTCGGCTTCGGAGACGCGCTTGACGGTGTGGCCGAGCTCCTCGGCGATCAGTTGCGCGGTGTCGGCGTCGATCGTGTCCGTAATCTTCACCATCTGACCCTGCTTCATGAGCAGGCGGATCACGTCCACCCCGCGCTCGGCCATACGGTTGGCGAGCTCCTGGATGGTGATGAACTCCGGAATGGTGACCTCGCGGATCAGCTTTTCCTTGGGCTCGTTGCTGAGATCGCGGACGGCGCGGCGGTTGCGGCGGCGGAACGCTGCGGCGGAGCGCTCGCGCACCTCGTCCGCGTCCATGGCGGTCACGAGCGTCAACCGGCCACGGGGCCGGTCGGCGCCGGGCTGCGTGCTGCGGACCGGCCGTTTCGGTGCGACAACGGGGCGTGCCGGGCCGCCGCCGGGCCGCCGGAACGAACGTGGAGCCTCTTCTTCTTCCGCCTCCATCGTGCGCGGCGTGGCGGGACGCGCCGCCGCTGGCGTTTCGGCAGTATCGGTGCCGAACCGCTTCTTGGCGACCTCGTCCGCCTTCTTCTTGGTCTGTTCGTCGTGCTTGCGGCGGTCTTCTTCTTCGCGCTTGCGGGCTTCGGCCGCTTCGCGCTCGGTCTTCTCAAACGCTTCGCGGGTGGCGCGGGCGCGTGCCTCCTCTTCCGCCATCCGGCGTTCTTCAGCATCTCGCAGCAGCGCATCGCCAAGCGCGTTGGCGCGGCGGCTGCGCTCCTCTTCGGTCAAGGTGCGCAGCACCACGCCGGAAGACTTCGGCGGAGGCGATGAAGGCGCGGGCCGTCCTGCCGGCCCCTTGGCAACTGCGGGCGCCGGCTTGGCGGGTGTGGCCGGCCGGGCTGACGGCGCGGCGGGACGGGCGGCTGGTGTCGCGGCCGGTTCCGGCGCCTTCGCCTCGCCGCCGGGCGCGCGACGCTTCTTGACCTCAACGACGACCTGCTTGCTGCGGCCGTGGCTGAAGCTCTGGCGGACGACGCCCGTCTCTGTACGCGGCTTGAGCGATAGCGTCTTGGAGCCAACGCTCAGCGTCTTGCCGTCAGGGGTCTTGCTCTCGGCCATTCAGTGTCCAGTTCGTCTCAATCGGTATCGAATTCGCGGCCCTGGCCGCTTTCGCCCGGTTTCCCGGTCCGAAAGCGGTCAAGGCGGTGAAAACGCGCCAAAAACGTATTGCTTGCAGGTCCGGCCAGCAGGGCTGCATGTACCACATTTGACCGCCCCAATGCCAAATCCAATTCGGCCGGACCGAACGTGGTGACGACCGGGATCCGGTCCGCATCGGGACGCGTCTGCAGCGTTCCGGCGAGCTTTTTCACCCCGTCGGGCCGCGCATCGGCGCTGTGAAGCAGGGCGACCACGCTGTCGCGCATCAGCGCCGCTTCGACCTTGGCGAACCCCGCCACGGCAAAACCGGCCTTTCCCGCGATAGCGAGTGCGTCGAGCGCGGAGCGCACCAGCAGCCGGTCGGTCAGATCGGCCAGGTCCGCTCCCACCTTGACGTCCCGTTTGAAGCTTTTCGCGAACGCCTTGCGGGCAATCGCATTGCTTAAAGCCTTCCGCGTTGCGGTAACCCAGATGCCGCGGCCTGGCAGCTTGCGCTTGAGATCGGGCACCACGCCGTCCGGACCGAGCACGAAGCGGATCATGTCGTCGACCGGCCGGACCGACCGGGTGGCCACGCAGAACCGCTCGGTGCCGACGCCGCTGCTGCGCGGGCCGGCATCGAGGGCGGTGTCTTCTGCCTTGTTCTGGGCGACTGCCAGCATCAATCCGTTCTTGGTCCTTGTATCGATCAGAATATCGGTCAGGCCGGAGCCGTCTCGGCCGCCGCCTCTTCGGCGGGCGGGGCGAGATCGGCTTCCGTGACCCAGCCGGCCTTGAGACGGGCCTGCATGATCATCGCCTCGCACTCCTCGCGAGACAGCTCCATGCCGTCGAGGAAGCCCGGCTCGTGCCTGGTCTCGCCGTCCTTGCGCTCTGTGTAGCCGGCCAGATCGTCGGTGGCGCAGCCAGCGAGATCCTCGACCGTCTTCACGTCATTTTCGCCCAGCTTGACCAGCATGGCCGTGGTGATGCCGGGAATCTCCTTGAGATCGTCCGACACCCCAAGCTCCTGGCGCTTGGCATCAAGCTCGGCTTCCTGCCTCGCGATGTAGTCCCGTGCGCGGGTCTGCAACTCGCGCGCGGTGTCCTCGTCGAATCCCTCGATCTCCGCGACATCTCTCTCGTCGGTCATCGCCAGCTCCTCAACCGAGGTGAAGCCTTCGGACGCCAGCAACTGGCCGATCACCTCGTCGACGTCGAGCGCCTCGATGAAGGTCTGGGTGCGCTTCTGGAACTCGGCCTGGCGGCGCTCCGACTCCTCCTGCTCGGTCAGGATGTCGATGTCCCATCCGGTGAGCTGTGAGGCGAGGCGGACGTTCTGGCCGCGGCGGCCGATCGCAAGCGACAGTTGGGCATCCGGCACCACAACTTCAATACGCTCGCGCTCCTCGTCCAGCACCACCTTGGCGACTTCGGCGGGCGCCAGCGCGTTGACGACGAAGGTTGCGATGTCCTGCGACCACGGGATGATATCGATCTTCTCGCCCTGCAGCTCGTTCACCACGGCCTGCACGCGCGAGCCGCGCATGCCGACGCACGCGCCGACCGGATCGACCGAGGAA
>CAZGSW010000192.1:0-8157 GCA_964528635.1 uncultured Rhodoplanes sp. | reverse complement strand
TCACGCGATCCGGGAAGCGCTCCACGATGCTGCGCGCGAACGGCACCACGTCGTCGTAAGGCGGACCCGTCAGCGTGAACCGCTCCGGGCAGGTCACCTTGGTGATCCACGTCTTGTTCTCTTCGAGCGCGTCGAGCCACGTCTGGAAATGCCTGCCGTTCACGCCTTCCTTCACGTTCGGGCAGGCCATGTGGTCGAACACCAGCGTGGTCGGCAGCGATTTGAGGAACGGCCCCATCTCGTCGAGATCGGCGTGCTCGAAATAGATCACGACATGCCAGCCGAGCTTTGCGATCCGCTCCGCAAGCCGCTGCATCACGTCCTTCGGCGTCGAGTCCACTAGCCGCTTGATGAAGTTGAAGCGCACGCCGCGGTTGCCGGCGTCGTGCAGGTCCTTGAGCTGTGCGTCCGAAAAACTCTCGTCGATGAAGGCGACGCCGCGCGCCTTGCCGCCCGCGGCGATCATGGCGTCGACCATGGCGCGGTTGTCGGTGTCATGGCAGGTCGCCTGCACGATCACGTTCTTGTCGAAGCCGAGAAAGTCCCGGCGCTGGAACAGCGTCTCCTTCGGAGCGTCGCACGGCGTGTACTTGCGCTTGGGCGCGAACGGGAACGTCGCCTCCGGGCCGAACACGTGACAGTGCGCGTCGACCGCGCCGGGCGGCGGCATGTAGGTCGGCTTCGACGGATTGGGATGGAACGGGATGTAGCCGGCGCTCATCGGCACTGTGGATCTCTCCCTGGTCTTGCTCCGCCTCATCCTGAGGAGCGCCCGCAGGGCGCGTCTCGAAGGATGGGGTGGCCTGTAGCCGCCAAAAGGACGGCGTCGCTTCGGCTCGCCAATATGCCAGCCTCTCCTTCGAGACGCCCGCCTTCGGCGGACTCCTCAGGATGAGGCTGATCGAGGGTTCGCCCGCTTCTACACCCGCTCCATGGCGAGCGAAACACCCTGGCCGACGCCGACGCACATGGTGGCGAGCGCACGCCTGCCGCCGGTCCTTGTCAGTTGATGCGCCGCGGTGAGCGCGAGCCGCGTCCCCGACATGCCGAGCGGATGGCCGAGCGCGATGGCGCCGCCGTTCGGATTGACGTGGTCGGCGTCGTCGGCAACGCCGAGCTGACGCAGGCAGGCCAGCGCCTGCGAGGCGAACGCCTCGTTCAGTTCGATCACGTCGAAGTCGCCGATCTTCAGCCCGAGCCGCGCCATCAGCTTCTGCGTCGACGGCACCGGACCGATGCCCATGACGCGCGGCGCCACCCCCGCCGACGCCATGCCGGTGATGCGCGCCACCGGCTTGAGGCCGTGCTTCTTCACCGCGGCCTCCGACGCAATCAGCATCGCGGCCGCACCGTCGTTGACGCCGGATGCATTGCCCGCGGTCACGGTGCCCGGATCGCGCACGAAGTTCCTCAGCTTCGCGAGCCCCTCCATCGTGGTCTCGGGGCGCAGGTGCTCGTCCTTGTCGACGGTCACCGGACCGGCCTTGCCGCCCGGCAGCACCACCGGCTCGATCTCCTCGGCAAAGTAGCCCGCGGCCTGGGCCTTCGCGGCACGCTGCTGCGAGCGAAGCGCAAACGCGTCCTGATCCTTTCGGGAGACCTGGTAATCCTCCGCAACGTTCTCCGCCGTGTCGGGCATCGGATCGACGCCGTACTGCTTCTTCATCAGCGGATTGATGAAGCGCCAGCCGATGGTGGTGTCCTCGATGTTGGCGCTGCGCTGGAACGCCTCCTGCGCCTTGCCCATCACCAGCGGCGCGCGCGTCATCGACTCGACGCCGCCCGCGATGGCGAAATCGATCTCGCCGGCGCGGACCGCCTGCGCCGCCACGCCGACGGCGTTCAGTCCCGAAGCACAGAGCCGGTTCACGGTGCAGCCCGGGATCGTCTCCGGCAGCCCGGACAGCAGCAGCGCCATGCGCGCGACGTTGCGGTTGTCCTCGCCGGCCTGGTTGGCGCAGCCGAAATAGACCTCGTCGAGCGCCGCCCAGTCCACGTTCGGGTGCCGCTTCATCAGCGTCCTCAGCGGGATCGCGGCAAGGTCGTCGGCCCGCACCCGGGCAAGACCGCCGCCGTAGCGGCCGATCGGGGTGCGCACCGCGTCGCAGATGAAGGCTTCGGACATCACGCTCTCCTGAACCGGACGGGCCGTCCGGTCATTGTCAAAGGCATTGATTACGCTGCATTTTCGAGCCGGACTGTAGGGGCCCGGCCGGACAGGGTCAAACGCTTGACCCGCCCCCGTCCGCCACGCATGACTTCGATCGGGAAACGCCGGAAGCCGACGATGGCCAATACGCCAGACCTGCCGTCCTCGCTGCACGCCGAGACCAGAGGCGCCATCGCGATCCTGCGGCTGTCGCGGCCCGGGAAGCGCAACGCGCTGGACGACGACACCATCCTCGGCATCGAGGCATTCTTCTCGAACCTGCCGGATGGCATCAAGGCCGCCGTGATCCACGGCGCCGGCGAGCATTTCTCCGCCGGGCTCGATCTCGGCGAACTGACCGAGCGCGACACCGCCGAGGGCATGCACCACTCCCGCATGTGGCACCGCGCGTTCCAGCACATCGAGTTCGGCAAGGTGCCGGTCGTCGCGGTGATGCACGGTGCGGTGGTCGGCGGCGGGCTCGAGCTTGCGGCCGCCGCGCATGTGCGGGTCGCCGAACGGTCCACCTACTACGGCCTGCCGGAGGGAAGCCGCGGCATCTATGTCGGCGGCGGCGCCTCGGTGCGGCTGCCGCGCCTGATCGGCACCTCGCGGGTGATGGAGATGATGCTGACCGGCCGCACCTATGGCGCGGAGGAAGGCCACAGCCTCGGCCTGTCGCACTATGTGGTCGAGAACGGTCAGGGCCTTGCCAGGGGCATCGAACTCGCCGGGCGCATCGCCGGCAACGCGCCGCTGACCAACTTCGCCATCATGCACGTGCTGCCGCGCATCGCGGAAAGCGATCCGGCCAGCGGCTATCTGGCCGAGGCGCTGATGGCCGCCATCGCGCAGGGCAGCGACGAAGCCAAGGCGCGGCTGAAGGATTTCCTCGAGAAGCGCGGCGCCAAGGTGACGCATGATTGAGGCGATCGATGGCTGAGGCGGCCACCGCTCCGTTGCGGCCGGTGCAGCTCGGACCGGCCGACGTCACGCTCGACCGCAAGCCGGACGGCACCATCCATGTGCGCTCGCCGCATCCGCTGGGGCGCTATCCCCGCCATCTCACGGAGCGGCTCGATCACTGGGCCGCAGCGGCGCCGGAGCGCATTTTCCTGGCGCAGCGCAGCGCGTCCGGCGGATGGCGCACGCTCACCTATGCGCAGGCGCACGCGCAGGTGCGCGCCGTCGCGCAGGCGCTGCTGGACCGCAAGCTGTCGCCGGAGCGTCCGATCGCCATCCTGTCCGGCAACGATATCGAGCACGCGCTGCTCGGACTTGCGGCGATGTACGCCGGCATTTCCTATTCGCCGATCTCGGTGCCCTACTCGCTGATGTCGTCGGACTTCGGCAAGCTGAAGTCGATCGTCGCCGACCTCACGCCCGGCCTGGTGTTCGTATCCGACGGCCGGCCGTTCGCACGCGCGATCGAGGCGGCCGTGCCGGCCGGCACCGAAGTGGCGGTGACGGCCAATTCGCCGACAGGACGCGACGCGACGCCGTTCGCCGATCTGCTGGCGGCGAAGCCCGGCGATGCGGTCGATACGGCGCACGGCAGGGTCGGCCCCGATACGATCGCGAAGATCCTGTTCACCTCGGGTTCGACCGGCTACCCGAAAGGCGTGATCAACACGCAGCGGATGATGTGCGCAAACCAGGCGATGATCCGCGCCGGGCTGAAATTCATGGGCGACGAGCCGCCGGTGCTGGTGGACTGGCTGCCGTGGAACCACACGTTCGGCAGCAACCACAACTTCAACATGGTGCTCGACAACGGCGGCTCGTTCTACATCGACGAGGGCAAGCCGCTGCCCGGCGCGATCGAGGCCACGGCGCGCAACCTGAAGGAGATCGCGCCGACCATCTACTTCAACGTGCCGAAGGGCTTCGAAACGCTGCTGCCGCATCTGCGCGCGGACGAGGACCTGCGGCGCAACTTCTTCTCCCGGCTCAAGGTGCTGTTCTACGCCGGCGCCGGCCTGCAGCAGTACGTCTGGGACGAACTGACGCAGATGAGCGTCGACACCTGCGGAGAGCGCATCATCTTCCTGTCCAGCATCGGCTCGACCGAGACGGCGCCCGCTGCGCTGGCGCTGACGCGGGAGAGCGACCGGCCGGGCAACATCGGCGTGCCGCTGCGCGGCGTCGACCTCAAGCTCGTCCCCGCCGAAGGCAAGCTGGAGATGCGGCTCAAGGGCGACAACATCACGCCCGGCTACTGGAAGCGGCCCGACCTGACCAGAGAGGCGTTCGACGCGGACGGCTATTACAGGATCGGCGACGCGCTGAAATTCGCCGATCCCGACGATCCGGCCAAGGGCCTCTTGTTCGACGGCAGGCTCGCCGAGGATTTCAAGCTCGCCAGCGGCACCTGGGTCTCCACCGGCGCGCTGCGCGGCCGCTTCGTCGATCATTTCGCGCCGCTGGTGCGCGACGCGGTGATCGCCGGCTCCGACCGCGACGACGTCGCGGTGCTGGCGTTTCCCGATGTCGAAGCGTGCCGCAAGCACGCAGGATTGCCGGCGGACGCCGCGGCCGCGGCCGTTCTGGGTCACGACAGCGTTCGCGGCGAGTTCCGCAACCGGCTCGGCGCGCTGGCGCAGCAAAGCACCGGCGGATCGACCCGGGTGGCGCGCATCCTCCTGATGGAGGAGCCGCCATCGCTCGATGCCGGCGAAGCGACCGACAAGGGCTCGATCAACCAACGCGCGGTGCTGACCCGCCGCGCTGCGCTGGTCGAGGAGCTTTACGCGAAGCCGGTGTCGGCGATGGTGATTTCTGTCGAGGGAGAATGGTGACCAGACTCACACCAACCTTGTGTCCCGGGCGAGCCATAAGCGCGTACACGCGCGTCTTCGACGCGCTATGGCGAGACCCGGGACCCCGATTTCTCTTGTCGAATCGAACCGATCCGGGACACGAGGTCTGAGCATGAATCCATCAGGACACGCCGCCGTCGTCACCGGCGCCGCGTCGGGGCTGGGCGCCGAGACCGCAGCGCAGCTCGCCGCCGCAGGCGCGAAGGTGGCGCTGCTCGACGTCAACCTGGATGCCGCGAAGGCCATGGCGGAGCGGATCGGCGGGCTCGCGATCCGCTGCGACGTCACCAGCGCCGACGACGCCGCGAGAGCATTGGCGGCGGCGAAGGACAAGCACGGCGCGGCCCGCATCCTGGTGAACTGCGCTGGCGTAGACCCGGCGAAGCGCATGGTCGGCCGCGACGGCCCGATGCCGCTCGCCGAGTTCGAGAAGGTCATCGCCATCAATCTGATCGGCACCTTCAACATGATGCGGCTCGCGGCCGCCGGGATGCAGGCGCTGGAGCCGATGGACGACGGCGAGCGCGGCGTCATCGTCTCGACCGCTTCGGTCGCCGCGTTCGAGGGACAGATCGGCCAGACCGCCTATGCCGCATCCAAGGGCGGCGTCGCCGCACTGACGCTGCCGGCGGCGCGCGAGCTGTCGCAGTTCGGCATCCGCGTCATGGCGATCGCGCCGGGCATCTTCGGCACGCCGATGCTGCGCGCTTTGCCGCAGGCCGCACAGGACTCTCTCGGCGCATCGGTGCCGTTTCCGAAGCGGCTCGGCGAGCCCCGCGAGTTCGCCGAGCTGGTCATGACCATCGTGCGAAGCCCCTATCTCAACGGCGAAGCCATCCGCATCGACGGCGCGCTTCGCATGGCACCACGCTGAACTGGCGCCACGCTGAACTGGCACGCGCTGAACATCGAAAGGCCGGACTGAATGCTGACCTACCTGCGAAACACCCGGATCGAGTGGGGCGACTGCGACCCGGCCGGCATCGTGTTCTTCCCGCGCTATTTCGCGATGTTCGACAGTTGCACCACCGCCATGTTCTCGCAGGCGCTCGGCATGTCGAAGTTCGAGTTCATCCGGCACTACGATTTTCTCGGCTACCCGATGGTCGACACCCGCGCCCGCTTCCTCAAGCCGACCAGGTTCGGCGACGACGTCACCGTCGAGACCACCGTGACCGAGTTCCGCCGCTCCAGCTTCGACGTGCGCCACCGCCTGAGCCACAAGGGCGAGCTGGCGGTGGAATGCTTCGACACCCGCGTGTGGGCGGCGCGCGATCCCGCCGATCCGGAGAAGATCAAGTCGAAGCCGATCCCCGAGGAGGTGATCGCGAAATTCCAGTCCGGCTAGTGGCGCCCCACCACCTTATTCTGCAATGATCCGCTGAAACCCGTACCGACGAGGAACATGTAATGGCCCAGTCCAGTGCCCAGCGAGCCGAAGTCACGCGTCAGCCGATCGCGGGAGAAGCCTTCCTTCGCGCGCTCGCCGATCACGGCATCGACTATTTCTTCGCCAATCCGGGCACCGATTTCGCGCCGGTGGTCGAGGCCTACAGCCGGGCCAAGCAGTCGAACGCCAAGGTGCCGACGCCGCTGGTCATCCCGCACGAGAACCTCGCCGTCGCGATGGCGCACGGCGCCTACACGATGAACGGCCGGCCGCAGTGCGTGATGCTGCACGTCAACGTCGGCACCGCGAACGCGATCAACAACATCATCAACCTCAGCCGCGACAACGTCCCGCTGATCCTTGCGGCCGGGCGCACCCCGATCACCGAGAAGGGCAAGTTCGGCGCGCGCAACCGCTACATCCACTGGGCGCAGGAGATGTTCGACCAGGGCGGCATGCTGCGCGAGGCGGTGAAGTGGGACTACGAGCTGCGCGTGCCCGAGCAGGTCACCGAGGTGGTGACGCGCGCCTACGAGGTGATGATGTCGAGCCCGCGCGGTCCGGTCTATCTGGTGCTGCCGCGCGAGCCGCTGGCCGCGCCGCTCGCCGAGCCGCCCGGCCCGGTGAAGCCGCGCGCGGTGCCGGCGATGCCGCACCCCGATCCGGCGCTGATCGCAAAGCTCGCCGAATGGATCGCCGCGGCCGAGAAGCCGCTGATCATCGTGACCGCCAGCGGCACCGAGGCGATGGGCCCGCTCGGCCGCATCGCGGAGAAATACGCGGTGCCGGTGGTGACGCAGCGCCAGCGCGTGGTCTGCCTGCCGTCGAGCCACCCGATGCACATGGGCTTCGACCCGCAGGGGCTGATCCAGGACGCCGACCTCGCCATCATCATTGAGGCCGACGTGCCGTGGATCCCCGCGGAGCAGGAGCCGCGGCAGGATTGCCGCTTCGCCACCATCGGCGAGGACCCGGCGTTCAACCGCTATCCGATCCGCAGCTTCCCGAGCGATCTGGCGATCACCTCGCACCCCGCCCGCGCGCTCGAGGCGCTGGAGCAGGCGCTGGCCAAACAGTCGATCCCGCAGGCGCGGATCGATGCGCGCCGCACCCGCGTCGGCGAATTCAGCAAGAAGCGCAAGGAAACGCTGGCCAGGCAGTCGGCGACACCGGCTGACAAGATCACCAAGGCCTATCTCAGCCGGCTGATCGGCGAGATCATGGGCGACGACGCGGTCATCTTCAACGAATACACGCTGGAGCAGGACCACTGCCCGCGCGAGAAGCCGGACACCTTCTACGGCAACAGCCCGGCCGCCGGTCTCGGCTGGGGCTTCGGCGCGGCGCTCGGCGCCAAGCTCGCGGCGCCGGAGAAGTTCGTGGTCGCCGTGCTCGGCGACGGTGCGTACATGTTCAACAACCCGATGGTGGCGCACTGGGTCTCGGACGTGCACAAGCTGCCGATCCTGACCATCATCTTCAACAACAGCCGCTACGGCGCGGTGCGCGGCGCCACCCTGTCCATGTTCAAGGACGGCGTCGCCGGCGAGGACGACGGCCGCTTCATGGCGGACCTCAACCCGAGCCCGGCGTTCGAGCAGGCCGTGATCGCGCAAGGCGGCCACGGCGAGCGGGTCGAGAAGCCCGCCGACCTGCCGGCCGCGCTCAAGCGGGCGCGTGACGTGGTGATCAACGAGAAGCGCCAGGCGCTGCTCAACGTCATCGTCCCGTACTGACCTCTCTCCACGTCGTGGCCGGGCATAGCCGTCCGAGGGACGGCGTCGCTTCGCTCGCCTATG
>CAZGSW010000191.1:0-8172 GCA_964528635.1 uncultured Rhodoplanes sp. | reverse complement strand
GAGCACCTCCTCCACCGCCGGATTGAGGCGATGGATCTCGTCGATGAACAGCACGTCGCGCTCTTCCAGGTTGGTGAGCAGCGCCGCAAGATCGCCGGCCTTGGCAATGACCGGACCCGAGGTGGCGCGGAAATTCACCCCCAGTTCGCGCGCTACGATCTGCGCCAACGTGGTCTTGCCCAAGCCGGGCGGGCCGACGAACAGCACATGGTCCAGCGCCTCGTTGCGAGCTTTTGCGGCGTCGATGAACACCTTCATATTGGCGCGCGCCTGCTGCTGGCCGATGAACTCGGCGAGCTTCTGCGGACGCAGCGACGCCTCCGCGGTGTCCTCCTCGCGGCGTTCCGCTGCGACCAGCCGGCGTGGGGGTGCCGTCACTTCGACAACTCCTTGAGACCGAGGCGGATGAGCTGCGCGGTCTGGGCGTCCTCACCCGCACTACGCGCGGCCGCAGCGATCGCGGCCGCCGCCTGCGGCTGTCCATAGCCGAGATTGACCAGGGCGGACACGGCATCAAGCACCGGCCGCGGCGCACGCTTGTCCTCAACCGCGCCCGACAGACGGATCACCGATGGATCGAGGTCGGAGAACGCAGGCGCCTTGTCCTTCAGTTCGATGACGATGCGTTCGGCCACCTTCGGGCCCACGCCCGGCGTGCGCTTGATCGCAGCCTTGTCGCCCATGGCGATGGCGGAGGCGAGTTCGCCCGGCGGAAATGTCCCGAGCACCGAGAGCGCCACCCGGGCGCCGACGCCCTGCACGGTCTGCAGCAGGCGGAACCACTCGCGCTCGGCGTCGCTGAGAAAGCCGAACAGCCTGATCTGATCCTCACGCACATGGGTTTCGATCGACAAGGTCGCCGGCTCGCCTGCGGCCGGCAGCGCCTGCAGGGTACGGGCCGAGCAGTGCACCAGATAACCGACACCGTTCACGTCGAGGACGATGAAGTCCTCGCCGTAGCTGTCGACGATGCCCTTGAGCTTGCCGATCATGCCCGCTTGTTACCATAAGAGTCTTGGGCGCGAACGGGATCGAATTCCCACGCCGTGCGTTATGCCCCGGTGTTTTAGGAAGGCATCGCTGTGGCCACGATTGTCAGGGACCTGCGCACCGGCCGCTCCGTATGGGAGCGGCATCGCGCCCCACCGATCCCGCATCGACGCCTTGTGCGGGACATCGAGACCGACGTTCTCATCATCGGCGCCGGCATCACCGGCGCCATGGTGGCGGACAACCTTCGCGAGTCGGGCTTGCGCGTTACCGTGGTGGACCGCCGTGGACCCGCCCGGGGATCGAGCACCGCCAGCACCGCCCTGGTGCAATACGAAATCGACACCCCGCTGTCGAAGCTCATCCGCAGGATCGGCCGGCGCAATGCCGAGCGCGCCTGGCGGCGCTCCCATCTTGCCGTCGATGCCATTGCCGCACGGCTTGAAGAGCTCGGCGTGCCCGACGTGACGACACGCAACTCGCTCTATCTCGCCGGCGACGAACTCGATGCGGACGCGCTGGAGCATGAACACATGGCGCGACGGACAGCGGGATTGCCGGGGCGCTTGTTATCGCGAAGGGAGCTGCGCAACCGCTTTCGTATCGATCGCTCCGCCGCCCTGCTCGGCTACGGCAACCTGGCGATCGAGCCGCGTAAATCCACATTGGCGCTCCTCAAGGCTGCCGCCGCCGCAAATGCCACGATCCGCTGCCCGGTCGATATCGTCGACGTGACCGCAAAGCGAAGCGGCATCGTTGCCACCTCCCGTGACGGACCGCTCATCCACTGCCGGCATCTTGTGTTTTCCACCGGCTATGAGATGCCGAAGTGCGTCCCGTCGAGCGGTCACCGGATCCTGTCGACCTGGGCGATCGCGACAGTGCCGCAACGACGCCGTCTCTGGCCGGAGGAATGCTTCATCTGGGAGGCTTCCGATCCGTACCTGTATTTGCGCACAACGTCAGACGGCCGGATCATCTGCGGCGGCGAGGATGAGGAGTTTGCCGACGAGGAGGCACGCGATGCCCTGCTGCTTCGCAAGACAGCAACGCTGCAGCGCAAGCTCGGCCGTCTCGTCAAGGGAGCCAACACAGCCGTCGAATTCGCCTGGACAGGATCATTCGGGTCGAGCGCAACGGGATTGCCTACCATCGGCAGGATTCCGCGAATGCCGAACTGCTGGGCGGCGCTTGGCTACGGCGGCAACGGAACCACGTATTCACGGATGGCGGCCGACATTATCGCGGGTGCATTGACCGGCACACCCGATACGGACGCCGATCTTTACGGCTTTTGAAGGCGGAGAGCCCCGGCCGCCCGCAAGCCGTCAGCGCCCGACGGCCCGCTTCATTACGGCCGCTGCGGCGCGATGGTGAGCGTGGCATACGGCGATGGCGAGAGCGTCCGCTGCGTCATCGGTCCTCGGGTCGGCTTTGGGCAGCAGCACCCCAACCATCATGCGAATCTGGTTCTTGTCGCTGTGGCCCGCACCGACAATGGTTTTCTTGACCAGGTTCGGCGCGTACTCGGCCACTTCGATACCCGACCGCGCGGGCACCAGCATGGCGATGCCGCGCGCCTGCCCCAGCTTCAGCGTCGCGTTTGCATCCTTGTTCACGAACGTGGCCTCGACGGCCGCCTCGATCGGGACGAAACGCTCGATGATCTCCGTCAGCCCGTCGTGAATTGTCACCAGCCTGACCGCGAGCGCGGCCTTGTCCTCGGTAATGACCGAACCACAAGCCACGAACGAGAGCCGGTTGCCGGAAATGTCAATCACGCCCCAGCCGGTCCGCCGGAGGCCCGGATCGATACCCAGAATGCGAATCGGCCCTATCATCGGACCGGTTCATACCTCTCCCTGCCCGTACCGCATAGACGGCACGCCGCGCCGCGTATCGCATTCACCGCCATCCACTGCTATTCATCATCGCACTGGCCGCGTTGATCAGATTGCCCGCACTGGACCCGTTGACGCGGTGAGTGCGGACTTGCTGATCGCCCGGACACGCAAACCTGATCTGATTGCCGCTCAAGTGCAGGGACCGATATGAATTTGCCGCCGAGACGCCATCTGCAAGGCTCGCAATAGCGCACACGCATGCCGGGTACATCCAACAACGGCAAACGCCGCGCCATCATTGTCGGCGGCTCGATGTCCGGACTGTTCGCCGCGGCGTTCCTGCGGCAGATCGGCTGGGACGCCGACGTCTATGAACGCTCGACCGTGGAGTTGGTCGGGCGCGGCGCCGGCATCACCACGCATCCGGAGTTGCTTGAAGCCCTCGATGCGAGCGGCGCCGGCACGCAGAACCTCGGCATAGAAATCCCGAAGCGCATCGCGCTGGACCGCCAGGGCCGCGTTACCGAGGAACGGCCGCTGCGGCAGATCATGACGTCGTGGGACAAGCTGCAGCGCCTGCTGCGTGCGACCATCGACCCGGCAAACTATCATCTCGGCTGGAACTTCGAGCGCGTCGATCAGGACGAGAAAGGCGTGCGGGTGACCTTCTCCGGGGACCGCGTCGAGCATGCCGACATCCTGATCGGTGGCGACGGCGTCCGCTCCGGCGTACGCGCGCAAGTCGCCCCCGAGCTGCAGCCGATCTACGCCGGCTACTACATCTGGCGCGGCGCACCGAACGAGGCCGACCTCGACGAACGGACCTTGCGGGAGATATTCCCGTACTTCGTGCTGTACTGGCCGAAACGGCAGCAGGTCATCACCTACCCGATCTCCGGCTTCGGCGACGACCTCGAACCGGGACGCCGACGCTACAACTTCATCTGGTATCGCGTCGCCGATGCGGCGCAGATGAAGGACATGTGCGTCGACGAGCGCGGCGTGCAGCACGAATACTCGGTGCCGCCGCCGCTGATCCGTAAGGACCTGATCGCGCAGATGCACCAGGATGCCCGCGACATCATGCCGGACGTGCTGCTCGACTGCGTGATGAACATTCCGCAGCCGTTCATCACGCCGATCTACGATTTCACTGCGCCGTCGATCGTGTTCGGGCGCGTCGCGATGGTGGGCGACGCGGCGACGTCGGCGCGGCCGCACATGGGATTTGGCGTCGCCAAGGCGGGCGGCGACGCGATGGCGCTTGCCCGTGCGCTGCGCGACCATGACGATGTCGACAACGCCTTGAAGGCATACAACGCCGAGCGCCAGCCATACGGCAACGACGTCGTCATGCACGGGCGCCGGCTCGGCACGCACCTGGGCGTGAACCTCAAGACCGATGAGGACCGCCGCATGCATGCGTTGCTGCAGAGCGACGGCGCCGCGCTCGACTGGATCGCCGTGCCGAATTTCCTGGATGCATACAAAAAATAAGCGGTTCGGCCCGGCCGGGCTCCCGTGCAGGATGCGCGGTATCGGCCATTCCCATCAGGACTGACGAACCGCATCGTGACGGATCATCTGGAGCCAACTGCCTATTGGCCGCCGGCCTTGGCGAGCAGCGCGTCCGACACCTCGAAATTGGCATAGACGTTCTGCACGTCGTCATTGTCCTCGAGCACAGACATCAGTTCGAGCATCTGCTCGCCCCTGGCATCGTCCAGAGCAATGGCGTTCTGCGGCTTCCATGCCAGGCCGGCCTTGCGGGGCTCGCCGAACTTCGCCTCCAGGGCCTTCGCTACCGCCGCGAACGAGTCCGGCGCTGCGTAGATCTCGTGGCCGGCTTCCCCGGAGACCACGTCGTCCGCCCCGGCATCGATCGCTGCTTCCAGCATCGCGTCGGCATCGGCCACAGCCGCATCGTATTCGACGATACCGACACGATCGAACATGAACGATACCGCCCCGGTCTCGGCGAGATTGCCGCCATTCTTGCTGAACGCGGAGCGCACCTCGCCGCCGGTGCGATTGCGATTGTCGGTCAACGCCTCGACGATGACGGCAACGCCGCCCGGTCCGTACCCTTCATAGCGGATATCGTCGTAATTCTCGGAATCCGCACCCGCGGCTTTCTTGATCGCGCGCTCGATATTGTCCTTCGGCATGTTCTCTGCGCGCGCGGCAAGGATCGCAGCCCGCAGCCGCGGATTGAAGGCCGGATCGGCCTGACCGAGCTTGGCGGCGACAGTAATTTCGCGCGCGAGCTTGCTGAACAGCTTGGAGCGCAGTTTGTCCTGCCGCCCCTTGCGGTGCATGATGTTCTTGAACTGTGAATGACCGGCCATGGCGTTCCATACACTTGATCGGCCGCTATATAGCGTCCGCCGTCGCGCCCCGTAAAGATTTCGGACCCTACTCCCAGAAGGCCGGACGGGCCGGCTCAAGCTTGCCCCCCAGCCTGACCGGACCGATGTGCGTGGCCAGCCCGGTCGCATCGTCAATCTCGACCGCAACCGCGCAGAGCGTGGCTTGCCCACCCGAGGGCTCGAAACGGGCCGACGGTATCTTGCGCAGAAAGCGGGACAGCGGCTCGTCCCGCTCCATTCCAATCACCGATTCGTAGTCTCCCGTCATGCCGACATCGGAGATGAACGCCGTGCCGCCCGGCAGGATGCGATGATCGGAGGTCGGAACGTGGGTGTGGGTGCCGACCACGAGGCTGGCGCGGCCGTCGGTGTGATAACCCATGGCCTGCTTCTCGCTGGTCGCCTCGCAATGCATGTCGATCACGATGGCGTCGGCGCCGGACCTCAAACCGCAAGCCGACAGCTCGGCGTCGATCGCCGCGAACGGGTCATCGAGCGCATCCATGAAGACCCGGCCCATGGCATTGATCACCAGCACACGGGCGCCGTTCTTCGCCTCGACAACCGCCGAACCACGCCCCGGCGTGCCACGCGGATAGTTGACCGGACGGATCAGCCGCGGTGCGCGCTCGATGAACACCAGCGCCTCCCGCTGGTCCCAGGCATGGTTGCCGAGCGTGACGGCATCCGCTCCGGCATCGACCAGTTCCTGATAGATCGCCTCGGTGATGCCGAAACCGCCGGCCGCGTTCTCGCCGTTGACCACCGCCAGATCAATCTTCCAGTCGACAATCAGGCCCGGCAGGCGGCTGGTGACTGCACTGCGGCCGCTACGGCCCACGACGTCACCCACGAACAGAATACGCATGTCACTTCCTGCCGCAGTCGATCGCTTCGCGCTCGGTGAGGATCATGTCGAGCCGTGCGTCGCGCGGCGTGGACGGCACCACCGGGGCATGCTGCGCGTGATACGCGAGGCCGATGGCGATGACGGGCTTGAGAACGCGCAACCGGTTGATGGTGAGGTCGTAGTACCCGGCACCATAGCCGATCCGGTTGCCCTTGCGGTCGAAGCTCGCAAGCGGGACGAGCAGAATGTCGGGCCAGGCCTCCGGCGCACTCGGCAGCGGCTCGCGAATGCCCCAGGTACCAGTGCCCAGCGGTTCGCCGAACGCCCACTCGCGCATGACAAGCGGCTTGCCGCGAGCCATGACCACCGGCAGCGCAAGCCTGGCTCCAGCGTCGGCGAGCCTGCGCATCAACGGGACGGGGTTGAGTTCGCTGCGCATCGGCGAATACGCAGACACCGTCAGACCGGACTCGATCCGATACGGGAATGGCCGCTGAGCTATCACTTCCGCCGCAGCGGCCCGCTCGGAGGCGGGGATCGCATCGCGTTTCGCCAGGGAAAGCTGTCGTAACTCTGCCTTGAATTCTTCAGGCGTCACTTTTTGCATCGACCGGTCCATCAGCCGGCCAGAGTGCGGAGCCGCGCTGGCCGTCGGAGCGCCGATCCCGGGAACCTACAGAAGTAGGTGGGCGCCATATGACCAGGCCCACGGGCCCGGTCAGGGACAGCTCCCGTCGAGATCGTAAGGCCCCGGGGAATTGTCTCCAAACGCACCCGGCAGCCCCGCGGGGCTAATGTAGTCGGCCCGCGGGCCGCGCGCCACTGTGACGGACACCGCCCTATCCGTGCGCCAATTCCGGCCCGGCGGGCGCCGAATTGAGCTTTCTCGCAATGTTCTCCAGGCGCTCCGCGGCTGCATTGAACGCCGCCACCACGGCGTCCTGGGTGGCGCGGGCGTGATCGGCGGACGCAACCCTGCCCTCCTGCAGCTTGGCGATCTCGGACTCCAGTGCGCGCACCCGCTTTGCGGTCTCAGACAGTTCGTCGGCGATCGTCAAGGCCGCCATGACGGTCAGGCGAGCGTCCCCGACCTCTCCGATCCGGCCGCGCAGATCGTTGATCAGAGCATCGAAATCGGATGCGAGCTTGGCAATGTGCTGCTCCTGACCGTCCTCGCAACCGATGCGGAATTGACGTCCGTTGATGCTGACGCTGACCGACCCCACGGCGTCCTCACAAGGTCATTGGCCCTGTGCCCCCAGCACAGAGCGGATATTGTCGATTGCCACATCGAGCCTGCGCGCGATGTCGCGATTGGCGGTTTCGAGCGTGCGCGAGCGGGCGGTCTGGGCATCGAGTTCCGCGGCGAGCCGCGCACGGTCCACACCGAGCGTGTGAATTTGATCGGCGAGCCGCGCTTCGTCGCGATCGGCCTCCAGCCGGCGGTCAACCGCGGCATCGAGCGCATCGAGCGCTCGCGTCAGACGCGTCGTGGCGGCGTCGATATCGGTTTGATCAGTCATTGCTCGGCCTTAACACACGGGCGCGCAAGCGCGCCATCCTCGGACAAATATCGGTGCGTCAGCAAGCAATTAGGAGCAAAACCTTACGTTCCACGCCGCTTTGGCGTCAACGAGGCGGCGGATCGTTGTCCCCCTGTTTTCGCGGGTCCTGTGCATGGCTGTCCGGCAGGCATCCGGTTGCATTGACTCAGGTCGACCCCGTGCTATCCCACCGCCTTTCATACGGGCCCCAGTATGAGCGTAGAACCGTTGCCGGCCGTGGCTCCCTCGCACAGCCAGGATCGCGCCTTGCATGACCGGATGGCCAACGCCATCCGCGCCCTGTCGATGGACGCCGTAGAGCTTGCGAAGTCCGGACATCCGGGACTTCCGATGGGCGCCGCCGATATCGCCACGGTCCTGTTCACCAGGTTCCTCAAGCTGGATCCGGCCGATCCAATGTGGCCGGATCGGGACCGCTTCATCCTGTCCGCGGGCCACGGCTCGATGCTGGTCTATTCGGTCCTGCATCTGCTCGGCTATGAAGCGATGACCGTCGACGAGCTCAAGCGGTTCCGTCAGATCGGATCGCTGACCCCGGGGCACCCGGAGAACTT
>CAZGSW010000190.1:0-8192 GCA_964528635.1 uncultured Rhodoplanes sp. | reverse complement strand
CCGCTCCACGGCGGCGGCGATCCCGAACAGGTGGGCATCCTGTCCGTTCCGCGCAACCAGCATCAAGCCCACCGGCAGGCCGGTCGTGGGCAGCGGCAGCGAAATCGCGCACAGGTCGAAGAAGTTCATGGCCGCCGTGTTGCGAAGCAGCATCATGTTCTTCGCACCGAACGTCTCGATCGTCGCGACCTCGTCGAGCCTCGGGGCCACGATCGAGGTGGTCGGCAGCACCAGCGCATCGATCCCGGCGAGACGGGCATCCATGGCGCGGATGAGGCGGCGCTGCTCGCGCATCATGTCGATGTAGTCGTAGGCCGGAACGGTGCCGCCCCGCTCGATGCGGGCCCGGATGTTCTGGTCGATGTCGCCGGCGCGACGCGTCATGCGGTCACGGTGGATGGCGAACGCCTCGGTGGCCGGAAATCCGCCCTTGGCGTTGACGGCGATCATCTCGGGAATGAGTTCGAGCGTTTCGTCGGACAACGTCGCGCCAGCCTTGCCGAGCGCGGCCAGCGCATCACCGAACGCCTTGGACACGGTGCCGTCGATACCGTCGAACGGCATGCCCTGCACCACGCCGAGCTTCAGTCCGGCGAGCGGCACGGCCGAGACCGGCTCCGGCTTCGCTCCGGCCATCACCGCGTCGGCGGCGGCGCAGTCCGCCACCGTGCGCGCCATCGGCCCGATCGAGTCCAGCGTGAACGAGAGCGGAAACGCCCCATCGGTCGGAATGCGCTGCCGGCTCGGCTTCCATCCGACGATGCCGCACAGCGCCGCCGGGATGCGGGTCGAACCGCCGGTGTCGCTGCCGATCGCGATCTCGCACATGCCGTCGGCGACCGCGACGGCGCCGCCCGAGGTCGAGCCACCGGGCACACGCGCGCGGTCGGCCGGATTGCCGGGGGTCCCGTAGTGCGGATTGACGCCGACGCCGGAGAAGGCGAACTCGCTCATGTTGGTCCTGGCGACGATCACCGCGCCGGCCTGGCGCAGCCGCGTCACCACCGGCGCATCGGCCGTGGCCGGCTTGCCCTCCTCGGCCAGCACGCGCGAGCCCGCGCGGGTCACCTCGCCCTTGACGTCGAACAGGTCCTTGATGCTGACGATGGCGCCGTCGAGCGGACCGAGCGGCGTACCGGCCTTCGCCCGGGCGTCGGCGGCATCAGCAGCGGCACGAGCCACGTCGGCGTACACGGTCAGGCAGGCGCGCGTCCCCTCCCCCGCCGGATCGGCAATGCGGGAAAGCGCCTGCTCGAGGCGGTCGCGGGAGGGTGTTCGGGTCATTTCAATTCCAGGAGAAGAGAAATCCAGCGCGGATCAACCATAGTCGCGTTTGGCTTCCGCCATCATGGCGTCATCGCTCACGCCATCCACGACGGGATCGGCGGGGACATCGAGCGCAGGAGGCGGCGGCGCCACCAGCCGATGCCGCCAGATGCCGAGCAGGAGCACGGGCAGGAGGATGGCGCCGACGACCATCGCCAGTTGGTCGTTGGGATGGAACATGGCGACGAACGAGACCGCGCCGAGCAGCAGGCGCAGCACGATATCGCCGGCGCGGTTGGTCGCGAAGCAGCCGAACATGGCGAACGCGACGCCGCAGACCGCGACCAGCACCACCAGCATATCCTGGATCTGTGCCCAACCGGTGGTGATGACCATGTTGGATCGTGTGAAGATCGCAAACGTCATCAGCGTGATCGGGATGCAGATCTTCAGGGCGATCCACATGGTGCGCATGAAGGACGCGTTCGCGATCTTGGCGGAGACCGCGGCGGTCAGCGAGGTCGGCGGCGAGAGCTCTCCCCATACCGACAGCAGGAACACGAAGAAGTGCGCGACCCACGGGTCGATGCCGAGCTTGGCCAGCGGCGGCACGATGATGATGGCGCCGATGATGTAGGTCGCGGTCGGCGGCAGCCCGGCGCCCACCAGCCAGCCGAAGATATAGGCCATGCCGATCATTGCCATGATGTTCCAGGAGCCGAGATCGAGCAGGGTGGCGCCCATCCGGTTGATGAATCCGGTGACCGTGAACAGCCCGATCATGATGCCGAGCGTGGCGAGCAGCAGCGTCAGGTACGACGTCATGTCGCCGTGCGTCTCGATGCTGGCGCGGAGATTGCCGAGCAGCGTTTCCTTGGCGACCTCGGGATCCTTGAGGACATGCTTGAAATAAAGGAACGCCACCGTCAGCAGCACGAGCATGAAGCCGGCGGTATAGAGTGCCGCCAGCAGCTCGCCGATGCCGACCCATCCCATCAGGACGATCAGGAACAGCACGGACAGGAAGAACACCGACGTCTTGACCGTATCGTACGGCTTCACGGACGGCGCGGAGACGTGGTCCCGTGGCAGCAGCCGCACGCAGAGCAGATAGACCGCAAGCGCGAGCGCCACGTAATATACGAGAGCAAGCGCGAATCCGCGCGCCACCACGTCCCAGTAAGGCACGCCGAGAAACTGCGCCATCAGGAACGCGCCGACGCCCATCATCGGCGGCATCAGCAGGCCGCCCATCGAGGCCGCGGTCTCGACCGCGCCGGCGAACGTGCCCGGCACGCCGTATCGCTTCATCAGCGGAATGGTGATGCTGCCGACGACGACGGCGTTGGCAGAGCCGCTGCCGCTGACCGTGCCGACGGCCAGCGAGCCGAGCACCGCGGTCTGCGGCACCATCTGCCGGGAGTTGCCGGCAAGCCGGCGCATCACGTTGATCATGCCGCGCTGCGCGCCGAACCCGTTGGCGGTGGCGGCGAGCAGGAGGAACGCCGCGATCACGGTCAGGGCGAGCTGCCCGTAGATGCCGTAGATGCCGGTCGAGAACTCGACCGTGCTCGAAGTCACGACACGGTAGAATGTGGTGCCCGGGTGCCAGAAGAAATCGACCGGGCTGAGAAAGCCCCACAGCGTGTACGCGACGAGAACGATGTTCATCCAGAACAGGATCGGATGCGCCAGCCGCGACAGCTCCATCACCACCAGGAAGATCAGCAGGCCGACGATGTAGTCCTGCGTCGTGTAGGAGCCTTGCCGGTAGATCGCGACGTCCTCGAACTCGTACCAGAAGTAGCAGAACACGTAGATGCAGATGCCGATGTACAGCGCGACCATCGCCCGGTTCGCCCATCGCGGCAGCCACGGGTAGAGGTCGTTCTCCCGGTACATGAACAGCACCTGGAGGATCACGGCGACCGAGATCAGCCGCGACACCAGCTCCTGCGGGCCGCCGAAGCCCGTGTAGAAATACCAGAGCAGCCAGCCGAGCAGCACGGCCGAGAAGAAGAAAATCGCATTGTCGAGGCTGAACAGCCTCTTCACTTGATCGTTAGGCATCGAGGCCCCCCGCCTCCGGCGTCACGCACTGTCCGGAGCGGCTGCCGGCCCGCCCCCGATACCGGGCCGCCCCCTTGCGCACCCTAGCAAACAACGGGGCGGGGTCATGTGCATTTTGTGCACCGTCCCCGCCCCGCGTGTTGTCCGTCCGGAACCTTAGCTGCCGGAGGAGATCTTCCACTTGTCGTTCCAGGCCTTCTGTTCCTTCAGGAACTTGGCGAGGCCCGGATGCACCGGAATGTCCGGATTGGCGCTGATGCCGGCGACCTGCATGCCGACGAAGTCCTTGGCCATCGGCCCGAAGCCTGCGTCGGCCTTCGCCAGCGCGTCGCGATTCTTGTAGAACGCAGTGAGCAGCTTATAGACCACGTCCTCCGGCATGTCGGCCCGCACGTTGTAGCCGAACAGGATCGGCACGCCCTTGATCTGCTCGACGCCGATGTTCTTGGTGAACACCTTCGGACTGACTTCCGCCACCGAAAGACCGGCCGCCTTGAGCTTCTCGATCTCGTCGGGACACGGATTGACCACACGCACATCCATCCGGATATCGGTCTCCTTCCAGTACGGCGCGAGAGAACGCCCCGACGTGGTGTAGGCCACCGAGCCCACGACCGTGCCGCCCTTGAGGGCGTCGGCCTGCGTCTTCGGGTCGATCTGGACGTGCTTGAAGTCGTAGCCGAGCGCCTTGTACATGCGCTGGAAGTTCAGCCAGTTCATGAAGCCGGCCGGCGTGAAGAACGTCGGCTTGCCGTTGAGGTCCTTCAGACACTTGTACTGCGCGGCCTTGTCGGCCGGCACCGCCATGAAGGATTCCATCGGATAGGCGTACCAGGTGTGGACCAGGTTGCCCTTGCCGGCCTTGTAGCCCTTGAAGCCGCCCTCGCCCGCGTAGAGCTGGGTCATGCCGACGTCGGCGGTGTAGCCGATCTCGCCGTTGCCATCCATCGCCGCCTTCATGGCGCCGGTGGTGGACGGATACGGGTTGACGGTGACGGTGTATTCGCCGCCGAGCGCGTCCTCGGCGATTTTGGTCATCGCGGCGGCGACCTGATAGCCGTACGAGTCGACGCTTGAGGTGGACCAGCGGATCGACTTGCGCTGCTGCGCGTCGGCCGAGGGCATTCCGGCGATGCCGACCGCGGCGGCGAGCGCCAGCGCGGATACGGTCGTGGCCAGGGTTCGTCTGTTCATCGGTATTCCTCCTTAAAGAGCGTTTCCAACCGCAGCGTTCCACGGCGGCAGGCTTGCGGCTTGCATCCCGCTTAGCCCATCATTGCCGAAGATAACAACCGCGAACAGCAATAATGCCGGGGCCATCGCGCGGCCGTCCTCCGGCGGGGTCCGGCATCCGGCCGGGACACCGCCACAACCGCATGAAACCATTTGTTTTTCCGCCTGTGCGGCGGATTGCCGCCAACGGAGAGCCCGGGAGTCGAGATGGACGATAATCCGATCCTCGCCGAACGCCGCGAGGGCTTTCGCATCCTCACCCTGAACCGGCCCGCCCGGCTCAACGCCTTCACCATCCCGATGCATCAGGTGCTGGCCCGCGAGATCGCGGACGCGGAAGCAGACGCCGCCTGCCGCGCGCTGCTCATCACCGGCACCGGCCGCGCTTTCTCGACCGGACAGGATCTGAACGAGCGGCTGCTGCCCAACGGCGACGTCGTGATCCCCGGAGAAGCGCTGCAGCAATACTACAATCCGCTGGTGCGCAAGCTGCGCGCGCTGCCCTTCCCCGTGGTGTGCGCGGTGAACGGCGTCGCCGCCGGCGCAAGCTGCAACATCGCGCTCGCCTGCGACATCGTCCTTGCCGCGCGGTCGGCATCGTTCCTGCAGCCGTTTGCGCGGCTGGGACTCGTCCCCGACGCCGGCGGCACATGGCTCCTGCCTCGCCTGATCGGACAGGCGCGCGCCCGCGCGCTCGCCCTGCTCGCGGAACCGATCTCCGCCGAGACCGCCGAGCAATGGGGCCTGATCTGGAAAGCCGTCGACGACGACAGGCTGATGAGCGAGGCCGAAGCGATGTGCGCGAAGTTCGCCACCGGACCGACGTTCGGCTACGCCCAGGTCAAGCGCGCGTTCGATGCATCCGACGGCAACGACCTCGCCGCGCAACTCGACCTCGAACGCACCCTGCAGCGCGAGGCCGGCTCGCATCCGGACTACAAGGAGGGCGTGAAGGCGTTTCTGGAGAAGCGCAAGCCCGCATTCAAGGGCACGCGGTGACGGCCGCCGCGCTGGCCTCGACCCGCTTGGCGATGCGCTGGATCATGGCGGCGTTCTTCCTGCTGGCCGGCATCGGGCACTTCGCCGTGCTCGACAAGGTGGTGCAGGCTTCTGCTTCGCAGAACGGTCACATGACAGGCGACCTCATGGCTTGATGCGCCCTGACGGATCAGGCTGTTTCCGGCAGTTGCGGATCGGGCTGTCCACCTTGCGGCTGCTGGCTGCCGAGTTGCCTGGCTGCACGTTCAGTCAACAGCAGACCAATCAGCGACGACACGATGACGAGCACGACAACCGCATTGAGCGTGATCCCGTCGATCAGCCGCTCCCCTGCGGCATTCCTGGTGGAATAGGCGACGAGCGCTACGGCGAGCGTCGCCGCCACCTGCGGCACGGTCAGCGCAAACATCAGCCTGCGCTCCGCCGTATGATAGCCGAACAACCATGCGGCAACGGCAGCCGCCAACCACTTTCCGCCAAACAGCGCCACGAGCACTCCGAAAACGAGCAGTGTATGGTCGCGCATCGTCTCGAAGAATATCTTGAAGTCGACGAGGAAGCCGGCGGCGATAAAAAACACCGGAATGAACAGCGCCCGGCTCATGACCTCCAGTGAATCGTCGATTTCGAGTTCGCCGAACGCTCGCTTGATGGCAATACCGGCCAGGAACGCGCCGATGATACCTTCCATGCCGATCCATTCGGACACCTGCGCCGCCGTGGCCATCGCCGTCAGCATGACAAGCGTGATCGAGGTCTTGGTGGTTCCCAGGATCGTCAGCAGCCGCTTGCAGGCCCAACTCAGGCCGATCAGGACACCGGGGACGTATACCAGCAGCCAGCCCAATGTGATCAGCACCACCAGAGGGTCGAACCCGCCGACGTGAATCGGCAGACATAGCGCCAGCACAAGAATGGCCAGCATGTCGGTGAAGACCGTTGCGCCGATGGTGACCACGGCCGCCTGGCTGCCTGTCTGGTGATACTCCTTGAGAATCGGCAGGCTGAGAAGCGTGTGAGAGGCAAGCACTCCGCCAATCACTGCGCAGGTGTTTGGTGAATAGCCCGCCGCAGACGCGACAACGACACCCAGCCCGAACGGAAAGGCGAAAGACAGAAGACCGAAAGCAGCCGCCTTGTTTCGCGCCTTTTGAAATTGTGCGATGCTGATTTCGAAGCCCGCAAAGAACATCAGCAAGAGCTTGCCTAGTTCGGCAAAGAAACCGACGACCTTGCCGTCAGGGTTGAGGATGCCGAGCACATGCGGCCCGAGAATGACGCCCGCAAGGATGTATCCCACCGGACGCGGAAGCCGCAGTCGCTCCATAAAGCCCGGAAGCACCAACGTCAGCATCAAGGTCAGCGCAAACGCAGTCAGTGTCGGCAATTTCCCAAGGAAATCCAAAGCCTGCCCCCGTAAACGCGGATGCACGATCGTCGTGGGAATACACTACTGACTTTACTGACTTTTGCGGAGACGAGAAGCCGCGTTGGAAAAATAGCGCCGCGAACCCATAAAACGATCTCGCCGTCATTTTGGCCGTGTATCATCGTCTCGTGCGGGCGGGCGGTAACGGCGGTGCCCCTCACCCTCCCACCGCACCCCACTCGATCGTCAGCGGCGTCTTGAACGCGAACCGCACCAGGTGGCGCTCCACCACGTCCTGCACCTGCGCGAGCTGTTCGTCGTTCTCCGCCTCGGCGTTGAGCGTCAGCACGCCGTCCGCAGCGTCGAGCCGGCAGGTGCCGCTCTTGAATGCGATCTCGCCGTGCTCCGGCGTGAACGTCACCGGCAGCCGGTGCGCGAAGTGCTTGCAAAGCTGCTGCAGATGAATGCTGGCGCGTTCGGTCGGGATCGTTGCGGTCGATTGTTTCATGGCGTTGCTCCTTCCCGCGTTCATTCTTCCGGTCCGCCGGACGTGCCGCGCACCGCGCGGATGCGAACGGCGGCGTCCTCGATGGCTGTCGCCACGTCGCGCGCCTGCGCCTCCGACCACGGGTCCGTGCCGCTGCGCAGCGCCGATTTGAGGCTGTCCATCGCATCGACGATGGCGGGATAGACGCTGGCGCGGGAACGCCCCATCCGCTTCATGCGGGACAGGATGTCCTCGATCAGCGCCGCGTTCTCGTCCAGGAACGCGCGGCCTGCCGCGGTGATCCGGTACACGTTGCGCGAAGACTCGCCGCCCGCCTGCTCGGCGTGGCCGACGTCCTCCAGCAATTGCAGCGTCGGGTAGATGACGCCCGGGCTCGGCGCATAGGCGCCGCCGGTGCGCTCGTCGATGGCGCGGATGATGTCGTAGCCGTGGCGCGGCTGCTCGGCGAGCAGCGCCAGCACGACATGCCGCAGTTCGCCGTGGTCGAAGAAACGGCCGCCGCCGCCGAGCCCGTGGCGGCCCCGGCCGTGGCCGTGACGGCCATGCCTGCCGCCGTGGCGGCCTTCATGCCGCCCGCCGAATTCGCCGTCGTCGCGGCCGCGGCGGCCGCGCATCATCCGGCAGCGGCGGTGCCAGCGGTGGCCGTCCCGGCCCTCGTCTTCATGGTGTCTGTACATCTGAACTCCTTTCGATACATCTGAACTCCTTTCGATACATCTGAACTCCTTTCGATACATCGATTAGATA
>CAZGSW010000189.1:0-8446 GCA_964528635.1 uncultured Rhodoplanes sp. | reverse complement strand
TAGCCGCGGCCCCACACCGTCTCGATGTAGTTCTTGCCCGAGGAGGCGTTCGCAAGCTTCTTGCGCAGCTTGCAGATGAACACGTCGATGATCTTGAGTTCCGGCTCGTCCATGCCGCCATAGAGATGGTTGAGGAACATCTCCTTGGTGAGCGTGGTGCCCTTGCGGAGCGAGAGCAGCTCCAGCATCTGGTATTCCTTGCCGGTCAGGTGGACGCGGGCGCCGCCGACTTCCACCGTCTTCTGGTCCAGGTTGACCGTGAGGTCGCCGGTGTTGATGACAGACTGGGCGTGACCCTTGGAGCGGCGCACGATGGCGTGGATGCGCGCGATCAGCTCGTCCTTGTGGAACGGCTTGGTCATGTAGTCGTCGGCGCCGAAGCCGAGCCCCTTCACCTTGTCCTCGGTGCCGGCGAGGCCGGACAGGATCAGGATCGGCGTCTTGACCTTGGAAACCCGCAGGCTGCGCAGAACCTCGAAGCCGGACATGTCCGGCAGGTTCAGGTCGAGCAGGATAATGTCGTAGTCGTAGAGTTTGCCGAGATCGACACCCTCTTCGCCGAGATCCGTCGTGTAGACGTTGAAGCTCTCGGACTTGAGCATCAGCTCAATCGATTGCGCGGTGGCGCTATCGTCCTCGATCAGTAGAACGCGCATGCCAGTCCCCTTCCTCGCCGCTGCGGTGAACTCGGCACGCCGCATGGGCGGCCTCGAAAAACGCCAGTTGAAACGCCTTGGGACAATCCGATTCGGAACGTTAACGGCGCATGGTTAACAAACGGTGATTCTGCCAAGCAACCATCGGCTGGCACGATTTGGCCGAATCGCCGTAAGATGTTGCCCAAGAGTGGTTTTTTGGACACAGCGCGGTTCATGTTCCACTTTAAGAATCGCCGACAATCGACTCTGCGATTTGTTCCGCCGGGTGGCGGGACAGTGCGTTCGTTCCGATCCCAAGGACCGTGACGTAATGATTAACGACGCGGGTAAACAAGCGGTTAAGCGGGCGCCGGAAAGGTTACCGCGAGGGCTCAAGTTGTGAAGGCTTTGGCCGAACAGATCAACGAATTGGACGGCGTCGAGGTTTACGGCCGCGTGGTCGGCGTGCGCGGACTGATGGTGGAGGTGGCCGGGCCGATCCATGCCATGTCGGTCGGCGCGCGGGTCACGGTCGAGACCCCGAAGCCTATTCCCTGCGAGGTGGTGGGGTTCGCCGGCAGCAACGCGCTGCTGATGCCGTTCGCGCCGCTGGAAGGGGTGCGCCGGGGCTGCCGCGCCACCGTGTCGGCGACGCCGGCGGCGGTGCGCCCGTCGGCCGGGTGGCTCGGCCGCGTGGTCAATGCGCTCGGCGAGCCGCTCGACGGCAAGGGACCGCTGCCCGGCGGGACGTCTCCTTATCCTCTGCGCAACGCGCCGCCGGCCGCTCACGCACGGCAGCGGGTCGGCGCGCCGCTCGATCTCGGGGTGAAGGCGCTCAACACCTTCATCACCTGCTGCCGCGGCCAGCGCATGGGCATCTTCGCGGGCTCCGGCGTCGGCAAGTCGGTGCTGCTGTCCATGCTGGCGCGCTACGTGAAGGCCGACGTGTCGGTCATTGGCCTGGTCGGCGAGCGCGGCCGCGAGGTCCAGGAGTTCCTGCAGGACGACCTCGGCGAAGAGGGCCTGGCGCGCTCCATCGTGGTGGTGTCGACCTCCGACGAGTCGGCGCTGATGCGCCGCCAGGCCGCGTACCTGTCGCTTGCGCTGTCGGAATACTTCCGCGACGAAGGCCAGGACGTGTTGCTGCTGATGGACTCGGTGACGCGGTTCGCCATCGCGCAGCGCGAGATCGGGCTCTCGGCCGGTGAACCACCGACCGCGAAGGGATACACGCCGACGGTGTTCTCCGAATTGCCGCGGCTGCTCGAACGTGCGGGCCCCGGCACCAGCGCGGGCAGCATCACCGGGCTGTTCACGGTGCTGGTGGAGGGCGACGATCACAACGAGCCGATCGCCGACGCGGTGCGCTCCATCCTGGACGGCCATATCGTGATGGAGCGCCAGATTGCCGAGCGCGGCCGCTATCCGGCGATCAACGTGCTCAAGTCGGTGTCGCGGACCATGCCGCGGGCGGCGGATCCCGCCTATCTGCCGGCGCTGACGCAGGCGCGGCAGGTGATGGCCACCTACGCCGACATGGAGGAACTGATCCGGCTCGGCGCCTACCGGCCGGGTTCCAGCCCCGAGGTCGACGAGGCGATCCGGCTGCATCCTCACCTTGAGGGGTTCCTCGGACAGGCCAAGGAGCAGCGCAGCAGCCTTGCCGAAGGCTATCAACAGCTTGCCGCCATCCTCGCGGCCCCCGGTTTGGAAACCGAAAACTAACGTTATCGCACCACAATCCCGCCTCTGTTACTGCCGTTGCCACAGCGGCGGGCGCTGATTGCCCGTGTCGCGAGGCTTCAGGGGGAGTATTGGGTCGATGAAGTCACGCGAAACGCTTATTCGCCTGAAGAAATTCCAGGTTGACGAGAGGCGCCGCAAGGTCATGCAGATCGAGGGCATGATCGCCGAGTTCGAGCGCATGGCGGGCGATCTCGAACGCGAGATCAAGGTCGAGCAGGACAAGGTGAACATCCACGATCCGTCGCATTTCGCCTATCCGACCTATGCCAAGGCTGCGATGCAGCGGCGCGAGAACCTCAAGCGGTCGGCCGACGAACTCAAGGGCCAGCTCAACGACGCCAAGGACGCGCTGTCGGATGCCTTCGAGGAACTCAAGAAGGTCGAGTTGCTGGACGAGCGCGACCAGATGCGCGAGCGCGCCGAGCAGGCCGCGCGCGAACAGGCGGAGCTCGACGCCATCGGCCTGATGCGCGTGCGAAACATGCCGGCATAGGCCGCGCAGAAAATCCCGCGAGAGAACTGGCAATGCCCGGCAGACGCCGGGCATTTTGCTTTGCGGTGTCCTGTGCCGAAGCGGCGCTCGAAAAAAATCGCGCGCCCGAGGGCGCGCGAGTCGGATGGTGAAAATGTGAAACGGGTTAGCGGATGGTCGAGCCGTCGTTGGCCGACCAGATCACGGGCCCACCGGCCTTGAGGACCGGGGCGCGGGCCTCGAGCTGCGTGCTCATGTCGGGAACGGTCGGGCGGGCGGCGATGCCGACGCCAACCACGACGATGCCAAGCACCAGCGACACCACTACGATCTTGAGGTGGGTGACGCGGTCGGCGGTGAACATCGATGAATTGTTCATGACGGACTCCCGCAGGGTTCCTTCCAGTTGGTCGCGCAGGCCCCGACTGGGGTTCAAAGCCGCGCGGCCGATCTTCAGCCTCATGGTTTCCGGGAAAGGGACAGCGTTCCTGCCCTGTCGCCAGAGCAAGGGTGAGCCGCCCGATCCCTTCGATTCGTCGATATAACTAGGAAGCGGCCGTCCGGTTCCAAGTGGCGGCGCCGTTCACGTTCGATTGATGAAAGCGGAAAGCGGCTTGCCGGCCAGTGGCCTAGCCGTGACCGGCGGCGCGTCCGCCTCGCGTGGTCCAGAGGTGGACGGCGAGAGCGGAGGCGCCGAAGCCGCATCCCACCAGCGCCACGCCGGTCCACGACCAGGCGGCGGCCGCGGCCCCGCACAGCGATCCGAACGCGCCGCCGAGGAACACCGCGGTCATGAACACGGTGTTGAGACGGCTCTGGGCGTTGGGCTGCAGCGGATAGATGCGGGTCTGGTTGCCGAGCAGGACGCAGCGGTAGCCGAGGTCGGTGAGCGCAACGCCGAGCGCCAGCGCCCACAGCCCGCGCTCGGTCTGTGACACCACGACGAACGCGATCAGCAGCGTGACGGCGCCGACTGCGATCATCACGCGGGCGCCGAGACGGTCGGTCAGCCGTCCCTGGATCGGCGCCCCCACCATGCTGACCACGCCGATCAGGCCGAACAGGCCGGCGACGTCGGCGCCGAGCTGATAGGGCGGGCGCGCCAGCAGCGGCGCCAGCGTCGCCCACAGCGCACCGAATGCACCGAAGGCGAGAAAGCCGGTGAAGCACGCGGCGCGCAGCGTGGCGTAGTCGACGAACAGCCGGCCGAGCGAGCGCAGCAGGTGCGGATAGGACAGTTCGCTGGTCGGCCGCGTCGACGGCAGCACCCGCCACACGATCGCGATGAGCAGCAGGTTGAGCGCGATGGCGACCACAAACACGCTGCGCCAGCCGGCGAACTCGCCGATCAGTCCGCTGAGCGTGCGGCCGAGCAGCAGGCCGGCGGACATGCCGCTGAGCACGATTCCGACCGCGCGGCCGCGCTGCGCTGGTGAGGCCATGCCGGCCACGGTCGGGATGACGATCTGCGGCGTCACCGTCGCGGCGCCCGCGATCAGCGTCGCGGTCATGAGGAGCGCGAGGCTCGGCGCGGCGGCACACGCCGCCATGCCGGCGGTGTTCACAACGAGCAGAATCAGGATCAGCCGGCGGCGGTCGACGCGGTCGCCGATCGGCACGAACAGGAACAGGCCGAGCGCATAGCCGATCTGGCTCGCCGTCACGATCTGGCTGGTGACGCCGTCGCCGGTGCCGAACTCGGCGCCGATCAGCGGCAGGATCGGCTGGCTGTAGTAGAGCGTGGCGATGGCGAACGCGCAGGCGACCGCGAGAAACGCGACCTGCGACGTGGAGAGCGCGTCGGGGCCGCGCGGCTGCGCTGTGTCGGACATGAATTGCGAAACGAACCTGCCGGAGAACGAGTGTGTCATCCGGCATTTGCCGCGTGCAAGCAACCGTGCCCGGCATGATCCGGCGATAGCGCGGGACTGCGATCGGTGGATGGCCCCGAACCAGGGTTCGCAGCGTGGGCAACCGTGCATCACCGGTGTGGCCGGCGGTCCGGTCCGGCTTCGATCCCGACGATACCGGAAAGACGCGTTCCCAATTTCCATATACTAATAGTTGCATATAGTAATAATATTTATTATAAGTTGTATATTCCGCTTTTTCCCGGAACGGGCGAGGCGGCCGGTGACGACCGCACGCGGCTCGAACCGGGAATCAAAACATTGCACCGCGGGGAGGCGGTCATCTCATGGCGACGGAGATTCCAATCAGGCCTGGTCACGGCACCGCCGGGCGTCACCCGACACGTCAGTCTCTCGACTTGCTGTCGGGGCACGACAACCCCGGCATGTTCGGGCGCATGTTCCCCAGACTCGATGCGTTCGAGCCGCCCGCGAATGCGCTGGAGGAACTCGCCGAGGCGATGAAGGATTCGAATCCCGGCAGCGCGGACGGCAACAACGAGGAAATCCCCGCAGGCTTCACCTATCTCGGCCAGTTCGTCGACCACGACATCACGCTCGACCTCACGTCGATCGGCGACAAGCAGGCCGATCCGATGGGCACGGAAAACTTCCGCACGCCCGCGCTCGACCTCGACTCGATCTACGGTCTCGGGCCGGACGGCAGCCGTCCGCTCTATGCCCGCGCGTCCGCCGACAGCGGCAAGACGCCGGGCCCCAAATTCCTGATCGGCAACACCTCGCCGGCGGGTGAGGTGACGAAGGCCCATCCGAACGACCTGCCGCGCAATCCGGAAGGCTTTGCTCTGATCGGCGATCACCGCAACGACGAGAACCTGGTGGTCGCGCAGACGCATCTCGCGATGCTGAAGTTCCACAACAAGGTCTGCGACCGTCTGAGGGATGACGGCACGCCTGCCGAGACGCTGTTCCTCGAGGCGCGCCGGGTCGTGACCTGGCATTACCAGTGGATGGTGCTGCACGACTTCGTCGAGAAATTGTGCGGCGACGGCATCGTCGCGAAGATCCTGCACGACGGGCGCAAGTTCTACCGGTTCAAGGAATTCCCCTACATGCCGGTCGAGTTTTCCGGCGCAGCCTACCGGCTCGGCCACAGCATGGTGCGCGAGCGGTACAACCACAACCGCATCTTCACGGCGGCGACGCTCGCTCAACTGTTCCAGTTTACCGGACTGTCAGGCGATATCCGCACCACATTGCCGGGCAACTGGATCATCGACTGGCGGCGCTACTTCAAATTTCCGGCAGCAAACCCGGCGGGGGTGCCGGTCAACAGCACCCGCAAGATCGATCCGTTCCTGGTGCCGGCGCTGCATACGCTCCCCGGCGGCGGAGGCAGCCTGCCGCTTCGCAACCTGCAGCGCGGAGTCCATCTCGGTCTGCCATCCGGACAGGATGTGGCGGCAGCGATGGGCATCAAACCGTTGACGCCGGCGCAGGTTAGTGTCGGTCCGGACGGAGCGGTCGCTAAGCAGCACAGCCTGCATGTCAGGACGCCGCTGTTCTATTACATCCTCAAGGAGGCCGAGCAGATCGGAAAAGGCAAGAAGCTCGGGCCGGTCGGCGCCACCATCGTCGCGGAGGTGTTCGTCGGGCTCGTGCACGGCGATCGGGAATCCTACCTCTGGAAGAAGGGCCCGGGCTGGAAGCCGGATCTGCCTTCGGCCAAGAAGGGCGAATTCCGGATGACCGACCTGCTGCAGTTCGTCGGAGACGTCAGCCCGATCGACGGCATCGAGACGGTGTAGGAGACGCCGCCGGCGAGCCCAGGCCGGCGGCGCTGCTACATCATCAGGTGCGACACGTTCTTGACCACCGTGTAATGCGACAGCCCTTCGGTGCCGCCCTCGCGTCCGTATCCGCTGTCCTTCACCCCGCCGAACGGAGTCTCGGCGATGGAGGCCACCAGATTGTTGATCGACAGGTTGCCGACCTCGACGTTGTCCGCAAGCACATCGGCGTTGCGGGCCGAACGCGTGAACGCATAGGCCGCGAGCCCGTAAGGCAGGGCGTTCGCCTTCTCGATCGCCTCATCCAGCGACGAGACCGGATTGATCAGCGCCAGCGGGCCGAACGGCTCCTCGGTCATGGCGCGGGCGGTGTCCGGTACGTCCGCAAGCACGGTGAGCGGGAAATAGTAGCCGCGGTTGCCGAGGCGTTCGCCACCGGCCAGCAGGCGCGCGCCCTTGGCTTTCGCGTCGGCCACGAACATCTCCATCGCCTCGATGCGGCGGTGGTTGGCGAGCGGCCCCATCTGGTTCGACGGATCGAGGCCGTCGCCGACCTTCACGGCGCGGGCCTGCTCGGCGAATGATTCCGTGAACTTGTCGTAGATTTTCTCGTGGACGAAAAAGCGGGTGGGAGAGACGCAGACCTGGCCGGCGTTGCGTGTCTTGCCCGTCACCGAGGTCGCGGCGGTGGTCGCCGGATCGACGTCGTCGCACACGATGACCGGGGCGTGGCCGCCAAGCTCCATGATGGCCGGCTTCATGTGACGCCCGGCCATCTCGGCGAGCCGCTTGCCGACCGGGATCGAGCCGGTGAAGGTGACGAGCCGCACCGGATCCTGCGGGATCAGATACTCCGAGATCTCCGACGGCTTGCCGAACACCAGGTTCAGTACGCCGGGGGGCAGCCCTGCGTCGTGGAAGGCGCGGACGAGCTGCACCGCACCGGCCGGAGTCTCTTCCGACGCCTTGAGGATGATCGAACAGCCGGCCGAAAGGGCCGCCCCGACCTTGCGGCCGGGAGAACTCATCGGGAAATTCCACGGCGAGAACGCGGCCACCACGCCGATCGGCCGGCGAAGCACCGTGTGCTTGATGCCGGGCTCGCTCGGGATCACGCGGCCATAGGTGCGGCGTCCTTCCGCGGCGTCCCATTCGATGATCTCGCAGCCGCGCAGGACTTCGAGTCGCGACTGGGCGATCGGCTTGCCCTGTTCCAGGGTCATCGCGACCGCCATCTCCTCCACGCGCTCGCGGATCAGCGCGACCGCCTTGAGGATGATCTCCGACCGCTTCGCGGGCGATGTCCGGCTCCATCTGCGGAGTCCGATTTCGGCGGCGTCGAGGGCCGAGTCGAGATCGGCGCGGGTCGCGGTCGGCACCTCGCCGATGATGCTTTCGTCGGCCGGGTTGAGAACCGGCTGTCCGGCGGCCTTCTTCCAGGCGCCGCCGATATAAAGCTGAAGATCGGGATATTGTGCCATTGCCGCTTGCCTTCCTGCTTGCTTCGCCATTGTCTGGCGCGTGCGTCTTTCTGCGGCCGGGACGCTCCCGGACCGCTGACGTCACGCGCCAAGCCGGCCCGGGAGCCACGAGCAGCCTGAGGCTTCTCGCGTTTGAGGTCGGTACCGAAGTGCTCGCGCCTGCCGGTCCGGCTCGCCCCGATCGCAGATCGTTATATTCAGATGGATATAACGAGGAGTCAACGGCCGCCGCGCCGCAAAGGCATCCGGGCCGCGGCGGTTCATTGGAACAAGAGGCATTCCAGAGAAGCGGATTTGACATTCGCTGCCCACCTGGCCGCGAACTCGCGAAGCGAATGTCAAATCCAAAGCTCCACTAGCGACTTATGCTTGCTAGTGGTCCTTTGATTCTAACATTCGCAAACACGCCTGCCGAAACGGGATGCGAATGTTAGAATCGGACCACTAG
>CAZGSW010000188.1:2579-8491 GCA_964528635.1 uncultured Rhodoplanes sp. | reverse complement strand
GGTGAACAAGGCATCGATGATCGAGCGCATGGCCGAACTGGTGCGCGAGAAGCGGATCGACGGCATCGCCGAACTGCGCGACGAATCCGACCGCGACGGCTATCGCGTGGTGATCGAGATCAAGCGCGATGCCATTCCGGACGTGGTGCTCAACCAGCTCTACCGTTTCACGCAGCTGCAATCGACCTTCGGCGCCAACGTGGTCGCGCTCGACGGTGGCCGGCCGCTGACCATGAACCTCAAGGACATGCTGACGGCCTTCGTCGCATTCCGCGAGGAGGTGGTGTCGCGGCGCACCAAGCACCGGCTCGGCAAGGCGCGCGACCGCGCCCACGTGCTGGTCGGTCTCGCCATCGCGGTCGCCAACATCGACGAGGTCATCAAGCTGATCCGCGGCTCGAAGGACGCCAACGAGGCGCGCGAAGGCCTGATGGCGCGCGACTGGCCGGCGCGGGACGTGGAGGCGCTGCTCACCCTGATCGACGATCCGCGTCACCGCATTGCCGACAACGGCACCTACCGGATGTCGCTGGAGCAGGCGCGGGCGATCCTCGATCTGCGGCTGCAGCGGCTCACCGCGCTCGGCCGCGACGAGATCAAGGAGGAGCTCGACAAGCTCGCCGCCGAGATCACCGACTATCTGGAGATCCTGCGCTCGCGGGCCCGCATCCAGTCCATCGTCAAGGACGAACTGCTGGAGGTCAGGAAGCAGTTCGCCACGCCGCGCCGCACCGTGATCGCGGAGGAGGAGGGCGAGGTCGAGGACGAGGACCTGATCCAGCGCGAGGACATGGTCGTCACCGTGTCCCATTTGGGTTACGTCAAGCGGGTGCCGCTCTCGACCTACCGGTCGCAGCGCCGCGGCGGCAAGGGCCGCGCCGGCATGCAGACCCGCGACGAGGATTTCGTGTCGCGGCTGTTCGTCGCCTCGACGCACACGCCGGTGCTGTTCTTCTCGTCGCACGGCCGCGTCTACAAGGAGAAGGTCTGGCGGCTGCCGCTGGCGCCGCCGCAGGCGCGCGGCAAGCCGCTCATCAACATCCTGCCGATCCAGCAGGGCGAGCTGATGACCTCGATCCTGCCGCTGCCCGAGGACGAGACAACCTGGGCCAATCTCGACGTGATGTTCGCCACCACCAAGGGCACGGTGCGGCGGAACAAGCTGTCCGACTTCGCCGACGTGCGCCGTTCCGGCATCATCGCGATGAAGCTCGCCGAAGGCGAGGGCATCCTTGACGTGCAGATCTGCACCGAGAAGGACGACGTGCTGCTGACCACGGCGCAGGGCCAGTGCATCCGCTTCCCGGTGACGGACGTGCGCGTGTTCTCGGGCCGCACCTCGATGGGCGTGCGCGGCATCAACCTCGCCGACGGCGACCGGGTGATCTCGCAATCGATCCTGCGGCATCTCGACGTCACGGCCGAGGAGCGGCTCGCCTACCTCAAGCGGGCCAGCGCGGTGCGGCGCGGCGTGGGCGACGAGGCGGAAGCCGCGGCCGACGCCGAGGAGGCATCGGAGGCGGTGAGCGAGATCGAGCTTGGCGAGGAGCGATACGTCCAGATGTCGGAGGCCGAGCAGCTCATCCTGACCGTGTCCGAGCGCGGTTTCGGCAAGCGGTCGTCGTCCTACGAATACCGGATCACCAGCCGCGGCGGCAAAGGCATCGTCGCCATGGACATCTGGGAAGGAAAGAAGGGTTCCGAGACGATCAAGGAGAAGATCGGCCAGCTCGTCGCCTCGTTCCCGGTCGAGGAAAGCGACCAGCTCATGCTGGTCACCGACGGCGGCAAGCTGATCCGCACGCGGGTCGACGGCATCCGCATCGCCGGGCGCGCGACCCAGGGCGTCATCGTGTTCGACACCGCCGAAGACGAAAAGGTGGTGTCGGTCGAGCGGATCGGCGAGGAAGGCGACGACAACGGCGGGTGAGAGGCTTTCAGGCGCGGTTGCCGGCCGCGTCATATCCCAGGGTGGTGGACAGCGCGGCGGCCGCCGCGACCACTTCGGTACGGCACTGCTGCCAGCGTGCCTTGGTCAGCCGTTGCCGCGGCCCGACCACCGTCACCGCGGCGATCGCACGCCCTGAGCTGTCGCGGATCGGCGCCGCCGCGCAGCGCACTCCGACAGCAAATTCTTCGTCATCGACAGCATAACCGTCGCGCCGCGCCCGGCACAGTTCGCGGCGCATCGCGGTGCGGCTGCCGACCGTCTTCGACGTCAGTTTGTCGAACGCGATCCGGTCCAGCAGGCTCTCGGCAACATCGTCGGGCATGTCGGCCACCAGCACCTTGCCAAGAGCGGTGCCATGGACAGGCCGTCGCGCTCCGACATTCTGTACGACGCGCACCGGTCCGTTGGAGTCGAGCGTGGCAACCAAGGTGACCTCGTGGCCGTTGAGCAGGCCGAGCGCCACACTCTCTCCGGTGCGTTGGCGCAGCGCGTCGAGGAACGGCATGGCCGCATCGATCAACTCGCTCTGGCTGAGCACACGACCGGTCAGGCGGTGGGCTCGCGCGCCGAGATGATAGGCCCGCGTCTTGCCGTCCTGACGCAGATAGCCGAACGCCACCAGCGCCTGCAGCAGGTAGTGGGACGTGCTGCGCGCCAGAGACGTGGTGCGTGTGATTTCTGCGAGCCGTGCGCTGCCACCGGCCGCGATCACTGCCTCCAGCACCGCCAGGCCGCGAGCCAGCGACAAGTGGGTGCTGCCGGCGGCTGGGTCTTGTTCGAGCATATTGAATACCGAGTCCATCATCTTCCAAAGCATAGAATACGACTGCATAGTTCCCGCACAAGTCTGGAGGACGCGCAGCGTGCTTCAGCGCGCGGGATCACGAGCCGGCGCGTCTTGCCGCAGGAATTCCGGGAGGAAATGACGCAATGGCCGCACCGACCATGTCCCAGCCGAGAAATCACGGCCTGCTCGTGGAAAAGGACGTCGGCATTCCAATGCGCGACGGCACCAAAATCTATTCGGACGTGTTCCGGCCCGATAACACTGACGAAAAGGTGCCCGCGATCCTCAATCTCGGTCCTTACCAGAAGGACAAGCTCTGGATTCCGCCGGCCGATCTGGAGGAGGAGGCCAACCCCTATATGGCCTGGGAGGCCATCAATCCCACCTGGTGGGTGCCGCGCGGTTATGCCTGCGTGCGGATCGATACGCGAGGATCGGGCAAGTCGCCGGGCAAGTCGGCGCCGAGCTCATATGAGGAGTCGCTCGATCTTTACGACTCCATCGAGTGGTACGCCAAGCAGCCGTGGTGCAACGGCAACATCGGTTTGTGCGGAATTTCGTATCACGCCGCCGTGCAATGGCGCGTCGCCAATCTGCAGCCACCGTCGCTGAAGGCAATCCTGCCATGGGAGGGCAGGGCCGATCAGTACCGCGATCAGGCCTATCACGGCGGCATTTTCGCGTTGGGCTTCTTGACCAACTGGCACACCGCCCAGGTGGCGCATCACCTGCTGGGTGACGCCGGCGAAACCGATCCGGAGCCGTTCAACAACAATCTCCTGTGGCACTACATGCGCCACAGTCTCGATGACGAATATTGGGAGAAGGTCGCGGCCGACTGGAACAGGATCGTCGTTCCGCTTTTCACGGTCGGCAACTGGAGCGGCTTTGCCATGCACCTGCGTGGCAACACCGAGGCGTTCATGAACGCCGCCTCGAAACACAAGAAGCTGCGCATCCACACCGGGACGCACTTCCATCCGTTTCACGCCGAGGAGGCACGGATCGACCAGATGCGCTGGTTCGACCACTGGCTGAAGGGAGTCGACACCGGGATCATGTCGGAGCCGCCGGTCAAACTGACGATCCGCACCGGCGGAAACAAGGAGCCCTACGAATTCCGCTTCGAAAACGAATGGCCGATCGCCCGCACGAAATGGACCAAACTTTACGTGAACGTCGATCGGCCGTTTTCTCCGGCCGCTGACGCTGTCGAAGGGCGCCTTTTGCCCGAGCCGCCGGCCGCGCCGCAGTCGATTACCTACGACGCGAGCATTGCGACCCGGGCCGGTTTCGTTCCGACGACCGCGAACGCCGCATCCGCCGCCATCCACGGCCGGATCGGCATCACATTCGACACCGAACCGATGAAGCAGGACACGGAAATCACAGGTCCTCTGATGATGAACCTGTGGGTGTCCTCGACGTCAAAGGACATGGACGTCTTCATCACGCTGCGAAATATCGATGCCGATGGCAAGGATATCTGGGAGAGCGGACAGCATGGCCAGCCGGTGCCGTTGACCAAGGGCTGGTTGCGCGCGTCGCACCGCGAACTCGATCCGGACAAGACATTGCCGTACCGGCCCTATCACAAACACAAGCGGAGACTTTGGCTGAAGCCGGGGGAGATCGTCGAGTGTCAAGTCGAGATATGGCCGACCTCCATCGTCATCAAGAAGGGCAACCGGCTCCGCGTCGATGTTCAGCCTCGCGATGGCGTCGGCAGCGCGCCGTATACGCACTACTCGGCCGGCTACAACATCCAGGCCAAGAACACGATCTATTCCAGCGCTGAGAAGCCCTCGTACATCTTGCTGCCTGTGATACCGCCGAAAGGCTAGCGGGGCGCATCGTCCACGGAGACCATTATGTTCAGATTTGCGGCACTCTTCGTCATCGCCTTGCTATCCACGACAGCCAACGCCCAGACCTACCCCGACCGGACCGTCCGCATCGTGGTGCCGTTCTCACCCGGCGGAGTGATCGATCCGGTTGCCCGGCTGATTGCGAAGCCCCTGCAGGAAAAGTTCGGTCAATCGGTCGTGGTGGAGAATCGGCCGGGCGCTGCGACCACGCTCGGCAGCGCCATTGTCGCGAAATCGCCCCCCGACGGTTACACGCTGCTGTTCACCTCGCGGCAGCACGCGACCAATCCGATCATCTTCAAGTCCTTGCCGTATGACTCGCTGAAGGACTTCACGCCAATCGGGCTCACCACCTTCGGCGATGGGCAGGTCATCGTCGTGCACCCCTCGCTTGGCGTAAAGACCCTTTCCGAATTGGTCGAACTGGCTCGCAAGGAGCCGGGCACGGTGACGTTCGCATCTGGCGGCTTCGGAAACGTCACGCACATATCCGGCGAGATGTTCAACATGTTCACCAACGTCCGGATGAACCACATCCCTTACAAGGGGACCGGACCTGCAATGAACGACGTATTGGCTGGCCATTCCAAGGTGATGTTCGCGCCGATTTCCGTCGCTCTGCCGCACATTCGCGCTGGCTCGGTCCTGGCCCTGGGGTACGCCGCGCCGGAGCGGTCCAAAGTGTTGCCGGATGTGCCGATCGTCGCGGAGTTTCCCAATCTCGGGCTGGAAAAGTTCGACGTCCGGGGCTGGCACGGCTTGATGGGGCCCGCCAACATTCCGGCGCCCGTGGTCGATACGATCTATCGCGCCGTGCGCGATATCGTCACTGCACCGGAGATGCAGCCTCAGTGGCAGAAGATGGGGCTGACCACGGCGATCGATCGCTTCGATCCGAAAGGGTTCTCGAAATACATCGCGGATGACATCGCCTTCTTTGAGAGCATCGGCAAAACGGTCGGCATCGAAAAGCAATAATCGAAAAGCAGCACACACTTGTGTGAAACGAAAACGGCGCGGCTGTCGAAGCCGCGCCGTTGCCGTCCGGTGTCGAGGCGATCGCCTACCAGCGCGGGCCGAAGCCGACGCCGAAATAACCCCGGGGCGCGCCGCCGTAGTACACGGGACGCGCGTAGGGACGATAGTACGACCGGTAATACGGCCGGTAGTACGGACGATATCCGTAATGAACGGGCCGGTAGTACGGGCGGTAGTAGGGCCTGTAGTATGGCCGATAATAGGGACGGTAGCCGTAATAGACCGGCCGGTAGGGCCGGTAGTACGGACGGTAGCCGTAGTTGCGGTA
>CAZGSW010000188.1:0-2479 GCA_964528635.1 uncultured Rhodoplanes sp. | reverse complement strand
CCGTAGTTGCGGTAGCCGTAGTAAGGCCGGTAATACGGACGATAGGGCCGGTAGTACGGCCGATACCCGTAGTAGGTCACCTTCTCCGTTTGGCCGAGCGTTTCGGCCGCCGCTTGCATGCCGGCCGGAGCCGCCAGCGCAATCGCGTTTGCCGGCGTCGATTGAAGCGGCAGCGCCGCAAGGCCCGCCGCGAGCAGTGTTCCGAACAGGGCTGTACGCATAAACACCTCCTCGTCCCAGTCGAGACGCGGATTTTCGCGCCGTGCCAACTCCGGCGCAATGGTCCTTTGTGGCGCATCGCCACGCGCAGGGCGTATTGAGGGTGACCGAATTGTGGCGGCGCTGGACCGTCAGCGCCCGCCGGCCTGTTCCAGGATGCGCGCCATGTTGACGTAGCCGCGGCGGCGGGCGTGCTGCAGCGCCGTGACGCCCCGCTTGTCGGCGATGTTCACGTCGGCGCCGGCGTCGACCAGGGCTTTCAGGGTTGCTGTATGGTTCGCGCCGCCGTTGCCGAGCACGACGGCCTCCATCAGGGCGGTCCAGCCGAGATTGTTGACGTGGTTGAGCGGCGCCCTGGCGTCGATCAGCATCTGCACCGCCTCGGTGTGCCCGAGATGGGCCGCGGCGATCAGCGCGGTGCCGTTGTAGCGGCTGGTCACGTTGCCCGCACCGGCACCGCCCGCGAGCACGAGCTTGAGCATGTCGAGGTCGTTGGCGACTGCGGCGATGGTGACGACATCGTAGCGGTCCATGTCGAGCGCGTTCGGATTGGCGCCGAGCTTGAGAAGCGTGCGCGCCGCATCCTGCTGCTTGAGATAGACCGCGACGTGCAGCGGAGTGCGGCTTCGCGAGTCCTGCAGGTCGATGCGCTCGCCGTCCCGCACCAGCCTTTCGATATCGGCGGCGTTGCCTCTCGCCGCGGCCTCGTGCAGGCCGGCGTAGACACGCACCTCCTCGGCGGTGGGCGCGGTCTGGGCGTGGGCCGGCGACAGAGCCACGAGAAGGAGAAAGGTGAACGCCAGCAGGACACGGATGGCGCCACAATTCCCGGTGTCATCGTCCGCGCAGGCGGACGATCCAGCATTCGCAAGCCTTGAGTTTTTGTTCGCAACCATCGAGCCTGCTGGATGCCCGCTTTCGCGGGCACGACAATCTGGCATGACAATCCGGGTGCCCGCGCTGGGCGGTGCAATTGTGGACTGGCGGCATGATAGCAGACAAGCGGATCGCAATCGTCGGCGGCGGCATCGGCGGATTGACCGCGGCGCTGGCGATGATCCGCCGCGGCATCGCGGTCGACGTCTACGAGCAGGCGGCCGAGCTGAAGGAGCTCGGCGCCGGCGTGCAGATTTCCCCGAACGGCACGCGGGTGCTCTACGCGCTGGGGCTCGGCGAAACGATCGAGAGGGCCGGTGTGGTCGTGGCCGGCAAGGAAATCCGGCTGTGGAGCACCGGACAGACCTGGAAGCTGTTCGATCTCGGCGCGGAGTCGGTGGAGCGCTACGGCTTTCCCTACATGATGTTCCACCGCGGCGATCTGCACGCGGCGCTGCTGTCCGCAATCCGCCGGGAGCGGCCGGACGCGATCCACCTCAACCGGAGGTGCGCCGGCGTGTCGCAGGACGGCGACGCCGTCACCGTCGCGTTCGAGGACGGCGAAACCGCCCGTGCCGCTCTGGTGATCGGCGCCGACGGCGTGCAGTCGCGGGTGAGGCTCTCGGTGTTCGGCGCCGACCGGCCGGAGTTCACCGGCATCGTGTGCTGGCGTGTGCTGGTGCCGCGCGATCGCGTGCCGAAGGGCATCCGCATGCAGGTCGGCACCAACTGGGTCGGGCCCGGCGGTCATGTGGTGCACTATCCGGTGCGGGGCGGGGATTTGCTCAATCTGGTCGGGCTGATGGAGCGCGACGACTGGCGGGTCGAGAGCTGGACCGTGCAGGGCTCGAAGGACGAGTTCTCCAGCGACTTCCGCAACTGGCATCCCGACATCCACGAAACCATCCACGCCGGCGATACGCCGTACAAGTGGGCGCTGTTCGCGCGCCCGCCGATGCCGGCCTGGACCAGGGATCGCGTCACGCTGCTCGGCGACGCCAGCCATTCCATGCTGCCGATGATGGCGCAGGGCGCGGTGATGGCGCTGGAGGACGGCTACGTGCTGGCGCGCTGCATCGAGAAGCACGGAGTGGTGCCGCAGGCGCTGAGCCGCTACGAGGCGGTCCGCCGCGAGCGCGCCAACCGCTGCGTTGCCGCCTCCCTCGACAACGCCAGGCGCTTCCACAATCCGGAGCTCGCCGAAGCCGCGGGCGCCGAAGCGTATGTGACGCGCGAGTGGCAGGAGGAGAAGGTGAGGCAGCGTTACGAGTGGCTGTTCACCTACGATGCGGCCGGCGTGCCGGTCTGACCCGCGGCGCGCTATTTCTGCACGAAGTACAGCGCCTCGCCGGGCAGCGATCCGTAGACGAACGGCTCCTGCTTC
>CAZGSW010000187.1:0-8493 GCA_964528635.1 uncultured Rhodoplanes sp. | reverse complement strand
GCGCAGCGCAGGCCCGACGGATCGAATGCGAGCCGGGCCTCGCCGTTCAGCTCCGCCGAGACGCTGCCTTCGATGAAGCGCGAGCCGAAGCCGCGCCGCTGCGGTTCGACGACCACCGGACCGCCGCTTTCCTGCCAGCCGATCTCCAGCGTCTGCGACGCTCCCGCGCCGATCCGCCAGCTCACGTCGACGCGCCCAGCCGGCGACGACAGCGCGCCGTACTTCACCGCGTTGGTGGTGAGCTCGTGGAACACCATCGCCAGCGTCAGCGCCATGCGCGGCGTCACCGCCACATCGTGGCCGACGACGGCGATCCGGTCGTTGCCGCGGGCAAACGGCGCCGTCGCCGCGGTGACGATCGCACGCAGGTCGGCGTTCGCCCAGTGGCGCTGCGTGAGCTGGTCGTGCGCCTGGCTGAGCGCGATCAGCCGCCCCTCGAACGAATGGCGGAATGCCTCCGGCGAGTGCGTGCCGCGCGCGGTCTGCGTCGCCAGCGATTGCACCGTGGCGAGCGTGTTCTTCACCCGGTGGTTCAGCTCGTCCATCAGCAGCTTCTGGCGAAGGTCAGCCTCCTTGCGCGCCGTGATGTCCTGCACCACGCGCACGCCGTAGAGAAACTGACCGGCGGCGTCGCGCACCGTGGACGAGCGGATCGAGCACCAGATGGCGCGGCCGTCGCGGCGGACGAAGCGCTTCTCGACCGAGTAGAAGCCGATCTCGCCTTTTACCTGCCGGCGGTAAAGCTCCTCGTCGACGTCGCGGTCGTCCGGATGGGTGCGCGCGAACAGCCGCCAGCCGAGCAGATCCTCGCGGGTCAGCCCGGTGATGTCGCAGATCGATTCGTTGACGCGCAGGAAGCGGCCTTCCGCGTCGACCTCCACGATGCCGATCGAGGCGTGCTCGTACGTCGCGTTCCAGCGCTCCTGCTGCTCGCGAAGGTCAAGCTGGCTCCGCTCCAGCGCCTCGCGGATCCGGTTGTGCTCGGTGATGTCCTGGAAGCAGTTCACCACGCCGACCATCCGGCCCTGCGCATCCACCAGCGGATCGATGTTGACCAGAACCGCGATGCGCGTGCCGTCCGCGAGGCGCACCACCACCTCCTCGTTGCGGCAGGCGAGGCCCGTCCTGAGCACATGGTTCAGCCGGGACTCCGGCAGCGGGGTGCCGTCCGAGGAAAAGAACCGGACCGGGCTGGTGAAATGCTCGTGGGTGTCGCCGGGCTGCGGCGCGCCTCCCCAGATCTCCACGGCGCGGTTGTTGTACTGCACGATCCGGCCCTGCAGATCGCAGATGCAGACCGCGACCGGAAGCAGCTCCAGAATGTCGTCGGACGCGCGCAGCACCTGACTGAGGGAATATGCGGGTGCCCTCCGGCGGTCGGGCGGGACGTCGCCCATTGCATTCCCTCACAGTGTTGAGCCGCCGACGATAGCACCGCGAGGTTCATGCATCGTCTGCGGTTTGGACAGATTTTTGAACAAACCTGGTCCAGTGTCGAATCGCACCGGCCCGATATGCCCTAGTATGCACCGACGGTGGCAGACGGTCCGCGCTGCCGGATCGACGTGGGAACCGATGACCTTTCCGGATGCGTCCGCCGAACTGCTCCGCAGGCACCGGCCTTTCGCGCTCTACTGGGCGGCCCGCGTGTTCGGCACGGTGGCCCTGCAGATGCAGGCGGTGGCCGTCGCCTGGCAGATGTACGACCTGACCCGCGACCCGCTCGACCTCGGCCTGGTCGGCCTCGTCCAGTTCGTCCCCGCCGCCCTGTTCGTGCTTGTCGCAGGGCACGCCGCCGACCGCTACAACCGGCGGACCATCGTGCGGATCTGCCAGTTCACCTGCGCGCTCGCCACCGCGGCGCTCGCGGCCGGCACCGCAGCCGGCGTGATGACGCGGGAGTACCTGCTCGCCATTGTGTTCGTGATCGGCGCCTGCCGCGCATTCGAGCAGACCACCCTGACCGCGCTATTGCCGGGCGTCGTGCCGCTGCCGATGCTGGCGCGCGCCACCGCGGCAAGCTCGTCGGCCACGCAGGTTGCGGTGATCGCCGGACCCGCAGTCGGAGGGCTGATCTATGCGGTCAACCCGATCCTGGTCTATGCGCTCTGCAGCGCGCTGTACCTGTCCGCCGTCCTGCTGATGGGGCTGGTAGCAGTGGTGCGCACTGCGACCTCGCGCGAGCCGCTGAGCCTGGCGGTGCTGTTCGCAGGCTTTGCCTACATCCGCCACAACCCGATCATCCTTGGCGCGATCTCGCTCGACCTGTTCGCGGTCCTGCTCGGCGGCGTGTTCGCGCTGTTGCCGGTGTTCGCTCGCGACGTGTTCGACGCGGGACCGTGGGCGCTCGGCCTGTTGCGCGCGGCGCCCGGCGTCGGCGCGCTGGCCGCTGCCATTGCCATGACCCACTGGCAGCCGCGCCAGCACGTCGGCCGCATCATCTTCGGCGCGGTCGCCGTCTATGGCGTCGCCATTCTGGTGTTCGGGCTGTCGAAGTCGTTCGCGCTGTCGATGGCCGCGCTGATGGCGATCGGCATGGCGGACATGGTGAGCGTGGTGATCCGCATGACGCTGATCCAGCTCCATACGCCCGACGACGCGCGCGGCCGGGTGAGCGCCGTCAATTCGCTGTTCGTGATCGCCTCCAATCAGCTCGGCGACTTCCGCGCCGGGCTGATGGCGGCGTGGCTCGGCGCCATCCCGGCCGTGCTGGTGGGCGGCACCGGTGCGCTGCTGGTCGCGCTGTTCGGCCGTACGGTGTTTTCCGGACTCTACCGGGTCGATACGCTCGAGCCGCCGCGACGCTGAACGGCCGTCGTTTCCGGCTGCAAGGCGAGCCAGCGGTCGAGGAACGACTCGATCCACGTCCGGCAGGCCGGATCGTGCATGAGGCGGCCTTCAAAATGAGCGGCGCGGGGCTGCGCGCCGGGCATCGACATGCGCGAATGACCGCGCGTGGTCCAACGGCACATCATGGCGTGGGTGACATCCATGTGGAACTGCAGCGCGAACGCGGCGCGTCCGTAGCCGAACGCCTGCACCGGAAAGGCATCGCCCTCGGCCAGCATGGTGGCGCCGCGCGGCAGATCGAAGCCCTCGCGGTGCCACTGATAGACCGCATCCGGCCAGTCCCGCAGCAGCTTGCGGCCGTCCGCAGTCGGCCGGATCGGATAGTAGCCCACCTCCGCATGCCCCTGCGGATGCTTGTAGACGCGCGCGCCGAGCTGGCTGGCCAGCATCTGTGCGCCGAGGCAGATGCCGAGATACGGCTTCTGCTCCTTCAGCGGCACTGCAAGCCAGTCGATCTCGCGGCGCACGAACTCGTCTTTGTCGTTGGCGCTCTGAGGACCGCCGAACACCACGGCGCCGGCATGGTCCGCCAGCGTCTCCGGCAACGCTTCGCCGAACCGGGGACGCCGGATATCGAGAGGGACCCCCCGGCTCTTGAGCAGATTGCCGACGCGGCCTGGCGTCGAATGCTCCTGATGCAGCACGATCAGGACCGGCTGGCTCACCGGCTGAACCATGAAACGAGGGCGCTCCCGACCCGATTGAAGCTCGCGCGAAAAACTCATCACCCGGAATTCGACCCCGGGCTTGGTCCGGAATCGCGGCAGAGGAATACCCGCCGATCCGGCGAAAGCAAGGCGCGTGCCCGGCCCGGCTATGTGTCCGCCACACGGCGGTGCAGGTAGGCGCGTTGCCGCATGTCGATCAGGTACACCAGCAGCGGCCGCGGGATCACGTGCGGCAGCATCGTGATGAGCCTGTTGCCGAAGCCCGGCACAACGAGGCGTCGGCCGCTCATCAACCCGCGATAGCCCAGTTCCGCCACCTTCGCCGCCGAGACGTCGAGGATCGGGATGTCATGGGCCTCGAAGCCCGCCCGGATGTGGAATTCGGTGACCACCGGGCCGGGGCACAGCGTGGTGACCCGGATGCCGCGCCGTCCCAGCTCGCAGTAAAGCGAGTCGCCGAGCGAAACCACGTAGGCCTTGCTGGCATAATACACTGCCGAACTCGGACCGGGGATGAAGCCGGCGATCGATCCGAGATTGAGAATGCCGCCGCGATGCTTCGAGAGGCTTTCGACGAAGGCGAGCGACAGCTCGGTCAGGGCGCGGATATTGACGTCCACCATCTGGAGGAGCTCGGCGCGGTCGCCGTCTGCGGCATCGCCGACCTGGCCGAAGCCGGCGTTGTTGACGATGTACTCCGGCTCCAGACCGTTCGCCGCAAGCGCATCCGCAAGTTTCGCACAGGCGTCGCGCTCCGCCAGATCGAGCTGCAGCACCAGCGGCGCCATGCCGCCGCTTGTTCCGATCTCCGCCGCCAGGGCTTTCAATCGCTCCTCACGACGCGCGACCAGCACCAGCGCGTGGCCATTCCGGGCAAACACCCGCGCCAGCTCCAAGCCGATACCGGACGATGCGCCGGTGACGACTGCGACCTTGTTCATTCTCCGTCCTGTCCTGCTTGCCCGGCCACACGCCTGCGCAACTCGATGCGATCGCGTGCGGGTACGTGTAGCAGATCGGCAACCCGCCAGAGCAAGTTATCCTCGAACTCGCTGACACGCTTGTCGGCGTAGACGATTTCCCACATCAGCTCGACCATGTGCCGGCGGCCCTCGTCATCGAGGGAGCGGTTCAGCAGGCTGGTGAAGCGGTAGAGGTCGACCGCCTCCCGTTCCGCCACGGTCGCCTGATCGATCAGCTTGCGGGCGCCCTCATCGTCGAGATCGAACCGGAGCTTCAGCCGCTGGTGAAGCCGGGTGCGCTCGGATTCGTCGAAATGCCCGTCGATCATGGCGGCGCGGACCAGCAGGGCCGCGGCGGCCAGACGGTAGTCGCTTTCCTCGTAGCTGTGCTCGCTGCGGGGATCGAGAAGGTCGGTAACCAGGCTTCGCAACGTCGCAAACATGCCATTCTCCGGACAGGACAATGCTCTGGAGATGGTTGCGATTGTGCCGGAATTCCAGATTGCAGCGCACTTTGCCGGCGGCGTCAGTTGACCGTTTTGCGCTTGCGGGCCGCCTCTTCCAGCAGTTTCAGGTTATTCTGGATGTAGGGATTGGCCGGATCCTTGGCGCCGGCGGCGAGCAGGGTCGAGCGCGCGCGGCCATAGTCGCCCCGCAGCATGTAGGAAAAGCCCTGGTTGTTCATGATTTCCGGCGTCGGCCCGACCAGCCGGGTTGCCTGTGCGTAGGAGCGGTCGGCCAGATCGAAGCGCTTCAGACGGTCGTAGGAGGCCGCCAGTCCGAGCCAGGCCTCGGCCTGTTTGGGGTGCAACTCCACCGCCTTGCGGAACGACCGCTCGGCCAGGCCGTAGCTGCCCTGCCGGAAGTATTTCTTGCCGAGACTGACTTCGTCGTTCGGGTCGGAACCGAGCAGTTCCGGCGTGGCCGGCGGACCCTCAGCCGGGGCGAACACCGAGCCGGTGGTCTCGATCTCCTGCGGCGCGATGGGAGCGTTCGGATCGTAGGCCCGCAGATGATCCAGGCCGAGGTTGGTCTGGCAACCCGCCAGCCCGACAAGGCCGGCGGCCGCGATGACGATCACCCGGCACAAACCCATCCGCATTGCACGCTCCAGTGCGGACGAAGCTAGGTGACGATGCTTAACATTCCATTTACCGAGTTTTCCGGTCGCGGAACCTCCGCTCAGTGGTGGAGCGGATTTGACATTTGCAAACGCGCCTGCCGAAACGGGATGCGAATGCTGGGAATCGGATCACTAGCTGCCGACCGCGAGGCGGACGATCACCGGCAACAGGATAACGACGAACAGCACCGGGAAGATGCAGAGCATCATCGGCACGGCGAGCTTGGCGGGCAGGCTGTAGGCCTTCTCCTCGGCGCGCGACAGGCGCTTGTGCCGCATGTCGTCGGAGTAGACCCGCAGCGCGTCGGTGATGCTGGAACCAAGCTCGGCCGACTGCTGGATCAGCGTGGCGAAGGAACGCGCCTCCTCCACCCCCAGCCGGTCGCCGAGATGCTCCAGCGCCTCGCTCATCGTGCGGCCAGCCCGGACTTCGAGATTGGTCATGTGGATGTTGGCGGTGAGCGACGGATAGGAATCGCCCAGTTCGCGGCCGACCCGTTCGAGCGAAGCCTCCATGCTCAGTCCTGCGTCCGCGCAAACCACCAGCAGGTCCATGAAGTCCGGGAACCCGGCCTGGTGCTCGGCCTTGCGTGCCGTGATCCGCCGGTCGAGGTAAAGGCTCGGCCCGATGTAGCCGGCGATGCCGGCGACACCCATGAACATCCAGCCAACCGCACTGCCCGGCTCGGTCGGCGCAAACAGAAACACCAGCAGCGCAAGCCCGACTGCAAGCAACGTGCGGCCGAGGAAGAAATAGGCCACCGCCCGCGGATCGTAGATGCCGGCCTGCATCATCCGGCGGCGCAGCACCTTCATCTCCTCGCTGTTCTGCTCGGAGTAGTGTTTCGCCGTATGCTCGATGACGCGCCGCGCCGCCTTGAGGCTCGAATGACGCAGCGAGCGCGGATTGTCGACCGCCATGTCGCCAGTGAGCTTGCCGATGCCGGCCGCGCGCCGCTTCACCGAGCCCTGCACCCGGACCAGCGCCATCACCCCGAATGCAAACGTGGTCGCGGCGAGGAAGACCAGCAGCGTGACCAGAAACTGGCTGTTGGCAAGCAGGGTCATGATTCAGATCTTGAAATTGACCATGCGGTACATGATGAGATTGCCGACTGCCATCCAGCCGGCGGCGCAGCCGAGGATGATCTTGGTGAGATCCTCGTGCCAGACGCTGGCGTAGAAGTCCGGCGCAACCACCTGCACGATCAGGAACAGCGCGACCGGCAGCGACGAAAGGATCATTGCCGAGGCGCGTCCCTCCGAGGCCAGCGCACGGATCTTGCGGCGCATCTTGAAGCGCTGGCGGATCACCGCCGAAAGGTTCTGCAGGATTTCGCTCAGGTTACCGCCGGTGGTGCTCTGGATCGCCACCGCGGTGACAAACAGCGGAAGGTCCTCCTGGCCAAGCCGGAAATAAAGGTTTCGCATGCCAGTTTCGAGATCGGCGCCATAGGTAATCTCGTCGGCGACGATGCCGAATTCGGTGCCGACCGGGTCCGGCATCTCGCGCGCCACCATGGAGATCGCCACCGGCACCGGATGGCCGGAGCGCAGGCTGCGCACGATGATATCGAGCGCGTCGGGAAACTGAGCGCCGAACGCTTTCTGCCGGCGGCTTTTCATGATCTTGAGGATAGCCAGCGGCAACAGCGTGCAGCAGAACAGCGCCGCTCCGATCGCCTCCAGCCACTGGCCCCGCGTCATGAAGACGAAGCTGTAGGCGAACAGCGCCAGAATTCCGCAGTACAGCGCGAACTTGCCGATGCCGAGCGTCAGGCCCGATTGCAGGATCAGCCGGTTCAGCGCGATCAGCGGCAGCCGGTAGTCGCCGCTGACAGTCAGTCCGCGCTCGCGCCGGATCTGCACCAGCATCGCCTCGCGGTCGGGCATGCCTTCCATCAGCTTGAGGCGGCGATTGACGTTCTTGCGGTACGACCGCGACGTGAAGAAAAGAAGATAGATCGCCTCGACGAACAGGCCGGCCGCCAGCGCGACGAAGATGTAGACGAAATAGATCGTATCGATGTCGATCATCACAGCGGCTTGCTGGGATCGAAGTACGACGCCGGAATCTTGATGCCCTTCGCCTGCAGGTCGCCGAGGAAGCGCGGCCGCACGCCGGTCGCCACGAAGTGACCTTCGACCGTGCCGTCATCGGCGGTGCTGGTGCGGACATACTTGAAGATGTCCTGCATCTGCACGATGTCGCCTTCCATGCCGGTGATCTCGGTCACCGCCGTCACGCGGCGCTTGCCGTCCGACATGCGCTGAAGCTGCACGATCATGCGCACCGCCGCAGCGATCTGGCCGCGGATCGAAGGAATGGTCATCGGCAAGCCGGCCATGCCGACCAGTTGCTCGAGTCGTGAGATCGCTTCGCGCGGATTGTTGGCGTGGATGGTCGCCATCGAGCCTTCATGGCCGGTGTTCATCGCCTGCAGCATGTCGAACGCCTCCTCGCCGCGGCACTCGCCGAGGATGATGCGTTCGGGCCGCATGCGCAGCGCGTTCTTGACCAGCTCGCGCTGGCGGATTTCGCCGTGCCCCTCGATGTTGGGCGGCCGCGTTTCCATGCGCGCCACATGCGGTTGCTGGAGCTGCAGTTCGGCGGCGTCCTCGATGGTAATGAGACGCTCCTTCTCGGAAATGAATGCCGACAGAGCGTTGAGCATCGTGGTTTTTCCGGAGCCTGTTCCGCCGGAAATGATGGTTGTCACGCGTGCTTTCACCGCGGCGGCGAGCAGTTCCGCCATCTGCGGCCTGATCGCGCCGATATCGACCAACTTGTTGAGGTTGAAAGGCTTTTTGGAGAACTTGCGGATCGACACCAGCGGTCCGTCGACGCCGATCGGCCGCACCGCGACGTTGACGCGGGAGCCGTCCAGCA
>CAZGSW010000186.1:0-8520 GCA_964528635.1 uncultured Rhodoplanes sp. | reverse complement strand
TAGGATGTGGCGGCCTGAAGCGCCTCGCCGGCCGACAGCCATTGCTCTTCGGCCTGCGACAGCTTTTGGGCGTGCTCCGCGCGCCGCTTGACCATCGCCGACGCCTTCGCCGGATCGGTCGCATACAACTCGCCCGAAGCAAGCGCGGCGTCGAGCTGTTCGATCTCGCGTGAGAGCCGTGTCATCTCCGCCTCGGCGCGGGATTGCTGCCGCCGCAGCGCCGCAGCCTCCGCCCGCCGCTCTGCGGCGTTGCGCCGCGCTTCGGCGCCCGGAGTTGGCTCCTTGGCTTTCCTGCGATCGGACGGTTCGTCGCTGCGCTCGGACAGAACGCGTCTGCGGTATTCATCGAGGTCGCCGTCGAAGGCCGATACGCGTCCCCCCGACACCAGCCAAAGCCGGTCGACGCAGGCCGCCAGCAGGTGGCGATCGTGCGACACCAGGATCACCGCTCCGGAATAATCGTTGAGCGCCTCGATCAGCGCGGCCCGGCTGTCGATGTCGAGGTGGTTGGTCGGTTCGTCGAGGATCAGCAAATTCGGTCCCCCGAACGTGGCGAGGCCGAGCATGAGCCGCGCCTTCTCGCCGCCGGACAGCCGGCCGGCTTCGTTGTCGGCGGCGGCACCCGGAAATCCGATCGAGCCTGCCACGGCACGAACCCTCGACTCCGGCGCGTCCGGCATCAGGTCCCGCAGGTGCTGATAGACGCTTTGTGTTGCATCGAGTTCGTCGAGCTGGTGCTGGGCGAAGTAGGCGATCTTCAGCTTCGACGCCCGCGTGACCGTTCCCGACATCGCCGCGAGCCGGTCGCCGATCAGCTTCACGAGCGTCGATTTGCCGTTGCCGTTCGCGCCGAGAAGCGCGATGCGGTCGTCGTCGTCGATCCGCAGCGACAGGTTTCGCAGGATCGGACGGCCGGGCTCGTAGCCGACATTCACGCCGTCCAGCGTGACGATGGGAGGCGACAGGACCTTCTCCGGCTCCGGTATCTCGATCGGCAGCACGTCGCTGAGAGCTGCGGCGGCGATAGGCTGCATCTTCTCCAGCATCTTGACGCGCGACTGGGCCTGGCTGGCCTTTGACGCCTTGGCCTTGAAGCGGTCGACGAACGACTGCAGATGCTTGCGCCTCGCCTCCTGCTTCTTCGCGGCCTTCTGGTCGAGCAGCAGCTTTTCGCTCCGCAGTTTCTCGAAATCCGTGTAGCCGCCGCGCCACAGCGTCAGCTTGCGGTTCTCCAGCGACAGGATGAAATCGACCGACGTGTCGAGCAGATCGCGATCGTGGCTGATCACGATCATGGTGTGCGGATAGGTTGCCAGGTGATCCTGCAGCCACAACGTGCCTTCCAGATCGAGGTAGTTGGTTGGCTCGTCGAGCAGCAGCAGATCCGGCCGCGAGAACAGCGCGGCCGCCAGCGCCACCCGCATGCGCCAGCCGCCGGAAAATTCGGCGCAGGCGCGCTGCTGGTCGCTCTCCGAAAATCCAAGGCCCGACAGGATCGCGGCCGCGCGGGCGGGCGCGGCATAGGCTTCGATGTCGGCAAGCCGCGTATGGACCTCCGCTATCCGTCCGGGATCGCTCGCGGTTTCCGCCTCGGCGAGCAATTGCGTGCGCTCGGTGTCGGCCCGCAGCACCACCTCGATCAGCGACTCCGGGCCGCCGGGCGCCTCCTGGGCGAGCCGGCCGATCCGCCATCGCGACGGCAGTTCGATCCGGCCCTGCTCGGCGGGACGATCGCCGGTGATGACGTTGAACAGCGTCGACTTTCCGCTGCCGTTGCGACCAACCAGCCCGACGCGGGCGCCCTGCGGGATGCGCACCGTCGCCTCTTCAATCAGCAGGCGTCCGGCGACGCGGACCGAGATGTCATCGATGTCGAGCATGCGCGTTTTTGGCCGACGACGGCGCGGCTGGCAACAGGCTTTGCCAGCGGGCACGGCGGTTGCGCCGTGCTGCCGCGGTGGTCATGCTGGGTGTCAGCAGCGAGCCAGACAGGTGCAGCATGTGCGTACCGGGATGCCAGGAAATCGTGCGGGCGGCCCTGACGCGCCGCGGATTTTTCCGCGGCGCCGCCGCCACCGGGTTTGCCGCCACCGCGGCACCGGCGCTGGCGGCGCCGAAACCCGCGCCGCCGCTGCGGTTCAAGGCCGTGGTCGATCTCACCCACACCATGTCGCCGTCGTTCCCGACATTCTTCGGCGTGCCGGGGATCGAGCTGCAGAAGCAGTTCGATCTCAAGAAGGACGGCTTCAATCTCAACTGGTGGCGGCTTATCGAGCATGCCGGCACGCATCTCGATGCGCCGATTCATTTTTCGGAGACAGGAATCGCGGTCGACAAGATTCCGGCCGAGGCGCTGGTCACCCCGCTCGCGGTGGTGGACGTGCGCGCGCGCGCCGCGCAGAACCCCGACTATCAGGTCACGCGGCAGGACCTGATCGAATGGGAGAAGAAGCACCGCCGTCTGCCCGACCGCTCATGTGTCGCGATGCTGTCCGGCTGGGGCGCTTTCGTGGGCGACGCAGCCAAATACACCGGCGCGAAGAACGGCAGGTTTCACTTTCCGGGCTTCGGTCCCGATGCGACGGACTGGCTGATGAAGGAGCGCAACGCGGCCGGCATTGCGGTCGATACGCTGTCCCTCGACCACGGAGCGTCGAAGGATTTCCGCGTGCACCGCTCATGGCTGCCGTCGGGCCGCTGGGGCCTGGAGAACGTCGCCAACCTGGATCGTGTTCCGGCAGCCGGCGCGACGCTTGTCGTCGGAGTTGCCAAGGTCGGCGACGCCACCGGCGGACCGGCCCGCTTGATCGCACTGACCTGACGCTCGCGGATTTCCCGCATGACGAAACCCCGGTTTTTGCAACCGGGGCTTCGTTCACGGATCGCGTGGATCAGAAGCAGCGATTGACCCAGCGCAGCTTCATGCCCCACGGCGTGGCGACCCAGCGCTTCACGTAGCAGCCGCCGTAGGAATAGATCACCGGGCCGGCGATCAGCCGCGGGCCGTGATGATGCAGGTGATGGTGGTGCTTGTGCTTGTGGAATCCCTTCTTCGCCTCGGCAGGCGTCGAACTGGCGGCGAGGGAAGCGACACCGAGCGCGGCGGTGGCTGCGAGGGCGAAGGCGAACTTGCGGAACATGGTGGTCTCCTTGGGGCTGGATGCGGTGGTGCATCCCATGCCCGGTCAGTCGCGGGGGCCGTCCATCCGGTTCAAGCCGCGGCCGACCGCGCCGGCAATTGCTTGAGACGAAAGGGGAATTGTGCCCGCCCGTTCATCGGGCGTTCATTGACGCGGCGCAGCGGAAACTTGCCGCCCCTGCACCCGCTCGCTATAAGCCGCCGTCAACCGAACCTTTCAGACAGGACAGATCACGATGGCGGTCGAGCGCACCTTTTCGATCATCAAGCCGGACGCGACCGCGCGCAATCTCACCGGAGCGATCAACGCGATGATCGAGCAGGCGGGATTGCGGATCATCGCGCAGAAGCGCGTTCGCATCAGCCGCACCGAAGCCGAGACGTTCTACGGCGTTCATCGCGAGCGTCCGTTCTTCGGCGAGCTGGTCGAGTTCATGACGTCGGGTCCCGTCGTGATTCAGGTGCTGGAGGGCGAGGGCGCCATCGCGAAGTATCGCGACCTGATGGGCGCGACCGATCCGTCGAAGGCGTCGGCCGGCACCATCCGCAAGACCCACGCCAGATCGATCGGCGAGAACTCGGTGCACGGTTCCGATGCTGCGGACACCGCGGCGAAGGAAATCGCCCAGTTCTTCTCGGGCAACGAGATCGTCGGCTGAGCTGCCAACAACAGCAATCCTGAAACGTGGCGCGCTCGCGCGCGCCTGCGTTAGGTTCTCCCTGGTCAATCGTCTCGCCGCACTCGTGAGCGGCGGACAACATTCTGGGTGCGCGGTCTTGCGAGGCCGCGGCCGCGCTTTGCGCGGCGGGACAATCGGGAGTCGTGTGCGGTGAGCTATTTTTGGGCTGACATGACGCAGCCGGCGTTCTGGATCGCCGTCGGCCAGATCATCTGGATCAACATTCTTCTCTCCGGGGATAACGCCGTCGTCATTGCGCTGGCGTGCCGGTCGCTGCCTGCCAAGCAGCGGTTCTGGGGGATCCTGCTCGGCGCGGGCGCCGCGGTGATGCTGCGCATCTTCTTCACGGTCGTCATCGCGCAGATCATGGGGGTTATGTTCCTCAAGCTGGTCGGCGGCCTGCTGCTGCTCTGGATCGCGGTCAAGCTGCTGGTCCCGACCGAGGAGCACGGCGAGGAGAGCGTCAAGGCGGGCGACACGCTGCTGCGTGCGGTATGGCTCGTCACGGTCGCCGATATCGTCATGAGCCTCGACAACGTGATCGCCATTGCGGCCGCTGCCGAGACCGCCGCGATGCGCGTCGATGTCGGCCATGCGCTTGCGATCAAGACGACGCTGATCGTGTTCGGCCTTGCCACCAGCGTGCCCCTGATCATCGCGGGCAGCGCGCTGCTGATGAAGGTCATGGAGAAGTTTCCGGTGCTGGTCTGGGCGGGCGCAGCCCTGCTCGGCTGGGTCGCCGGCGAGATCATCATCAAGGACGTCGCCGTGGTCGGGATGCTGGGCGAGGCTGCGGTCGAGCAGTTCCACGTCTGGGCTGCCGCGGCCGGAGCGCTGTTCGTGGTCACGATCGGCTATGCAATCCGGAAGGCCAGGCACAAGGGTCCGCTGGAGCATCCGCTGATCATCGATCCGCCGGGACCCGAGGAGTTTCCCGGCCGCAGCAAGCCGTAAACGGAGGTCCTGCGGTCTTTTGAGGCGTGCTAGACTGCGGGGCGATGAATCAGGCCGTTCGCCCCCAGTCCCGGCACGCCGCGCGGGTTCCGGTCAGGATTGCGCCGTCGGCGTGTCCGCACGACTGTCCGTCGACGTGCGCGCTCGAAGTCGAGGTTCTCGACGCGCGCACCATCGGACGCGTGCACGGCGCGAGAGACAATCCTTACACGGCCGGCGTGGTCTGCGCGAAGGTCGCCCGCTACGCCGAGCGGGTCCACCACCCGGACCGCCTGACGCATCCGCTGATCCGTCGCGGTCCGAAGGGGACGGGTTCGTTCGAGCCGATCTCCTGGGATGCCGCGCTCGATCTCGTCGTCGAAAGGTTTCTCGAGGCCGAGCGCCGCCACGGCGCCGAGGCGGTGTGGCCGTACTACTACGCGGGCACCATGGGTCTCGTCATGCGCGACGGCATGCACCGCCTGCGCCACGCCAAGAGGTACTCCGGCTTTCACTCCACGATCTGCGTGAACGGCGCGTATGTCGGCTTCGCCGCCGGCACCGGAAAGATCGCCGGCTCCGATCCGCGCGAGATGGTGAAGTCGGACCTCGTGGTGATCTGGGGCACCAACGCGGTCAGCACCCAGGTCAACGTGATGACGCATGCGACCCGCGCCCGGAAGGAGCGCGGCGCGAAGATCGTCGCGGTCGACGTCTACATGAACGGCACCATGCAGCAGGCGGACCTCGCCGTGCTGATCAAGCCGGGGACCGACGCGGCGCTCGCCTGCGCCGTCATGCATTGCCTGTTCCGCGACGGCAGGGCGGACCGGGACTATCTCGACAAGTACACCGACGCGCCGCGGGAGCTGGAAGCGCACGTCCGGACCCGGACGCCGCAATGGGCGGAAGCCATCACCGGATGCCCGGCTGCCACCATCGAGGAGTTTGCGCGGCTGGTGGGCGAAACGAAGCGCGCGTTCTTCCGGCTCGGCTACGGCTTTGCGCGCTCGCGCAACGGTCCCGTCAGCATGCACGCGGCGCTCTGCATTCCCGCGGTGACCGGCGCGTGGCTGCACGAAGGCGGCGGCGCGTTTCACAACAACGCCGATATCTATCGCTGGAACAAGTCGACCATCGAAGGCACCGATTTGCGGGACCCTTCGGTTCGCATGCTCGACCAGTCGCGCATCGGTGCGATCCTGACCGGCGATCGCGAGGCGCTGTGCGGCGGCCCGCCGGTGACGGCGCTGCTGATTCAGAACACCAATCCGGTGTCGGTCTGTCCGGAGCAGGAGCTGGTGAAGCGCGGATTTGCCCGCGAGGACCTGTTCACCTGCGTCCACGAGCAGTTCATGACCGAGACGGCGCGGATGGCGGACGTCGTCCTGCCCGCCACCATGTTCCTGGAGCATGACGACGTCTATCAGGGCGGCGGCCATCAATACATCCAGCTCGGAACCCGGGTGATCGAGCCGCCGGGCGAGTGCCGCTCAAATCACGAGGTGATCTGTGCGCTCGCCAAACGGCTGGGGGTGAGCCATCCCGGCTTCGACATGACGGCACGGGAGTTGATCGACCACACGCTGAAGCAGTCGGGCCGGGGCTCGTTTGCGGAACTGGAATCGAACCGCTGGCTGGACTGCCAGCCGGACTTCGAGACCGCGCACTACATCAAGGGCTTCAACTGGCCCGACGGCAAGTTCCGCTTCAAGCCGGACTGGCCGAACGTGCCGTTCCGCAGCGCCGTGCGCAGCGGTCCGATCGCGCAGATGCCGTCCCTGCCGGACTACTGGCCGATCATCGAGACGGCCGACGAAGAGCATCCGTTCCGGCTTGCGACCTCGCCGTCGCGCGGGTTCCTGAACTCGACCTTCAACGAGACCCAAGGGTCGCGCACCCAGAACCGCGGGCGTCCCGACGTGTTGATGCATCCGGACGATGCCGCGCTGCTTGGGCTGAGCGACGGTGCGGCCGTGGTGCTCGGCAACAGGCGGGGCGAGGTGCGCCTGCACGTCAGGCTGTTCGACGGCGTGCGGCCGGGCGTGCTGATCGCGGAATCGATCTGGCCGAACGACGCCTATCCCGACGGCAAGGGCATCAACACCATCACCGGCGCCGATCCGATCGCGCCCTACGGCGGCGCCGCCTTCCACGACAACAAGGTCTGGGTCAGGCCGGCCTGACCGCGTTGCGCCCTGCTCAGATCAGCGTGACGGGCGTGCCGTCGACGAAACAGCGTCCGTCGCGCACGGTCACGCGGCCCTCCGCGACCAGCTTCAGCGCGGCCGGGTAGATCCGATGCTCGGCGGCGAGGACGCGTGCCGCCAGCGTCGCTTCGTCGTCGCCGGGCAGGATCGGCACCGCTTCCTGAACGATGATGGGACCGGAATCCATTTCCGGCACCACGAAATGCACGGTGGCGCCGTGCTGCGCGTCACCGCTTGCGAGCGCGCGCGCATGCGTGTCGAGCCCCTTGAAGCGCGGCAGCAGCGCCGGATGGATGTTCAGGAGCCGGTTCTCCCACTGCGAGATGAACCACGGCGTCAGCAGCCGCATGAAGCCGGCGAGGCAGACGATGTCGATCCGGTGCGGCTCGATCGCGGCCTGCAGCGCACGTTCGAACGCCGCGCGGTCCCTGCCGAACGGCCGGTGATCCACGACAGCGGTGGGGATGCCGGACGCGCTTGCGCGTTGCAGGCCCTGTGCATCCGGTTCGTTGGCGGCCACCAGCGCAATCTCGGCTGGATAGCCGTTCGCCGCGGCGGCCTCGATCAATGCCGCCATGTTGGAGCCGCGCCCCGAAATCAGAATGGCGACGCGCTTGCGGGCCATGACGCTCCTGAATGACGTCTCTAGATGTCGAGCCGCCCGGTGTACTTCACCCGCATCTCATCCGCGCACGCAATCACCTCGCCGAGCCGGACCACGGTCTCGCCCTCGCGGGCAAGAACATTTGCAATCGCGTCGGCCTTGCCGGCCTCGACCACGGCGACCATGCCCACGCCGCAGTTGAAGGTGCGCAGCATTTCTGGCTCGGCGATATTGCCGGTGCGGGCGAGCCACTGGAAGACCGGCAGCACCGGCACCTTCGAAAGATCGACCGTGACGCCCAGCCCGTCCGGCAGGACGCGCGGGATGTTGTCGGGGAATCCGCCGCCGGTGATGTGGGCGAGCGCCTTGATCGCCGCGGTCTCGCGGATCGCGGCAAGGCACGATTTCACGTAAAGGCGGGTCGGCGTCAGCACGGCGGCACCCAGCGTGCGGGCCTTTTCGAAAGGCGCCGGTGCATCCCATCGCAGGCCGGACCGCTCGACCACCTTCCTCACCAGCGAAAATCCGTTGGAGTGAACGCCCGACGACGCGATGCCGAGCAGGACATCGCCGGCGCCGATATCGTTCCGCGGCAACAGCGTGCCGCGTTCGGCGGCGCCGACCGCAAAGCCTGCGAGGTCGTAATCCCCGTCTGAATAGAGGCCCGGCATCTCCGCCGTCTCGCCTCCGATCAGCGCGCAACCGGATTCCTTGCAGCCCTTCGCGACCCCGGCCACGATCGTCGCACCCACGGACGGATCGAGCTTTCCGCAGGCGAAGTAGTCGAGGAAAAACAGCGGTTCCGCGCCCTGGACCACCAGGTCGTTCACCGACATTGCAACGAGGTCGATACCGATGCTGTCGTGGATGCCGGTCTCGATCGCGATCTTGACCTTGGTGCCGACGCCGTCCGTCGCAGCGACGAGGATGGGGTCGGCATAGCCCGCGCGCTTG
>CAZGSW010000185.1:0-8547 GCA_964528635.1 uncultured Rhodoplanes sp. | reverse complement strand
TCGTTGGACTGGCCGACGATGGCAACCGACTGCGGCGCGAACAGATGGCGGGCGAGGGTCGCGTCGGCGGGGCTCTCGCTTCTCCCTCCCCCGCTTGCGGGGGAGGGTTGGGGTGGGGGGGGGGGGGGGCGGGGCGTTCATGGCGCGCACCCTGGCGACGAGATGCCCCCACCCGACCGGCCCATTGCGCATCGAGCGCGCGAACGAAAGCGCGTGCGGGCCGGTCGACCTCCCCCGCAAGCGGGGGAGGTGAGGAGAGAGCGGGGGCGCGGCGAAGTGAGACAGCCGCGTCTCATTCCGCGGCCTCTGCGGATTTCGGCTTCGGCGGTCGCTGGTCGAAGCGGCGGTCGAACACATGCTCGGCGATGCGGTTCTTCAGGATCTCCACCGAGCCGCCGGCGATCATCCAGCCGCGGCAGCGCCGCATGCAGTATTCGACCAGCGCCGACTTCGAGTAGCCCGCCGCGCCCATGATCTGGATCGCCTCGTGCGCCACCTCGAAACCGGTCGTGTTGCACGCCGCCTTGGCGACCGAGGTTTCGTAGGCCGACGGCAGGCCGTTGTCGGCGTTGACCGCAGCGCGATAGAGCAGGAGCTGTGCGCTCTCCAGCTTGATTGCCATGTCGGCGAACTTCCATTGCAGACCCTGGAATTCGCACAGCGGACGGCCGAACTGCTTGCGCACCAGCGCGTGCTCGCGCGCCCGCTCGTAGGCATATCGGCCGAACGCCAGCGACCGGGCGGTGTTGCCGATCCGCTCGACGTTGAAGCCGGCCATCTGCTTGCGGAAGCCGCCGGGGCCGAGCAGCACGTTCTCGGCGGGGATGCGGCAGTTGTCGAAATGCAACTCGCTCCATTGCTCGCCGCTCATGAACTCCTGCGGCGGGCCGATGGTGAAGCCGGGCGTGCCGCGCTCGACGATCACCGAGCCGATGCCGGCGGTCCCCGGCGCATAACGCACGTAAACGAGAAAGATCGACGCGTCCGGGCTGAAGGTGGAGAACACCTTGCTGCCGTTGAGCACGTAGTGCGAGCCGTCCTGCTTCGCGAAGGTCTTCAGCTCGGTCGCCGCGGAGCCGGCGTCCGGCTCCGAGATGCCGAGGCTGATGACCATGTTGCCGGCCAGCAGATCGCCCAGCCATTTCTTCTTGTGATGGTCGCTGCCGTACTCCGCGAAGGTGCGAATCGGGCCGAAGTTGCCGAACTGCACCACGTCCGCCGAGCGCGGGCACACCGCGGCGATCTGCTCGATGGCGATTACCGCATCCATCAGCGTGCCGCCCATGCCGCCGTCCTTCTCGGGCAGCGTGATGCCCATCAGGCCCTGCCGGTGCATCAGCCTGGCGACGTCGAACGGAAATCGCGGGTCGTGGGCGCGCTGGAGCGCGCCATCGGCCAGATGGGCCTGCGCGAACTTGCGCACGCTGTCCGCGAACAGCTTCTGCTCTTCGGCGAAGTCGAAATTCATACGCATCTACCCGATGTCATTCCGGGGCGCACCCGCAGGCACGGCCCCGGAATCCAGTGTTCGGCCCATCCTAGCAAGCTGGGGTCGCGAGGACAGCGCTGCCGGTTTGGGAACTCCGGGAGGGCCCATCCGCGCAGCCTCCCGGAATCGCCGTGCAGAACGCTACTTCGCCTTGGCGCCCGACCGCTGGACGATGGCGGACCACTTCTTCTCCTCGCGGTCGATGTCGGCGGCGTACTCTTCCGGCGTCGAGGGATGCGGCTCGGTGCCGTCCTTCGCCATCCGCTCGCGTGTGTCGGGCGACATCACCGCCTCGCGGAGCGCGGCGTTGAGCTTGTCGATGACCGGCTTCGGTGTGCCCGCCGGCGCCACGATGCCGTAGCGCAGCACGGTTTCGTAGCCCTTGATGCCGGCTTCGTCGATCGTCGGAAGGTCCGGAAAGGCGTCGGAACGCTTCAGGCCGGTGACCGCCAGCGCACGCACCTGGCCGTTCTTCACCAGCCCGATCGCAGACGGCAGCGACGAGAAGTAGAGCTGGACGTGGCCGCCGACCAGGTCGTTCAGCGCCGGCCCGGTGCCCTTGTAGGGCACATGCGTCAGCTTCACGTCTGCCATCAGTTCGAACAGCACCGCGCCAAGGTGGATGCCGCTGCCGACGCCGGCCGAGGCGTAGCTCAGCTTGCCGGGGTCCTTCTTGGCGAGCGCGACCAGCTCCGGAATGGTCTTGGCGGGCACGCTGGGATGGACCAGAACCACCAGCGCACCGGTTCCGATCATGCCGACGGGCGCGAAATCCTTGCGCGGGTCATAGCCGACGTTGGCGTACAGCGACGGGTTGACCGCCAGCGTCCCGGTTCCGCCGAGCACCAGCGTGTAGCCGTCCGGCGTCGCCTTGGCGACCTGACGGGTGGCGATCGAGCCGCCGGCGCCGCCGCGGTTTTCGACCACGACCTGCTGGCCGAGTGTGCGGCTCATCTTGTCGGCGACCAGCCGTCCCATCACGTCGTTGCCGCCGCCGGCGGCGTAGGGGACGACAAGCGTAATCGCGCGGTTCGGGAAATCCTGCTGCGCTGTTGCAGGCAGGGTGGCGCAAGCGCCGAGTGCAATGGCTGCAAGACCGGACTTCAGAATCCTGTTCACTCAATCCTCCCTGAAATCATTCCCGGCGTCGAACGCGCGGCAGCTTACTGTCGCGCATTCCGCGTGATAGATACAACGCCTCATTTGCGGAGTGCGCATGGCCTGGTCGGATACCATTCTGAAGGTGCTCAAGGAGAACGACGTCCGTCTGGTCTCCTACGTGCCGGACAACGTTCTCAAGCCGCTGATCGCCGGCGTCCACGGCGACAACTACTTCATGCCGATCGTCGCCACCCGCGAGGACGAGGCGCTGGGCCTGGCCGCTGGCGGCTGGATGGGCGGCATGAAGAGCGCGGTGATGATGCAGACCTCCGGGTTCGCGCTCACCGCCAATACGCTGGCTTCGCTGACCGTGCCGTCGCAGATCCCGACCATCATGATCGTCTCGGAACGCGGCACCATGGGCGAGTTCCAGATCGCCCAGACCCTGGTGGCGCGCACCATGCGGCCGGTGCTCGATGCGCTCGGAATCTGCCACCACACGCTCACCGACGAGGACAATGTCGAGTTCATCGTCGGCCGCTCGATCAAGCAGGCGATCCTGACCCAGACGCCGGTTGTATTCATCCTGTCGCCGCTGCTCACCGGCGGCAATCCGGCCAACTCCGCGAAGATGAAGTCTCAATGAACGATCTCAAGCGCATGAACCGCACCGAGCTGACCAAGCGGCTGGTCGGCAAGCTGAACAACGGCGAGGCCGTGGTCGGTGGCATCGGCAACACCAACTGGGATCTGTACGGCGCCGGACACCGGCCGGAGAATTTCTACATGCTGGGTAGCATGGGACTCGCGTGTCCGATCGCCATGGGCGTGGCGTTGGCGCAGCCGGAGCGCGGTGTGATCGCGCTGGAGGGCGACGGCTCGATCCTGATGGGGCTCGGCTGCCTCTCCACCATCGCCACCGTCGCGCCGCGCAATCTCACCATCGTCATCTGGGACAACGGCGTCTATCAGATCACCGGCAACCAGAAGGCGGCGACCTCGGGTCCGACCGATATCGTCGCGGTGGCGAAGGGGGCGGGACTCGTCAACAGCCACTGGGTGCGCGACGAGGCCGACTTCGACCGGCTGCTCGACCGCCGTTTCGAGAACGGCGGTCCGCTCTTGCTCGGCGTCAAGATCGACGACAAGGCGGGGCCGGTTCAGACGCCTCGCGATCCCATTGCGATCCGCATGTCCTTCATGAAGGGCATGGGCACTGCCGGTGCGGGGTTCGGCGCATAGCCGGCGCACTCAGCGCCGGAACGCGAATGCCCGGCGCGAGGCCGGGCATCGACACAACGCAGCGCGTTTTCCGGATTTCAGATCTTCGGAATGTTCGCCGACTTGATCACTTCGATCCAGCGCTTGGTGTCATCCTCGATGAACGCACGCGTGTCGGCGACGTTGCCGCTGCCCGGTGTCAGCAGGAGCTGCTTGAAGCGCGTCGCCAGTTCGGGCTCCTTGAGCACGTCGTTCAGCGTCGCGTTGAGCTTGTCGACGATCGGCGCAGGCGTGCCGGGCGGAGCCGAGATCGCATTCCAGGTGTCGGAGATCAGGCCCTTGAGACCCAGCTCGGCCATGGTCGGCATGTCCGGCAGTTGCGGGATGCGATCCCTGGTCGTGACCGCGAGGATGCGCGCCTTGCCGCCCTCGTGCAGTTTGATCGCGGATTCGAGCTGCATGAAGATGAAGTCAACGTGGCCGGCGACCAGATCGTTCAGTGCCGGACCGGTGCCCTTGTACGGAACGTGGGTGAGCTTGGCGCCGGTCAGCTTCGCGTAGAGTTCGGCGGTGAGGTGCGATGTGGTGCCGGGGCCCTGAGAGGCGTAGTTGACCTTACCCGGATTGGCTTTCACGTACTCCATGAATTCCTTCGCGGTCTTGGCCGGGAAGTTGTTCTTGACCAGCAGCACGTTTGGAATCATCGACATGATGCCAACGAACTGGAATTTCGTCGGGTCGTAGTTCAGCGACTTGTAGAGCGCGACGTTGGTGGTGATCGGCGACGGCTGCGAGGCCATCAGCTGATAGCCGTCGGGCGTGGCCTTGTAGACGGTTTCCGCCGCGATGCTGCCGCCGGCGCCGCCGCGGTTCTCGACCACGAAAGTCTGGCCGAGCTTGGCGGCCATTCGTCCGGTGACCAGCCGCGTCACGGTGTCGACGCCGCCGCCGGGCGGCACGGTGACCAGCACCCGGACCGGCTTGTTGGGATAGTCGCCCGCGCCTTGCGCCATGGCTGGCGAAGCGGCAAGCGCGACGGTGGCGGCTGTTATCAGCAGCAAACTCTTGTGCATGACGTTTGTCCTTGGGCGATGGAGAATGCGGCGCACGCTCGTGCGGCGTCCGTCTTGTTGTGCGGTCTGATTGCCGGGACTGCGGCGAAAAGTCAATTTGGCGCGGTGTCGCGAGGCACGCGCCGCAGGCCGATCCGTTAGCCCAATGCCCGAAGATGGCGGATCGGACGCCCCGGAGCGACGGTCTCGGCGGCCGCAACGATCGCGTTCGCGTCGATGCCGTAGTGCCGGTACAGGTCGGGCAGCGAGCCGGTCTGGCCGAAGTGCTCGACCCCAAGCCCGCGCACGCGATGCCCATACACCGAACCGAGCCACGCCAGCGTCGCCGGATGACCGTCGAGGACCGTGACGATCCCGCAGTCGGTGGGCAGGCTCTCGAGCAGCCTTTCGATGTGGGAGCGGGCGTTGACGAGACCGCGCTCGCGGGCGCGCTGCGCCGCGGTCCAGCCGGCGTTGAGCCGGTCGGCCGAGGTGATCGCCAGCAGGCCGATGTCGCGGCGGTCTTCCGCCATCAGGCCGACGGCCTGGATCGCTTCGGGCGTGATCGCGCCCATGCAGGCGACCACGACCTGACAATTCGGCCCCGGCTGGCGCAGCCAGTAGGCGCCGTCGACGATGCCCTGACGCAGCTCCGGCGTCATCTCGCGCCTGATCTGCTCGACCGGCCGCGTGGAGAGTCGCAGATAGACCGATCCGCCGGTCTCGTCGCGCAGCCAGTTGCGTTCCGACGCAGTGCCGTCGCCGTCCTTCTGGATGTAGCCCAGCGCGAACGCCATGATTGCGGCAAGCTCGTCGACGAACGCCGGCTCGAACGACGCGAGCCCATCCTGCGCCATGCCGATCAGCGGCTGCGCGATCGACTGGTGCGCGCCGCCTTCCGGCGCCAGCGTGATGCCGGATGGCGTGGCGACAAGAATGAAGCGGGCCTCCTGATAGCAGGCGTAGTTCAGCGCATCGAGGCCGCGCGCGATGAACGGATCGTACAGCGTGCCGATCGGCAGCAGCCGCTCGCCGTTGATGGAGTGCGACAGGCCGAGCGCCGACAGCAGGATGAACAGGTTCATCTCCGCGATGCCGAGTTCGATGTGCTGGCCCTTCGGTGAGAACTCCCAGTTGAATGTCGACGGAATGCGTTCGCTCTTGAAGGTGTCGGCCATGCTCTCGCGTGCGAACAGGCCGCGGCGGTTCACCCATGGACCGAGGTTGGTCGAGACCGTCACGTCGGGCGAGGTGGTGACGATACGCTCGGCCAGCGCGGATTTTTCGCGTGCCAGCTCGTTGAGCAGCGCGCCGAACCCGGCCTGCGTCGACATCGACGGCTGGATCGTGACCGGCAGCATGTCCGGAACGGCAACCGTCGCCGCTTTCAATCGCCGCTCGCCGCCCTGCGCGAACGGCACGCGATCGAGGAAGGATTGCAGCTCGCGCTCAGGCGTGGCGAGGCCCTCGAACCGGTCCCACTCGCGGCCGGTGCGGATGTTCATCGCGGCGCGCACGCTGTCCATCTGGGCCGGCGTCATCAGGCCCGCATGATTGTCCTTGTGGCCGGCCATCGGCAGGCCGAAGCCCTTCACCGTGTAGCAGATGAAACAGGTCGGCCGGTCGTGATCGACCTTGCGGAAGGCTTCGAGCACGGCGGGCAGGTCATGGCCGCCGAGGTTGTTCATCAGTTGCGCGAGTTCGTCGTCGCTGCGTCTGTCGATCAGGGCGGACACATCGCCCTGGTCGCCGATCTCGTCGTTGAGGCGCTTGCGCCACGCCGCGCCGCCCTGGAACACCAGCGCCGAGTAGAGCGGATTGGGACAGGTGTCGATCCACTGCTTGAGCCTGTCGCCGCCGGGCTCGGCGAAAGCGGCCTGCTGCAGCGATCCGTATTTCACGATCACCACATCCCAGCCGAAATTCCTGAACAGATGCTCGTAGCGCTCCCACAGGCCTTCGCGAACCACCGCGTCGAGGCTCTGCCGGTTGTAGTCGATCACCCACCAGCAATTGCGAAGACCCTGCTTCCAGCCCTCGAGCAGCGCCTCGAAGATGTTGCCTTCGTCGAGTTCGGCGTCGCCGATCAGCGCGACCATGCGGCCCTCGGGGCGGCTTGCGGCCCAGCCATGGGCACGCACGTAGTCCTGCACCAGCGACGAGAACAGCGTCTGCGCAACGCCGAGGCCCACCGAGCCGGTGGAGAAATCGACGTCGTCTGAATCCTTGGTGCGCGACGGGTAGCTCTGTGCGCCCTTGTAGCCGCGGAAGTTCTCGAGCTTCTCGCGGGTCTGCTTGCCGAGCAGGTACTGGATGGCGTGGAAGTTCGGCGACGCATGCGGCTTGACCGCGACGCGATCCTGCGGTCGCAGCACGTTGAAATAGAGTGCCGTCATGATGGTGGCGAGCGATGCCGAGGATGCCTGGTGGCCGCCGACCTTCAGTCCGTCGGCGTTGTCGCGCAGGTGGTTGGCGTTGTGGATGGTCCAGCTCGCCAGCCACAGCACCTTGCACTCCAGTTCGCTCAGGATGGCGAGATCGGCTGATGAAACCACGGTCGCGTTGTTGTGTGGCATCGGATGGTCCGGTTTGGTCGTGCCCGGCCTTGTGCCGGGCATCCACGCCTTTTTCGCAGCCAAGGCGTGGATGGCCGGGACAGGCCCGGCCATGACGGTGCCCGCATTATCTGTCCGAGCGGAAGGCATTCGCTGCCAATTCACACCAGCATTTGGGATAGAATTGGCATATTCTGCCAAGATAGAACGATTTTGAGGCGAGCTATGCCCAAACAAAAGCTCGACGCCACTGACCGCAAGATCCTTGCCCTGCTCCAGGCCGACGGCCGGATGAGTCTCGCCGACCTTGCCGACAGGGTCGGATTGTCGCCCTCGCCCTGTCTGCGGCGCGTCCGCATGCTGGAGGACGGTGTGATCTCCCGCTACGTGGCGGTGCTCGACCAGCGCGCGGTGGGACTTCCCGTCAGCGTGTTCGTCTCCATCAAGCTGGAAAAGCAGCGCCAGGAATCGCTCGACCGCTTCGCCAAGGCGGTGGAGCGCTGGCCGGAGGTGCTGGAGTGCTACCTGATGACGGGCTCACGCGACTACTGGATGCGCGTGGTGGTGCCCGATCTCGACGCCTACGAGCGCTTCGTGAAGCAGAAGCTCACGCGGGTGGAGGGCATCGCGTCGATCGAATCGAGCTTTGCGCTCGAGCAGGTCAAGTACACAAACGTCCTGCCGGTGGCATGAAGCATTGATCCGGCCCCGCCCGTTGTGCGGAAATGGGGTGGGAGGGCGATCCCATGAACGACGCAAGCGGCGCACGGCAGACATTCCAGCTTGAAGAAGCGACGATCGACGACCTACACCGCGCCATCAAGGCGGGCGAAACCACCGTCACCGACGTGGTGAAGCGCTATATCGAGCGGGTGTGCGCCTTCAACGGCGTCGCCAGCGTGCTGGTGACGGCGGACGGTGGCAACGTGTCCCCGGTGGCGGGCACGGTGCGCGCCGGCGCGCCGATTAAGTTCCCGACCTGGTCAGTGAAGGCGTCGACCATCCTTCCGGACATGAACCGGTACAAGGGCCCGCCGATCGAGTACGGCCGGATGGAGCCGACCGCGTCCGACCCGTCCGTGCAGCAGCAGTACGGCATGATTGTCGGCATCCCGAACGCCGGGCAGGT
>CAZGSW010000184.1:0-8588 GCA_964528635.1 uncultured Rhodoplanes sp. | reverse complement strand
ATTGGCGCGGGGTGGAGCAGCCCGGTAGCTCGTCAGGCTCATAACCTGAAGGTCATAGGTTCAAATCCTATCCCCGCAACCAATCTCCCGATCCATCGTCGCCGGCCGCGCCGGATCGGTTCTGGCGGCAACGAACTCAATCTCACCGAAGCGCGATTGGCATCTGCGATTGCAGGTGGGCGCGAGCAATCCGTTCGCCGCTTCATCCATTTCGCCGCTTCACGGCGCGGGATCGCTGTTCGTTTTGCTATTTGGTTGCGGCGCAGCGACGATTTTTTGTCATGGCGGATTGAATTGAGCCAACTTTGCGTTGACAGCGCGCGGCACCCACTTTGTAATGCGTAATAATATATTCCTGCGGGGGCGGGGTGTGGCGAGCGGTCGCAAGCCGGAAAACTCGTCGCTTTCTTGAGCGAGCGCCAAGACAATAGGCGGGGCTCATCATTCCTGGGAGGGAATCTCTATGAGACGATCAGCTTTCTCGTTTGCGCTCGGTGCCGGTGTTGCGCTGAGCTTCGCCCATCTGCCTGCCGCGCAAGCGGCGTGGGAGCCGACCCGCCCGGTCGAGTTCATCATTCCCGCCGGTCCCGGCGGCGGTGCGGACATCATGGCCCGCACCATTCAGGGCATCGTCACCAAGCACAATCTGATGAAGCAGCCGATGGTTGTCATCAACAAGGCTGGTGGCGCCGGCGGCGAAGGATTCCTCGACGTGAAGAATTCGAGGAACAATCCGCACAAGATCGTCATCACGCTGTCGAACCTGTTCACCACGCCGATGGCGACCGGCATTCCGTTCAACTGGAAGGACCTGACTCCGGTTGCGATGCTGGCGCTCGACGAGTTCGTGCTCTGGGTCAACGCGGAGAAGACCTACAAGACCGCCAAGGACTATGTCGACGCGGCCAAGGCTGCGGATGGCAAGTTCAAGATGGGCGGCACCGGCTCCAAGCAGGAAGATCAGATCATCACCGAGGCGATCCAGAAGCAGTCGGGCGCCAAGTTCATCTACATCCCGCAGAAGGGCGGTGGAGCGGTCGCGGTCCAGCTTGTCGGCAATCACGTCGACTCGACCGTCAACAACCCGAACGAGGCGATCGCGCATTGGCGTGGCGGCAAGCTCAAGCCGCTTTGCGTGTTCGACAGCAAGAAGCTCGACTACACCGACAAGATCGCCGGCGACATGTCCTGGAACAGCATTGAGACCTGCAAGTCTCAAGGGCTCGACATCGAGTACCTGATGCTTCGCGGCATCTTCATGACGCCGGGCGCGTCCAAGGATCAGGTCGACTACTATCTCGGCCTGTTCGAAAAGGTTCGCGCCACGCCGGAGTGGAAGAAGCTCATGAGCGACGGTGCCTTCAACCAGACCTTCATGAAGGGGGCGGACTTCACCAAGTGGGTCGCCACCGAAGAGAAGCGCCATGAGGATCTGATGAAGGCCGCGGGTTGGCTTGCCAAGAAGTAAACCGAGGGGCTTTGGCCGCCGGCGGGCCGAACCGCCGGCGGTCGATCCATGATCTGTCCGACGTGGGGGTTCAATGAGTGACGACGTGCACGGCGCGGGATCCGAAGGCGGTCCCTCGCAGCGCCGGCTTGAGTACGGTGTGGCGATCACGATCGCGGTGTTCGCCCTGATCGTGATTTACGGCAGCATACAGGCCGGCACCGGGTGGGGCGCCGAAGGGCCAATGGCGGGATTCTTTCCGTTCTGGGTCGGGATCGCGATCCTGATCGCCAGCGTTTTCAATTTTTTGCAGGCACGCGGTGTGCCGTCTTCGGCGCGCTTCGCGGACTGGGACCAGTTGCGCAAGGTCTTGTCGGTCGTGGTGCCGACTGCGGTCTATGTCGCATTCGTCCCCTGGATCGGCATCTACTTCGCGTCGTGCTTTCTGATCGCCTTCTTCATGAAGCGGCTCGGCGACTACGGCTGGCGCATGATCGCTCCCATAGCGGTCGGCGTCCCTCTCCTTGCGTTCGTGGTGTTCGAACGATGGTTTCTCATCCCCTTGCCCAAGGGGCCGATCGAGGCGTGGCTTGGGTACTAGGATTGGACGGATCGTGCGCGTACGCGGGGTAGGGACGCTTTAATGGAAGAACTTGCCAATCTGTTTCACGGCTTCTCGGTCGCGTTGCAGCCGTTCAACATCGGGGTGATGTTCCTCGGCATCGTGCTTGGCGTTCTGATCGGCGTGTTGCCGGGTCTGGGCGGCGCCAACGGCGTCGCCATCCTGCTGCCGCTGACATTCTCCATGTCGCCGACCTCCGCGATCATCATGCTGTCCTGCATCTACTGGGGCGCATTGTTCGGCGGTGCGATCACGTCGATCCTGTTCAACATTCCGGGCGAACCGTGGTCGGTGGCCACCACGTTCGACGGCCATCCGATGGCGCAGCAGGGCCGGGGCGGAGAGGCTCTGACCGCTGCGTTCACCTCGTCATTCGTCGGCGCGCTGTTTGCCGTCATCATGATCACGCTGGTGGCGCCGCTGGTCGCGGCGTTCGCGCTCAAGTTCGGGCCGGCCGAGCAGTTCTCCGTCTACTTCCTCGCCTTCTGCAGCTTCGTCGGGATGAGCAAGGAGCCGGCTTTCAAGACCGTGGCATCCATGTTCATCGGCTTCGCGCTTGCGGCCGTCGGGCTCGATTCCATCACCGGCCAGTTGCGCCTGACCTTTGGAACGGAAACGCTGCTTACCGGCTTCGACTTCCTGATCGCGGTCATCGGCCTGTTCGGCATCGGTGAAATCCTGCTGTCGGTCGAAGAGGGACTGAAGTTCCGGGGCGGCAAGGCCGGCATCAATCCGAAGGTGGTGCTGCAGACCTGGAAGGAACTGCCGCGCTACTGGGCGACCTCGCTTCGCTCCTGCCTGATCGGCTGCTGGATGGGAATCAGCCCCGCCGGTGCGACGCCCGCCTCGTTCATGAGCTACGGCATTGCCAAGCGGGCCTCGCGGCGCGGCGCCAATTTCGGCAAGGGCGAGATCGAGGGCGTGGTGGCGCCGGAGACCGCAGCCCATGCAGCCGGGACCTCGGCGCTGTTGCCGATGCTTTCGCTCGGCGTTCCCGGCTCGCCCACGGCGGCGGTGCTGCTCGGCGGCCTGCTGATCTGGGGCCTGCAGCCGGGGCCGCTGCTGTTCGTCGAGCAGAAGGAATTTGTCTGGGGCCTGATCGCCAGCATGTATCTCGGCAATATCGTTGGCCTTCTGGTCGTCCTCACTTGCGTGCCGCTGTTCGCGGCGATTCTGCGGATCCCGTTCAGCATCATCGCGCCGGTCATCCTGGTGATATGCGCGATCGGCGCCTACACGGTGCACAACTCCACGTTCGACATCGTGCTGATGCTGGTGTTCGGAATTGTCGGCTACGTGCTCAAGAAGTGCGATTACCCACTGGCGCCGATGGTCCTGGCGATCGTGCTGGGAGACAAGGCCGAGGAGAACTTCCGCCAGTCACTGCTTGCCTCGCAAGGCAGCCTCTCGATCTTCTGGTCCAATGCACTGGTGGCCAGTATCATGCTGCTGGGCCTGATTGCGCTGTTCTGGCCGCTGATCTCGGCCGGCCTGACACGGCTTCGGCCTCGCACGGCCTGACCGGGGCAAGGTCAGGCGGCCTTCCTGGCGGGAACGGTTGCGCCTGTCCGGGCGGTGGAATATTGTATTCCAGTGATGTCGGATGACAGGAAAATGCGTCGCGAGTCGACCGCCGAGACAGCCGCCGAAACGGACAGCGTCACGCGGCTGGCCATCGAGCCCATCGACACCAATTTCAGCTTCAAGAACAAGGCCTACGCGGCCCTGAAGAATGTCATCGTGTCGATGGACGTCTACCGGAACCGAAACGATATCCGGCTCGACGAACGCCAGCTTGCGCAGGACTTCGGCATCAGCCGGACTCCGGTGCGTGAGGCGATGGCCCAGCTCGAACGCGAAGGGTTCGTCCGCTCGGTGCCCCGGCGTGGCATCTATGTGGTGCGCAAGACCCGGCGCGAAGTCATCGAAATGATCACGGCCTGGGCTGCTCTGGAGAGCATGGCCGCGCGCCTGATTACCGAGAATACGCTGGACGCGGATATTGCTTCGCTTCGCCGGATGTTTTCCACGTTCGAAGACGGCAAGCTCCGCGCCCATCTCGATGAGTATTCCGAGGCGAATATCGCCTTCCACCAGACCATCATCCGCATGAGCGGCAACAGCGTCCTGATTTCGCTGGCCGAGAATCTGTTCACTCACATGAGGATGATCCGCCGCAAGACAATTGGCGAGAAGGATCGCGTGGAAAAGTCGATCCGCGATCACATGAACATCATCGAGGCGCTCGAATCGCGAGACACCGCCCGGGCGGAAGAGCTTGTGCGCACCCACGCGCTCGGTCTCGCCGACCACGTTGCCAAGTATGCAGACTATCTGGATTGACGGGCGGCCATCGGCCCCCGTTTGCAAGGGATCAGGGAGGCATTCCCATGGCTGAAGCGGCACTGAAACCTGCGCCCGACGCGGCGGCAGCCGAGCGCGAGTTGACGGATGGGTTCAATCTCATCATCGATGCGCTCAAGCTCAACGACGTCAAGACGATCTACGCGGTTCCGGGGATCCCGATCACCGACTTCCTGAGGATGTCGCAGGCCTCCGGCATTCGTGTGCTGTCTTTCCGCCATGAGCAGAACGCCGGCTATGCGGCGTCGATTGCAGGCTTCCTGACCAGGCAGCCGGGCATTTGCTTTACGGTGTCGGCGCCGGGATTTCTCAACGGTCTGACCGCACTTGCGCACGCGACCACCAATTGCTTCCCGATGATTCTCATTTCCGGTTCGTCGGAGCGCGAAATCGTCGACCTTCAGCAGGGCGACTATGAGGAGATGGACCAGCTTGCGATTGCAAAGCCGCTTTGCAAGGCGGCCTATCGCATTCTGCACGCCCAGGACATCGGGATCGGCATCGCGCGTGCGATCCGGGCTGCCGTGTCGGGCCGTCCCGGCGGCGTCTATCTGGACTTGCCGGCCAAGCTGTTCGGGCAGGTGATGGATGCGGAGGCCGGCCGCAAATCGCTCGTCAAGGTCATCGATGCGGCTCCGGCGCAGATCCCCGCCCCGGAAGCCGTGAAACGGGCGCTGGACGTGCTCAAGGGCGCGAAGCGTCCGCTGATCATCCTCGGCAAGGGCGCGGCCTATGCCCAGGCTGACGATGCGATCCGATCGTTCGTCGAAAAGTCCGGCGTGCCGTTCCTGCCGATGAGCATGGGCAAGGGACTGTTGCCCGATACGCATCCGCAGTGCGCCGGCGCCGCGCGTTCCACCGTGCTGGCTCAGTCCGACGTCGTGATGCTGATCGGCGCCCGCCTCAACTGGCTCCTGTCGCACGGCAAGGGCAAGGCCTGGGGCACGGAGCCGAAGAAATTCATCCAGATCGACATCGAGCCGAAGGAGATGGACTCCAACGTCGAGATCGTGGCCCCGGTGGTCGGCGATATCGGCTCCTGCGTGTCCGCGATGCTGGCGGCGATGGGCTCATGGCCGTCCGCGCCGGCGGACTGGGTCAAGACCGTGACATCGAAGCGCGACGAGAACGTCGCCAAGATGGCGCCGCGGCTGATGAACAACAACGTGCCGATGGACTACCACGGCGCGCTCGGCGTGCTGCGCACCGTCGTCAAGGAGCGGCCCGACGCCATCCTGGTCAACGAGGGCGCCAACACGCTCGACCTCGCCCGCGGCATCATCGACGTGTATCAGCCGCGCAAGCGCATCGACGTCGGCACCTGGGGCGTGATGGGCATCGGCATGGGCTACGCCATCGCCGCGGCGGTGGAGACCGGCAAGCCGGTGCTCTGCATCGAAGGCGACTCGGCGTTCGGCTTTTCCGGCATGGAGGTCGAGACGATCTGCCGGTACCAGTTGCCGGTCTGCGTCGTCATCTTCAACAACGACGGCATCTACCGCGGCACCGACGTCAACAGCGCCAGCTCCGACCCGGCCACCACCGTTTTCGTCAAGGGCGCGCGCTACGACAGGATGATGGAGGCATTCGGCGGCGTCGGCATCAACGCGACGTCGCCGGACGAGCTTCGGCGCGCCGTCAACGAGGCGATGGACTCCGGCAAGCCGACGCTGATCAACGCGGTCATCGATCCCAAGGCCGGCAGCGAGAGCGGCCGCATCGGCAATCTCAATCCGCAGAGCGCGCTGAAGAAGAAGGCGTAGCTCATCGGCTCAACGGCAATCAGGGGCAACAGCATCGATCCGTTCGTCCCCGCGAAAGCGGGGACCCAGCGCAAGAAGAACTGGGTGCCCGCTTCCGCGGGCATGAGCGGGGACAGGTAGGAGACGAAAATGGCAGTCCGCAAGAAGTCCAAGCCGGCAAAAGCCAGGCCGGCAAAGTCCAAGACGAAGGCCAAATCCAGGGCCGCGTCGAAGAAGGTCATGAAGCTGAAGTCGAAGAAGCCCGCCGCGAAGAAGGCGGCCGGGAACGGCTTGCCGCGGCCTTCCAGCAAACCATGGGGCCAGGCCGGACGGGCGCTCGACGGCGTGAAGATCCTCGACTTCACCCACGTCCAGTCGGGCCCGACCTGCACGCAGCTTCTGGCCTACATGGGCGCCGACTGCATCAAGGTCGAGCGTCCCGGCGTCGGCGACATCACCCGCACCCAGCTCCGCGACGTGAAGGGCCAGGACTCGCTCTATTTCACGATGCTCAACGGCAACAAGCGCTCGATCACGATCGACAGCAAGAATCCGAAAGGCAAGGAAATCCTCGAGCGGCTGATCAAGCACTGCGACGTGCTGGTCGAGAACTTCGCGCCCGGCGCGCTCGACCGCATGGGCCTGACCTGGGACTACATCCACAAGACCAATCCGCGCATGATCGTGGCGTCGGTGAAGGGCTTCGGCCCCGGCCCCTACGAGGACTGCAAGGTCTATGAGAACGTCGCGCAGTGCGCCGGCGGTGCGGCGTCGACGACGGGCTTCCGCGACGGTCCGCCGCTCGTCACCGGCGCCCAGATCGGCGACAGCGGCACCGGGTTGCATCTCGCCTGGGGTATCGTGTGCGCGCTCTACCAGCGCACCCGCACCGGCCGCGGCCAGAAGGTGCTGTGCGCGATGCAGGACGGCGTGCTCAACCTCGCGCGCGTCAAGCTGCGCGATCAGCAGCGCCTCGCGCACGGTCCGCTCACGGAATACAGCCAGTACGGCGAGGGCATTCCGTTCGGCAAGGCGACGCCGCGCGCCGGCAACGACTCCGGCGGCGGTCAGCCGGGCTGGATTTTGAAGTGCAAGGGCTGGGAGAGCGATCCCGATGCCTACATCTACTTCATCACCCAGGCGCCGGTCTGGGGCGCCATCTGCGACCTGATCGGCAAGCCGGAATGGAAGACCGATCCCGACTACGCCACGCCGCCGGCCCGGCTGCCGCGGCTGCGTCACATCTTCGACACCATCGAGCAGTGGACCATGACCATGACCAAGTTCGAGGTCATGGCGAAGTGCAACGAGAAGGACATCCCGGTCGGCCCGATCCTGTCGATGAAGGAGATCGCGGAGGAAGACTCGCTCCGCGACACCGGCACCGTGGTCGAGGTCGACCACCCGGGCCGCGGCAAGTACCTCACCGTCGGCAATCCGGTGAAGTTCTCCGACTCCATCACCGAGGTGAAGCGTTCGCCGCTGCTTGGCGAACACACAGAGGAAATCCTGTCCAAGGTGCTTGGCTACTCGGCCAAGGAGCTTGCAGAGATCAAGGCGTCCGGCGCGATCACGCCGCCGGAGAAGCCGGCCAAGGCGGAGGCGGCGTAGGGCTGTCGTGTCCCGGACGCGGTGCAGCGCGAAGCGGTGCACCGCTGATCCGGGACCCCGGTTGGAAGCAAGAAAGCTGGGTCCCGGGTCTCGCTTCGCTCGCCCGGGACACGAGGGTAGAGGGGGAGTTGAATGCGTATCGTGGTTCACGGCCAGCAGGCGTTCGGCAAGGCCGTGCTGGAGGCGCTGCTCAAGCGCGGCGAGGACGTCATCGCCGTTTATGTTGCGCCGGAGAAGCCGGGCGCCAAGGCCGATCCGTTGAAGGAAGCGGCCCAGGCCGCGAACCTGCCGGTGTATCAGCCGCCGTCCTACAAGGATCCCAAGGTCTGGGAGGAGTTCAAGGCTCTCAAGCCGGATCTCCAGGTTATGGCGTTCGTCACGCTGTTCGTCCCGGAAGACTTCCTCAACATCCCGACCCACGGGTCGATCCAGTACCACCCGTCCCTGCTCCCTGCGTATCGCGGCGCCAGCGCCATCAACTGGCCGATCATCAAGGGCGAGAAGGAAACCGGACTTTCGATTTTCTGGCCGGACAACGGGCTCGATACCGGCGATGTCCTCATTCAGAAGAAGACACCGATCAGCGACACCGACACGCTGGGCACGGTCTATTTCGACCGCCTGTTCCCGATGGGCGTGGACGCGATGCTCGAGGGCGTCGACCTGGTGAAGGCCGGCAAGGCGCCGCGCATCAAGCAGGATGAAGCGAAGGCCACCTACGAGGGCCGCTGCACCCCGGAGAACGCAAGGATCGACTGGGGCAAGCCGTGGGAGCAGATCGACCGGTTGATCCGCGGCTGCA